>CAYOZX010000274.1:0-3423 GCA_964408515.1 uncultured Acidobacteriaceae bacterium | reverse complement strand
CGGCGCCGCACTTCATTACCGGTCAGATTCTCGCCGTCGATGGCGGCCTGGGTTTATAGGGTTCTTCGTCGAGCTCTGCGCTCCCTGGCGCTATTCGGGATGAAGCCTTGATTGCCTGACCCAACCGGCCGCCAGCCCATCTTTGTTTGTCATCCTCTGCCGCTTTGCGGTATGGTGACGATTCTTGCTGCGGAGCCGTCAAGCCCGAACCCTCATGAAGCGATCGCTCTTTGCCATCCTGCTGATTCAGGCTTCGCTGGTCATGGCCCAGGCACGGGTGGAGGACGGCGGGCGCGAACTCCAGTTGTGGACGGGCGGCGGACATTCCGTCCCCGGCGGGACCTCCGCCACCGGCGTGTGGAACGCCGGGCTGCGCTACGGATGGATCCTTACCCGGCCGCACGGTCCCGGGATTCTGAAGGGCAGGTTTGAGTACGCCGTGGATGCCGTGCCGGTCTCTCTTGTGTTTCAGCCGGCCAACGCAGCGTACGGAGCCGGTTTCAACCCACTGAACCTGAAGTGGAACTTTGCCACTCGTGGTCAGGTGGTGCCCTATCTTGAACTGAGCGGCGGGACTCTTTTCACCACTAAGGACGTGCCCACCGGCACGGGCCGGGTTAATTTCACCTCGGGCCTCGCCCTAGGCACGCATTTCCTGGGTCAGTCGCGCAACTGGAGCGTCGAGCTGCGCTACATGCACATTTCCAATGCCGGCCTGAGCGATCCTAACCCCGGCATCAACACGGTGCAGGTGCGGCTGGGGATTGGAAAATTCCTGAGTCACGAGAGAAGCAGCAGGAAATGACGAAACGGACTGCACTCTCAGGGTTTGAGCCACACTCGTTGGTTCCAGATTGCGAGGGAACCGGTAACCGCGAAGAACGCCAAGGGTTCGCCAAGGTCGCTGGGAACTACTATGCGAGCCCTCGGTCGAGAATAGGAACGAGCCGGGGAAATCAGCGACTTAACATTTTCTTCTCCGATTGTGAGCCGCAGCGCTCATGGTCAGCTTTGTGGTGGAAAGGAAAGTTTTTCCATGGAGATAACTTTGCATCGCAAAATAGTTTGCAGTTTTGTCCTCACACTCATGAGCCTGCCGGCCTGGGCTCAGAAGGGCGGCGCCGGTTGGATCGCGGTCAGCAATCGCTACACCGGCAAGGTGCTGGCGGTCGAGATGAAGCACACTCCGGAAGACGGGTCGGACGAAGGCCTGAGCCAGTACGACAAAGATGTCTCTCAGCCGACCCTGGCAGATGAAGACCAGGAACGCAAAGAGATGGAAGCCGTCCTGGCGGAGCTGAGGAGGGCGATCGGCGAAGAGAAGCAACCGGAGGTGGTGCAGGACCTGCAGATCGTCGTCCGCCGAGTGGAACTGGAACTCCGCCGGCAGGACTTCGCTCGCGCCCACAAAGTAGATTTCCTGAATGCCAGCCGGAGGGTTTTTCGCGGGCTACGAATCCTGCTGGATGAGCAGACGGCTGCTGAAAGGCGCCCGGCGGCGGTTGTCCGCATCCGCAAATATGCAGGCCTGGAGCCGGGATACAAGGCACTCGCCGATATCCTGAAGCAGCGGGTGGTGGAGCAGATGGCCAAGCCGGGGGTCCTCTACCCTTCGCGCACCGAGATCGAGACCGAGCTGGCACGCAATCCTAATTATGTGGAAGGCATCAGCGCCCTGCTGCAGAAGTACAACCTGAAGGAGTGGCAGGAGCCCCTGAGCCGGCTGAAGACGCAGCTGACCGAGTACGACGCCTGGACCAAAGCTAATGTCCTGCCCAAGGCGCGCGATGACTTCCGTCTTCCACCCGAGGAATACGCGCTGAACCTGGAAGGCTATGGCATTGACCTGCCCCCTGATCGCTTGGCGGCGATGGCCCACCAGGCATTCAGTGAACTGCAGGCGGAGATGAAACCCATCGCGGAGCAGATCGCCCAACAGAGGCACCTGCCCTCGAGCGATTACCGCGATGTGATTCGCGAGCTCAAGAAGAAGCAGTTGGTCGGAGACGCCATCCTGCCGTTCTACCTGGAGCGGCTGAAGCAGATTGAGGGCATCATCGTCGACCACCAGCTCGTCACTTTGCCGGAGCGGCCGGCGCGAATCCGGATCGCCACGGCGGCCGAGACCGCGCAGCAGCCGGCTCCGCACATGGTTCCTCCGCCATTTCTGCACAACACCGGCGAAAAGGGGGAGTTCGTGCTGCCGCTCAACCTTCCCGCCGGGCCGGGGCAGACGGCGTCAGAAAAATATGACGATTTCACGTTTGACGCAGCGGCCTGGACCATTACCGCGCACGAGGCGCGTCCGGGTCACGAACTGCAGTTCGACTCCATGGTGGAGCATGGCGTCTCTCTGGCGCGGGCCGAATATGCCTTCAACAGCACCAACGTCGAGGGCTGGGGACTATATTCCGAATACCTCATCAAGCCTTACATGCCGCTGGAGGGACAGCTGATCTCCCTCGATTACCGCCTGTTGCGCACGGCTCGCATGTTCCTCGATCCCGAGCTGCAGTTGGGCAGGATTCAGCCGGCGGATGCGTTTCGGGTTCTGGAGCAGGATGTGGTGCAGTCCCATGCCTTCGCGCAGGAAGAAGTCGAGCGCTACACCTATCGCGCGCCTGGACAGGCCAATAGCTACTACTACGGCTACAGCAAGATGATCGCGCTGCGCCGGGAAACTGAAGCTGCGCTGGGCGCGAAATTCAATGAGAAGAAATTCCACGACTTCATTCTGGCCCAGGGCCTGCTGCCGCCAGACCTGATGCGCAAAGCCGTGCTGGAAGAGTTTGGGCCTGGGCAGTAGCGGCGTCTGGAATTCGTGGGTCGGCGGTGAAACTTAGGGCCGCTCAGGTAAGCGGAAGTCGCCGACGCGGGCTGAGTGGCGTTCCGGACGCCGCAACCCGCTAGGCCAGATCTAGGTGAAGCGCACCTTCACATCCGGGCCCTTCTCCAGGTGGATGCTGTCGATAAAGCGCACCTTTCCGGTGCGCAGGGTCATGATCACCGACGAAGTCCGCGTGCCTTCGCCGAAGAAGCGCACGCCGCGCATGAGCGCTCCGTCGGTCACCCCGGTGGCGGCGAAGATGAGCTGCCGGCCGGGCGCCAGGTCCTGGGCCTCGTAAATCTTGTTCTTGTCCTTGATGCCCATGCGGGCGATGCGCTCTTCCAGCTCCGGTTTGTTGATCACCAGCCGTCCCTGCATGTAGCCGTTCAAGCAGCGGATCGCCGCGGCGGTGATCACGCCCTCGGGCGCTCCCCCCGATCCCATGACCGCATGCACGCCAGTTCCGATGACGGCGGCCGCAATGCCGGCCGAGAGATCGCCATCGCCGATCAGGCGGATGCGCGCGCCCGCTTTGCGGATGTCGGCGATCAGCTTCTCGTGCCGCGGCCGGTCGAGCACGATCACCACCAGGTCTT
>CAYOZX010000273.1:0-5040 GCA_964408515.1 uncultured Acidobacteriaceae bacterium | reverse complement strand
AGTCACAGCCTTCCAAGCTGTTGGTTGCGGGTTCGATTCCCGTCTCCCGCTCCATTTTCAACAACTTGCAGCCACCGAGTTCTCAACCGTTACTCCGTTTACTCCATTAAGCGGGTCACGCCGTCATTTTCTGCGCCTGCGAGACCATCTCTTCGAGCCGCTTTACGGCCTCGCGTTTCTGATGCCGATCCGACATGGTATAGACCTCCATGCTGACCCCGAGGCCGTGCCCCCGCTGGTCCGCTGACACCTTCGCATCGACGCCCGCCTTCTGCGAGAGTGAAGCATTCGTCTTGCGAAGCACCTGGAAAGTCGCCCACCCAAGCCCAACCGCTTCGAGCTGCTGCCTGAAGGCCCGCCGCCAGAGGTTGCTCATATCCAGCGGCGAGGCTGGGTTCTCCGAAGGGAACACGAGCGCATCAGGAACGGTGGAGCGGGCCATTTCCCGCCACGTTCGGACCAGAGCTATCGTTCCGTCAGACAACGCCGATTCCCTCTGCTTTCCGTTCTTAGGCGTATCGAACCCGCCCTGATACACACGCTGCCTAATCCGCACTGCATCCTCGTCGAATGCACCCCATCGGAGAGCGAGGATCTCGCCCGGCCTCAGCCCTTCAAATATGGCCAAACGTGCCATTAGCCGCTCTTGCAACCCCAGCACGCCGAGATACTGCTCCACTTCCTCCTCCGTGAGCGAACGCATCTCCTTGCCCGCCTTGCAGCATTTCGGCACCCGCAGCTCCGCCGCTGGATTGTGCCCTACCAGCCCATCCGACCACGCCAGCTTGAAAATCGCGTTCAAGTACCACCGAAGGTGCGACACCACATTCTTGGATAGGACTAGTGCCTTCGTTTCGAGGAGATCCTGCATCTCTTGCCGAGTGATGGTCGTCAGGAGCCGATCGCCAAACCGTGGAATCAGGTGCCTGTGTATGATTGGCACCATGGTCAGTTCGGTCGATGCCTTCCACGTTCGCTTGCAGTGCGGCAAATACACCTGCTGGACGAACTGATTGAAGGTTAGGCATGGCCGTGCAGCCGGCGCCGTACCTTCGTTGATCGGGCGGAGGATGGCGGCCAAGGCCGTTTGGGCCTCGCTCTGGCTTATCTGCACGCAACGCCCCAATACCATGGAACGCCGCGAGCCATTCTCCCACCACTGAGCAACCCACACGCGTGCACGTCCGTGCTTGCGCTGGCTGAGGCTGCCCCTCTGGAATCGTTTTCGACGCATGAAACTCTCGCTTTCCTGCGCCGTTGGATCTGAATTCTGGCATACGGGAGATGCTATCACTGGTTCAGTGCCTCCGCATTTTCGAGCCATCGATTTAGCGATTCTCTGCGAATGAGCTTGCGCCGGCCGAGCTGAATGAATGGCAGCGGTGGAGCGCCCGCAACTTTTCCAGCCAGCAGATTCTGCACATGCGCTTTGGAGCACCGCAATATGTTTGCCGACTCCCCGATTGTGAGAACTTCGGCAGTGTTGATCGAACACCCTGATGACAACGCAAGTTGTGGTGGACTGCTCATATCTCCCTCACATCACGGCGGCGCTCCTCAGTGCGCTGAGCCACCCTTTCCGCGACTCGCTCAGCGAAGCCGTCGATCAGCACATCGAGATTGAGACTGTCGCCCATAATCACTTCCCCGCACTGTCGTCTCACTGGACTTCTCCGCTGACCCATACGCGTAAGCCTGGTGCAACCTCGACCATGCATCCCGGCCCGACGGTCTTTCGGGCCACAGCCTCCAACGCAGGCACCACCTTGTTCGGGTAAAACTCGTTCGACCACTCGTCCTTGTCCTGGTGGCTGGGCGGCCAGTGGGTCCACTCGACATCAACCTCCGTCAGCCCTTGTCGGGCGATGCTCTCTGGGATGGCAAGGGCGCAGCAATTGCCGGAACGAAATACGTGGATGATCTTCATTGGTTCAACCTCCTGGTGATCGTGCGGACAGAGTTGGGCCGCGTACTCCAACAACAAACAATGGAACCTTGGGCTGCGTTGGCACCTTCAAAACCTGCAGAGGGACTTTTGATGGTTTTGTAGGGTCGATTCCGGGGCTTTTCGCTATTATTCGAGCTCCCGGTCGCTGATTAGTTCGCATGGGCCAGCCCGATAGACATGCACCTGTGTTCATCGGTAGACCTTCGGGTTAACGATGTAGCGCATTCCGGGACGCCCGCCCGTGTCGGAGGCGTACTCGCGGCGCAGCCATAACGCATCCTCTAGAACCTCTACCGCCATTTGCACCGCTCCAGGCGAATCCAGGCCGCTCCAGCCCTTCAGGTACACGTCCCGGCAACTGAACGAGCCATGCGCGCCGGCTTTCTTCCGCTTGATTTTGTCCGCGAGTTCGCGCGCCGCTCGCATCTGGGGTGTGGTAATGCAGGAATAAACTCGCCTGGCATGTGATTCCAGGTAATCGCACCAGGCGATGGCCTGCTTCACGTGCTCCGGTGAGACCTCTCGAATAATGGGTAAGATGCCCTCTACCGAACCTACAAAACCTACAGAACCCTCCGCCGCGAGGTCAGCAAGCTCGAACAGAAGCGCCAGCGATGGCATCAGGGAGCGGAATTTGCTCAGATGGGCGACGAGGGCCGGGTGGAGTTCGTCGCCGCGGACCTTCGCTTCCAAGTTGCGCAGCCACTCGTTGAGAAGCCGCTGTGCCTCTGACGAAAACCGGAACGGCAGCGGAGATTCCGCGTCGAGTTCGACCAGTCCAAGGAACACCTTCTCGGCTTGCTTTTGCGCTGCTGCGTCTGGTGGCCGGTCTACCAGTGTCCAATCAGGTCGCGTGTCCGGCCAGATCAGCAGTTGGAAGCGCTGGATCAGCCCATCGTTGCTCGGTCCGTCGCGCAATGCGTCCACGAGGTATGAGCGCAATCGGGCTGGCTGGATGCCGCCTAACATCGAGAGGCAGCAGTGCTCGACGTAAATCGTGCCGCGCCCCACACGGTCGATCGTGTGTCCTGTGTCGCCCGCCCAAGCCGTTAGGAAGAATGCACGCTCCCCCTCCCGACCCGAACGGTCTAACATGTCGAGCCATCCGCTCAGCTCATCCCGGAGAACGAAAATTCCCGCCGGATTCTCGCTCATCGTCTGATGCAGGGCCTCGAAGGTGGCATCATTCACGATGAGCCGCCGAAGTGTGGGCGTCCTCAGTTGAGCGATGGGTCTTTCGGGCACGGCCACGGCAGCGCCGTCTTTCGTCGCCTGGCGCTTCAGGCTCGCTTTGTACCCTTCCTTCCAGGCGGCGTTCTTGATCTCCCGCTCCTCTTTCGCCTGGTTATATCCTGCCAGAGCCTCCTCCTATTCGCGCTGCCACTTGTCCTGAATTTCGGCCAGGGGAGCCGTGACAGCCGCGATAACGGAGGACTTCATGAATCCGGGTGGCGCGATGATTCCGCCCCAAAGATTGGGCACCACCACCCAACTGCTATCGCTCGCCTTCGGTTGGATGGAGGCGCGCCGATTCACGACACCAGCAAGGGAGAGCACCGCAACCACGCCGGGGTAGTCCATCGGGACTTGCATCCGCTCCGCAACGTCCCGAACCAGGGGCCGTAAGGACGCCGGGAGGAGGTCCTCGTCGAGGCGATCGACCGGTGGCAATTCGCTCTGGAGGGGTAGCGGCTCGGGCCAGACGATTGGGGTAGTCATTTCGCCTCCCTGGGTTCATTGCTGTGCGCTTCGCTTGCACGTCGCGTGTCTACATCTTGCTGGCTTTGAGAACGCAGCCACTCCAATGCCGCCGCTTCCGAATACCGAATCTGACGACCCATGCGATACCACTTAGGGCCAAGGCCGCGCCGTCTCCATAGCTGCAATGTTTCCACTTGAACCCCAAGGAGGCTGGCAAGACCCTCCGGTGAGATCAATCTTTCGAGCGATTCCAGATCGTGTGTCATAGGCTTCTGAGGCCCGAATCAACTGGCCTCTAATTCAATTAGACAGGGCTGGATGTGGCGAAAAACGGGTACAGATGGGTACAGATGAGGGGTACAGATGGGTATCGCGCGGCGGAACCGGCTCTACGTTTGGCCAAACCGACGTTTGTCGTCCCGGAGCTTCCTGCCGTCTTTCCTCAGAACTTCCCGGATGGTAGCCTCAACCGACAGTCACAACTCGCTTCGACAGAAGTTCCAGGCATAACCTTTCGCTTGTAAGTCCGCTATCAGCAACTCCTGTTGCTGCTTGTCCGAAAGTTGCTGCCAAAGTGCAAAGGCAGGATACTCGCGTTTCAACGCCGTGAGATCCCGGAATCTCCTGTTCCTTGTACGCCACCCCTGAACCTTCGCAAGTTCGGATGTCAACTGTTCATATAGAGCAACGCGCCGCCGACTGGTTTCGATATCGGGCGTTCTTTTTCCTCGCGTTCGTGAGCCTTTCGCATCGTCAGGTTTTTTCGGTTCTTGCCCCTGCGTCGCCGGCCGATGCAATGCCCGCACCCGATCGTCCGCAAGCACGCGGTCCAGCTCCTCCCGCAATTCCGATCGCAGCCAGGCACGCTCGACGCGGTGCCGATTCTCCTCAAACCCTGCTGGTTCCACCTGGATTGCGGCCTTGGCTAAGAGTTGCCGGAGCCGGGACATCTCCTCCAGGGGCAGTGGGCTAGGGATGGCTATTCCTGGTCGTGATGCGACCGATTCGAGCTGTTGCGAGCGTTTTTCTGAAGGTTCGTTCATGGGCTGCCCTCCTGGCGCAAGCCTTCTCCTGCCAAATTGAGGGCCGCCGTTCGGCAGGAGTCCGTTTTCACGCCGGCTCATGACTTCCGGCGCTAGGCGGCCACTTTATTCGATGCTGCCGGGCTGCTACTGGCGATTAAAAAAGTTTCGCCCGTTGAGCTGCTGGCGTTAGCAGCGAGCCGCAGCCGACCTGCGTAGTCCGGGGGCGGGGACTTGCATTCGGGTACCAATGGGAATACGCTCGCTGCTGTGAGAGGCCGTGCGCTCGTGCCGGCCTTCAGTAGGAGGCTTTATGCCATGAGTGGAACTTGTACCTTTGTGACGGGCGATGATTGGTATGGCTGTTCC
>CAYOZX010000272.1:0-5053 GCA_964408515.1 uncultured Acidobacteriaceae bacterium | reverse complement strand
AAACAGAAGCTCGCTGTCCTCCGTGTCCTCCGTGTCCTCTTGTGGTGAAATCCACGGCTCTATGTCGCCAGAGCCTCCGTGGTTCACCTCCGCGCCGGGCATGCACAAACGCCGGCCCTGGGGGACCGGCGTTGGATCCTCTCGAGCAATCTATTGAAGTTCAGCTCCTTTGAACAGGTAACGATGGTGCGCCGGCGGCCACTTCGTCTCGATTGAACACCGCATTGGCTCCCATATGCGCTGGCAGGGGGGCCAGCATCTGTTCTTTGCGATACACCAGGCTGCTGGCGTTGAAACTGGCGATTTCAAAGCCGTGGCCGTGAGTGATCGCGTCCGTGGGGCACGCCTCCACGCAGTAACCGCAGAAAATGCAGCGGTTATAGTCGATGTTGTAGACCCGGGCGTAGCGTTCCGCCCCGCTCACCCGATGCTCGGCGGTATTCTCGGCGGCTTCGATATAAATGCAGTTCGACGGGCACGCCGCGGCGCACAAAAAGCAGGCTACGCATTTCTCCAGGCCATTTTCGTCGCGTTGCAGCACGTGCACGCCCCGATAGCGCTCCTGGAACTTCGCGCCCTTGAGCGGCCCCGGTCCGTCGGGGTAGTTCTCCACCACCGTGGGCTGAAACATCTCCCGGAAGGTGATGCTCATACCCTTGGCGATGGCCGCGATGTTGGCCAGCACCTGCATAGCTTTAGTATACCGAAACTGCTGCCTCCAGGCAGGATGGCCAAGCTTCGTCACTAGCTCAAGTTGGGGCGTCAAAGACCACAAAGCGCGACCTCCATCAGAGGTTGGCCGCGAAGGGCAGTTGCTTTGCACAGCCGCAGACGTATAGCCTTTCCCCATTCGCAACTCCGGTGGAGATCGCGATATACGATCCCGCCACCGGCTCTGGCCTGGGTTCGATCATAAAAACATTGAAAGGAGCATCCATGCCTGATCAATTTGAAGCGCTGAAGCAGAAATATCAGCCGGTGCTGACCAGGATTCAGGAAGAAGGCGCAGAACTGCAGAATCTGAATCTTGATAGCAACCAGCTTTACCTCAAGGCGACCGCCGACTCCGAAACCAGCAAAAATCGTATTTGGGACGCCATCAAGGGGGTCGACCCCAACTTTGCCGACCTGAAGCATGATATCCAGGTCCGCCAGGGGCCGGTAACTTACACCGTCAAGGCGGGCGACAACCTGTCCAAGATCAGCAAGCACTTCTACGGTGATGCCAACAAGTATCCCAGCATCGCCAAGGCCAACAACCTCGCCGACCCGAACAAGATTCAGGTCGGGCAGAAGCTGGTGATCCCGGCTGCCTAGCTGCCTGTGTGGGGCGGACACTCCTGTCCGCCCCGTTCTTTGACTTTGACTTTCCCGCCCCCTTTTTGGCTGCCCCTGCCTGCGTTCACAACTTGATGTAGGACAGCGTCGCATCCAACCCTGGCGGACAAGAGTGTCCGCCCCACATACTCCCCACATACTGCCCACATATCGGCGGCCGTTGGGGTATACTTCCCGCCACGCTGGGGCGAAGAGAGGAAGGCTCTATGCAACTCCTTTGGACGCTTTTCATCGGGCTCATCATTGGCGCGGTGGCAAAGTTCGTCATGCCGGGCAAGGACCCGGGCGGGATCATTGTCACCATCCTGATCGGCGTTGCCGGCTCATTCGTCGCGACCTATGGCGGCCGTGCCCTGGGTTGGTATCAGGAAGGGCAGAGGGCTGGCTTCATCATGTCGGTGGTAGGCGCTGTGGTACTGCTGGGCCTCTACCACCTGGTCCGGCCCAAAACCACATAGGCAGAGGAAAAGGCCTGCGAGGAACCTATGCGCTGGACACCGGGCGGAAGCAGCAACGACGTAGAGGATCGCCGCGGCGGGGGCGGCGGCTTCCGGCCCGGCGGCATTCACCTCGGGCTGGGCGGCATCATCATCCTGTTCATTCTCAGCTTGATCTTCAAGCGCGACTTCCTTTCATTGCTCGGCACCGGCGCAGTGGGCACCGGTACCAGCATGTCGCAGCCCGATCCCGCCCGCGATCAGCGCGAGCAACCCCTGGTTCAGTTCGTCACCTTCGTTCTCAATGACGCGCAGAGCACCTGGACCCAGGTTCTCACCCCCCAGGGAGTTCAGTACCGCCACGCCAAGCTGGTGCTGTTCCGCGACGCCATCGATTCCGCCTGCGGCATGGCCCAGTCCGCGAGCGGGCCCTTCTATTGCCCGGGTGACGAGAAGGTCTATATCGATCTCGGCTTCTACGACGAACTCCGGCAACGTTTCGGCGCCCCGGGAGACTTCGCCGAGGCTTATGTGCTGGCGCATGAAATCGGCCATCACGTGCAAAAGGTTCTGGGAGTTGAGGAAAAGGTCCGGATGGCGCAACGGCAGAACCCCAGTGCGGCTAATCAGTTTTCTGTGCGCCTCGAACTGCAGGCGGACTGCTTCGCCGGCGTCTGGGGCCACTCCACCCAGCAGCGCAACATCCTTGAAGCCGGCGACGTGGAAGAGGGTCTTAGGGCCGCTGCCGCGGTGGGCGATGATCGTCTGCAGCGGATGTCCACCGGCCGGGTCAATCCGGAGTCCTTCACCCACGGCAGCTCAGAGCAGCGCATGCAATGGTTCCAGCGCGGCTTCCAGAGCGGAGATGTCACCGCCTGCAACACCTTTCAGTGATCGAGCCGCAAGCAGGGGCAGGCATCCTCACCGGCCGTTGCTCCAGATCATTTCTAGCGGAAATTGCTGATCAGGATCACGTCGCTGGCCTCATTGCCCCGGCTCAGCAGCAACTGTTTGCCATCAGCTGACCAGTCAAACTCGAAGATCAGCCCGGAGGTGAACTTGGTGACCTGGTGGGGCTCGCCGCCTTCCAGGGGCTGTTCCCAGATGTTGCCGGCCCCGTTGCGTGTAAGCCGGTACTGCAGGGCTTTTCCGGAAGGCGCCCAGCGCAAGATGCGGGCTCCGAGCGGCGCCTGGGCAACAAACCGCAGCGTTCCTCCTGTCGCCGGGACCGTGCCCAGTTTAATCACCGGCAATGGGCTGCCCTCCTGGTAGGTAAAGGAAACCTGTTGGCCGTCGGGTGAAACCTTCAGGGAATGGGCTCCCTGCTGGAACGTCGCGATCTGGACGTGGTCCCCGCCTTCGGCGGGCATGCGATAAAGCGAATGCTCAGAGCTGTAAAAGATCCATTTCCCATCGGGAGAGCATGCGCTGTCCTCCACCTCGTCCAGCAGTTTCACCGCATTCGAACCGTCCGCGTCCACCCGCCAGAGTTCATACCTGCCATCACGATACGAATCGTAGACTACATAGCGGTCGCGGCAGGAACTGATGGAGGTCACATTCTGCGCCCCGGGGACGAGCACGCTGCGTTCGCCGCTCACGGGATCGAGCAGCCACACATCCCCATTCGCGCTGCGCGCCAGCATCTTGCCCGACGGCGCCGATTCCACGTCGGTGAAGGCGGGCTCTCCCGATGTGACCTGACGGGCCTGGGACAAATCCGTCCCGGGCATGGTCCAAATCTCGGCCGAGCGGACGCGCTGGATCGCCACCAGGGTTTTCCCGTCGCGGGTTACGTCCACGTCTTCTGCATAGTCGGACAGATCGTTGGTAAAGCGGTGGATCTCCCCGCTGGGATAGTCAATGCTTTGAAGCTGGCCCCTCCCCAGCGTCGTCTCGCCCATGGGAGCGATCAGGGCCTTGCCGTCAGGCATCCAGACTGCCCGCCCGATCCATCGCCCGCCGGCAGAGACCAGGGGACGAACTTTGCCGTCCGCCGAATTCATGGCGTGCAGCCGCCACTGAATTTCCTGTCCCAGCCCCAAGGTGGCCATCACCAGCGTATTGCCGTCCGGCGACCAGGTCGCTCCAAACTGAAAGCGCGCATTGGCGGGCAGGGTTGCCAGCAGCCGTTCACCGCTGCCGTCGCTTTGAGCCAGCCTTATCTCGACCGTGCCAGCTTCAGGAATGCCTCGCTGGAAGACGATCTGCTTGCCATCGGGTGAGAAATCCGCCGGCGTGTCAACGTCACGGACCAACTGCCGCGGCGCGCCGCCGAGCACCGGCATGACGTACAGGTAGCGGTAGTTAGTCGTGCTCTTGTCGGAGCGCTCGAAGTAGATGTAGTTGCCGTCGGGCGAGAAGCTTACTCCGCCCAGCTCCGCGATGTCGGGCGCCAACACCTGGACGTCGCTCTTGGTCGCCACGTTGCGGACCCACAGGCTCTGCTTCTCGCCTTCTCGCATGGCGTAGACAATGTAGCGGCCGTCAGGGGCAATGGCCACGGCAGATGCCTTGCCGCTCTCCGTCAGCTTGGTGATCTGCATGTTCTGCAGATTGAAGCCCCGCGGACGCGTCAGCAGCCTGTAGCCCGCGAAGGCGGCCGCGGCCACCAGTACCGCCGCGATTCCGCCAATCAGCACTTTCGACCGGCCAGGCTTCGCAGGCGCCGCGGCCACGGGCACCTGGGCCGACGTCTGAGCCGGAACCTGTCCCGATTTCGAGGAAGGCGGGCCTGCCTGATCAGCTATGGGGGAGGCGCTCACCGCCGATTCGCTGCTGGCGCGCACTCGTCCCGAAGTGCTGTCGCGCTGCAGGCGCTTCAGGTCCGAGCGAATCTCGGCCGCGCTCTGGTAGCGCAAGTCGCGGTCTTTCTCGATCGCCTTGCTGATGATCTCTTCCAGTCGCGGCGGAAGGTCGGCGTTCACGCGCGCCGGCGGCGTGGGCTCACGGTTCAGAATTGCGTCGAAGATGACAGCCGAGGTGTCGCCCCGGAAAGGAACGGTCCCGGTAGCCATCTCATACAGCACCGCGCCAAAGGAAAAGAGGTCGGTGCGCGCATCCAGTGGCTTTCCCTTGGCTTGCTCCGGCGACATGTAGGCGACGGTGCCGATGGCAGTCCCGGGACTGGTCAGATACTCGCGGCTCACCCCGGCGGTGGCCTCGTTCAGGCCTCCGCCCTCCGCCGCCTTGTCCTGCGACGTGACCTTCGCCAGCCCGAAATCCAGAATCTTGGCGTGCCCTCGCTTGGTCACGAAAATGTTCGCGGGCTTGATGTC
>CAYOZX010000271.1:0-5069 GCA_964408515.1 uncultured Acidobacteriaceae bacterium | reverse complement strand
CCCAGAAACTCTGCAGGCGCAGGATCAGATCCTGGAAGGTGACCGGGTTGGACGTGGTTGAGGGCATCTTGTGATTCGCTGCTCGCTTCTGGCTTCTAGCTCTTAGCTCCAGGCTCTTAGGTCAAGCCCTCTACGGGTGACCGGAAAATTCTCATACTGATGTTGAAAAGAAAGCCAAGGGCCAAGCTAAAGGCTAAGAACCGAGTGCTAACTGCTGATTTTGTCCAGCATTCCTGCCGTTACCAGCTTCTTCTCAATATGCCGCTGCAGCGTTTGCGTCAGGAATTTCCGCAGATCAGCGCCCCGCGCCCTGGGCCAGGGCATGTCCGCAAAACCTTCCAGCGGCGCGCGGAACATCTGTGCCGCCAGAGCTCGCGACTCGCACGATATTTCCGATGAGGCCAGCCGCTTGTCGCTGCCGCACATCAGCCCATCGGCCAGCGCATGAAAGAAGGCCGGGCTGCCGTTCAGCGCTCTGCCGCAAATGATGCAGGCAGAGAGCTCGGGCAGATAGCCCATCAGCCGCGTCATCCAAAGCTCAAAATAGGTGACGGGCATCCAGACATCGTCCCCGCGAAGAGCCGCCAGCACCGAAAGCGCTAGCCGGAACACGGCGTCGTTGGCCTCGCGATCGGGCAGCAGCTCGTCCAGCAATTCGGCTACGTGGGCCAGCGCCACCGCGCGCGCATAGCTCACTTCCACGGCCAACGGCGATTCCAGCACCTCGCAGGCATCCAGGCGGGCCAATTCCTGCCGCTCCCGGTCCTCGTAGTAGAGGCGGACCCAGGTAAGCGGCTCCAGCGCCCCGCCAAATCGGCGCCGGGACTTCTTGGCCGCGCGCGCCACCCCGCGAATCTTGCCCTCGGCCCGCGTAAACAGTGTGACCAGCAGATCGGCCTCGCGCAGGGGATAACTACGCAGGACAATCGCTTCCGACTCCTTCAATGCCATGAAAGCCCAGCAGGCCGATTTTCGATTGTAAATGGACAGCCGCAGGGATGGGAAGGATGCCGGGCTTAGCTTTTGGCTTCCAGGCTCTTAAGCCCTTTGCTTTTCGCTCTCAAATGCTTGCCCTCCGGCGCCGGCGCCCGCCGTCTCTCCGCGAACCCGGGGTTGAAAACGGGAACGCGTCCGTGCCCCAGACGTTTCAGGACAAAGCGGTAAGATCAGGGGGTCAAAGCGTAAGAGCCTCTTCACCGCCCGTAATACTTTGCGTTGCGCTCGGTGAATGCCTTCCACTTTTCGGGCAAATCGTCCAGGGCAAAAATCGCCGAGACGGGGCAAACCGGTACGCAGGCTCCGCAATCGATGCACTCCACCGGGTCGATGTAGAGCATTTCTTCTTCGCCGAATGCGGGCTCATCTTTCTTGGGATGAATGCAATCCACCGGGCAGGCATCTACACAGGCGGTGTCCTTCGTACCGATGCACGGCTCTGCAATTACGTAGGTCATAAAAGCTGTCTCCTGAAGTGCCGGCCTGGTGTGCCGGCCCTCCAACGAAGCCCCCTATCTTAGCAAAGAACGGGGCGGCCGGTACAAGAGCCAGGGCCCGGCGAGGCCATCAGGCTCCGGTACCCACCGCTTCCCTTTCGCCGCTGGGCTCATATTCCACGATGTAGCCGGCCACGGCGCTTGCCGCCACGGTGAAGGGACTGGCCAGGTACATCTGGCCGGGCCCGCTGCGGCCGGGAAAATTGCGGTTCTGCGCGCTGATCACCACCTGCTCCGGCCGGGTGGTGACTCCCGGCCCTGCGTTGATGCAAGCCCCGCAGCTGGGCTCGATGACCCGCGCCCCAGCCCTCCGGAAGATCTCGAGATAGCCCTTGCGGACGCAGTAATCGCGAGTCTCCTGCGATCCAAACTGGATGTAGAACTGCACCGAGTCCGCCACCCGGCGGCCCTGCTTCAAGGCGTCGGCCAGCACGGCGGCGTACATGTCCATATCTTCGTTCTTGCCTGCGGTACAGGTACCGCCATAGGCCAATTCCACGGAGACGGGCGTGCTCAGTTCACGAACAAACTTGCCGTTCCCGGGATCGCCCGGCGTGGCCACCATGGGCGTGATTTCGGCGGCGTCCAGCTCGATGGTGTGGGCATACTCGGCTCCGGGATCACTGTACAGGCCCTCAATCATAGACCCGGCCTGGCGGCGATCCATGCCGCGTCGTTCCACCAGAAAATCCACCGCCTTCTGATCCGGGGCCACGATTCCCGTAAAGCCACCGATCTCCGCCGCCATGTTGGTCATGGTGGCGCGCTCGTCCACGCTCAGCGCCTCGACGGCTTCACCCGCGTACTCCATCACTTTGGCCAGGGCTTTTCCGCTGCGCACATAGTCCAGGCTCAGGATTTTCAAGATGAAGTCCTTGGCGGCCACGTTGGTATGCTTCCGGCCCCGGATGATGACTTTCACCGACTCCGGCACCCGGACGCGCACATCCTTCGTGATCCACGAATTGAAGACGTCAGTGGTGCCGATACCGAAAGCCACGCAGCCGATCGCGCCCACGTGCGGCGTATGCGAGTCGGAGCCTATGTTGAGCTGTCCCGGTAGCGCGTAGCTCTCCAGCACGATGGAGTGGCAGATGCCCTCCGAGCCTTTGCGGTCGCGCAACTCCCCGTGCAGCTTGATGCCTTGCTTGGCCGCGAAGTCCTGCTGCTTCAGCTTGAGCTGCGTGGCCAGGTCGAGCAGGCCGAGTTTCTTCTTCTCTTCCGAAATGACCTCATCCAGAAACGTCAGGTGGTCGCGGAAAAAGAGAATGCTGGAAGGATCGTTGACTTTCGCGTCCTTGCCGACGTAATGCTCGAAGAAAATGGCCGCCATAGGTGTAACGTACTCGTGGCTGAAACGCAGGTCGGAGCGGGCAAAACCGGTGTCGCCCGGTTTGACGTACCCGCCGTTGGCCTCAACCGCCGGGCTGCTGGACACATTCGCTTCGGCTTTGGATACAAGCATGTGGCGGGCAAAAATCTTCTCCGCCAGGGTCATAGGACGCTTCCCCGTCCTGATCGGAGGCAAGAAGACTTTCTTCTGCAGGCGCGCCACGTTGAAAGGAAACAGCCCGCCGTACTCAATCACCTGCCGCGCTATGTCGTCTTCCCCGCCCGTGAACTCGCGGAGGGGAATATCCTGCCCTTCGCGAATCCTGTCGATCAGCGCAAAATTGGTTGAGGTCAGCAGGCCCAGATTTTGGCAGTTCTGTTTGTAGATGCGCTCGATGTTCTCCGCGATGACCAGGCGAATGCCCGCGCACACCTCGGCGTACGGCGATTGCTCCCGGCTGGAACCTTTGCCCCGGCGCTTGCCGCTGACGGCGCACACGAATCCGCCCTTTTTGACCTCGCCTCGCCCGATGGGAAGCCGGCCGCCGCATTTCAGCCCAAGATACGGAACCTCGCCCAGGGTCTCGTCAAAGTAGAAGCAGTAGTGCGCGGGCGTGATCTCGTCGGTCGAGATGTCATCACGCAGCTTGGGGTTCTTCTCCGGATGCCGGGTGTCCCACGGCAGGTCCTCGCCCGCCAGTTGCCGAGCGACGAGATCCGGGTCCTCGGTGAGAAACAGAATGCGACCCTGCAACCGGACCTTATCCGGACGCTTTTCGATCTTGCGTTCGAGCAGGGAGTTAATCACGGAAAAGCCGCGGCCGGCCGCCTCCTGTGTCCATTTTACCGCCAGCCACGTCCCTGAGCATCAGGGAGGCAGACAAAGCACGAAGATCTTTGGGGCTGAGTCTCCTCGTGTCCTTAGTGTCTTGCCGATTCTTCCAGTGATTTTCTCATTTCGCCCGGGGGTGATCGCGGTGGTATTGCTCGCCGGCGGGAATGCCGATGCTCAGCCGATTTTCCCTGGGCGCGAGCGGACAGGTGGCAAAAGGCGTGACCGCGCACGGCGGGTTGTAAGCCCGATTGAAGTCGAGCACCACCGTTCCGTCCTTCACGGCCTCCGTCTTTAGGAATCGTCCACCGGGATAGGTATCCCTCTGGCTGGTCAGATCGCGAAACACGAAGAACAGCCCGCTGGCGGCATCGCCGCCCATATCCGTGAGGCGCAATTCCTGACCATTGATCTTGAAGACAGCCGTGCCCGCAATCGGCGTCGGAGTCACATCGCCCAGCACATTGGGGACGTCAACCGTCTGTTTGCCATCAGACGGAATGAACGCCGCGGTCACGCGATAAGATAAATCCAGCGGGAAGAATTGCGGCCCGGCATATTTTCCCACGGCGCTGCTCTCCACATCTTTGAGCCGGATGCCAACCCGCTGGCCGCGTATGATCACGTGAAAGCGCAGGCTCCCCATCTCCACGACCGTCGGACTTCCGGACCCATCCGGCTGCATCTGGGCGGACTCCACCTGCTTGCCGGCGATCGTCGCCTTCACGCCGGGCGCCAGCTTCAGGCTTACGTTCTTCTCCTGAAGGGTGAACGATCCCGCACGCGCCGGCCCTTTGAGGAAAACCAAAGCATTTTTCGGATCGCTGCCGAACGAGTTTTCCCCCGCCTTGAGCCAGAACAAACCCGCCAGCGGCAGCCACTCCTGCTTCAGATCGTCAACCAGTTCGCTCTTCCACTTCTCGAAGGACTGCAGGTAGGCCGCGTCGGGTGGGGAAACAGGGCGGGTCGGCTCGCCCGCAAACAGCGCAGCCGCAGCGGCCCAAACGACGACCAGAGAACTTGCCGCGATCAGCTTGGATCGCGAAGGCGACGCGGTCATCTCGTGTATTCCCGAACCGCCGGTAACGGCTCCAGGCCCTGCCCGGAAAATATCTGGGCGAACTCGCGCAACATGGCCTCGTGGATCAGTCCGTTGGTCGCCAGAGTCTCACGGCTGTTCAGCTCAAACGCGCCGCCGCTAAAACCGGTCACTTTGCCTCCCGCCTCTTCGATGATCAGCACGCCGGCCGCCGTGTCCCAGGGATTGAGATTGAATTCCCAGAATCCGTCAAAGCGTCCGCAAGCCACGCAGCACAAATCCAGCGCCGCGGAACCCGCCCGGCGCACTCCGTGACTGTGCAGCGTGATCTGATGATAAAAGTTTATATTCGGGTTCTTGTGGCGTTTATGGC
>CAYOZX010000270.1:456-5075 GCA_964408515.1 uncultured Acidobacteriaceae bacterium | reverse complement strand
GAGTGGGCCGGTGTCCGGTGAGGGGAAACTGGGTTGCCCGGGGGGTTGTCCCCCGTGGGGGAAGCGTTCAATGGTTCACCCTCCAGGCCGGAGGTGCGTGCCAGGGCCGCGAGGTCACGCCGTCGCAGATCCCGGCACCTGAGCCAACAGTTTACGCCGCCTTGCTAAGCAGTGGCTGGGTGCAGTGGGCGCAGCGGTGGGCATCAACGGGAATCTCGCTCAGGCACTCCGGGCACTTCCTGGTAGTGGGATCAGCCGGCGCCGGGGCCTTGCGCATGCGCGCCACCAGGGCGTTGATGGGCGTGACCACAAAGAAATAGACAGCCGCCGCGATCAGCAGGAACGAGACCACGGAATTGATGAAGTCTCCGATGGGAAAGACAGTGCCGTTGATGGTGAAGCTGATCGCGGAGAAGTCCGGCTTGCCGACGATGGCCGCGATGAGAGGCGTCAGCAGGTCCCTGGTGAAAGCTGTAACCAGGGCGCCGAAGGCCACACCGATGACCACGCCGACCGCCAGATCGACCACGTTGCCGCGCAGAATGAATTGCTTGAAACCGCTGAGCATTAGTGACCTCCTCACCAAAGTGGGCCAACAATTTACGGCGGCAACCGGGGTGAGGTCAAGCTGAGGTGAGGGGGGTGATGTGGGGCGGACACTCCTGTCCGCAAACGGTCAAGGCTTTGCTTATTGCTCTGTAAGGTAGATGTGCCGCGCAGAGGCGATATAGAGCTGAGATGGCGGGGTGAAAACCGGGCGGACAGGAGTGTCCGCCCACATTCTGGCCCACAGTGTCGGCCCACACCCCTTCAGATCCTCATCGGCATCACGATATAGCGGTACTTGTAGTCCTCGCTATCGGCGGGACGAAGCTGCCCGGCGGATTGCGGGTCTTTGAGCTCCAGCCGGACGTCGCCCGCGCCCACAGCCTTGAGGAAATCCACAATGTACTGGGCGTTGAAACCCACGGTGAGGGGATCACCGTTGTAGCTGGCTTCAATCGAGTCTTCCGACTCGCCGGTCTCCGTGGAAGAGGCGGAAAGCTTGAGCTCGCCCTTTTCCAGGCGGAGACGGACCGCGCGCGAACGTTCGTCGGCAAACTGGGCCACACGCGAGACCGACGCGCTCAGCTCCTCGCCGGGCAGAGTAACCGTCTTGTTATTGTCCTTGGGAAGAACCGCTTCGTAGTGAGGGAACTGGCGGGGGAGCGGGCGGGAGGTGAGGGGGCGCGGACCGATGCGGAAGTAGAGAGTGGACTCATCCTTGGCAAAGTCGATGGTCTCCGCTTCCGTGGAGTCGAGCAGCGAGCGCAACTCATCCATCGCCTTCTTGGGGATGAGCGTCTTCATTTCCCCGGACACCTCCTCGAACTTCTCGCCGCTTCGCTCGATGTGCGCCAAACGGTGTCCGTCCGTAGCCACCATGGTGATGGACTCCGGCTTCAGAACCATCAGCGCGCCGTTCAGGGTGTAGCGCGATTCCTCGCTGGCAATGGCAAAGCCGGTCTTGGAGATCATTCCACGCAAGACCTGGGTCGGAATCTTTACAGCGCCAGCGGTGGGGAAAGCAGGAAGGCTGGGAAAATTTGACCGCGCCATGCCTACCATCTTGGTGTTGGAACGTCCGCAGCGGATGCTGATCCAGTGGTTCTCCAGCAGCTTGAGGGTAATGTCAGCGTCCGGCAGGAGCTTTACATAGTCGTGCAGCTTGCGGGCGGGAATGGTGCAGGCGCCTTCCTTCTTGACCTTAGCACTGCAAGAGGTACGCAGGCTGAGGTCCAAGTCGGTAGCTGTGAGGGAAAGTTTGTCGCCGGCGGCCTCAAACAAATAGTTGGAGAGAATGGGAATGGTCGTCTTACGTTCCACCACGCCCTGGGTTGCAGCCAACTCCCGTAGAAGTTCAAATTTGCTGACGGTAATTTCCATAGTCGCGGTTCCCGTAGCTGTGGCCAAAGCTTCTACCGGCATAACAGAAGTCTCCCCCCGGGGGTGGGCTACTTTGAATACTTCTTATATCAAACCAAAAACCTTAAAAACCAGCAGTAATAGTAGGGGCCGAGCAAAAGTGGAAATCCGGCCGCAAACCTCTGCCGCCGCTTTTCTCCGCGCGGCGCGACCTGTCCAAAAATAGACCGTTTCCCGGAGGATGAGCAGGTGTCGTTGGGTCGTGCCCGAAAAATCCCGCTATTCCTTGCACAGCTTCCACATCCCATTCACAGTGCGCGCCGAGGAAGACTCATGCACGGAGTGGAAATGCCGCTTCCCGCCGCTGCCTATCCGCCTAACTGCTCGGTCATCTTATTGATCAGCCTGTTCAAATCCTTGTCCGTCTTGCGGGAGCCATCGATCTTTTCGACGGAGTGCAGCACCGTGGTGTGGTGCTTGCCGCCAAACTGGCGTCCGATTTCCGGCAGCGAGGCCTCGGTCAGGTGCTTGGCCAGGTACATGGCGATCTGCCGCGGGTAGACGATGGCGCGCGAGTTGTTCTTGGCCTTGATCTCCACCAACCGCAAGCCGAATTGTTCAGCCACGGCCTTCTGGATGGACTCGATGGTGACCTTGCGGGCCTGGGAATCGATGAAGTTCTTAAGCGCCTGCTGGGCGTAGGGCAGGGTGATCTCTGCACCGATCAGGGACGAGTGTGCGACCAGGCGAATCAGGGCTCCCTCCAACTCGCGCACGTTAGAGCGAATGTTGGAGGCAATATACAGGGCCACGTCGGTGGGCAGGGTGACCTTCTCCTGCTCCGCCTTCTTTTGCAGAATGGCCACCTTGGTTTCGAGATCAGGCGGCTGAATGTCGGCGATCAGACCCCACTCGAAGCGGCTGCGCAACCGGTCCTCGATTTCCGCCAGTTCTTTGGGGGGACGGTCGCTGGCGATGACGATCTGCTTCATGGACTCGTGCAGGGCGTTGAAGGTGTGAAAGAACTCCTCC
This sequence comes from uncultured Acidobacteriaceae bacterium, assembly GCA_964408515.1. Lineage (GTDB taxonomy): Bacteria > Acidobacteriota > Terriglobia > Terriglobales > Acidobacteriaceae > CAYOZX01. The sequence continues at coordinate 2,138 of CAYOZX010000270.1, read as the reverse complement.
TGGGTACGCTCCTTCTGGGCCAGGAACTGGATGTCATCGATGAGCAGCACATCGACGTTGCGGAACTTGTCCCGGAAGCTGGTCATCTTGTCGTAGCGCAGCGAGTTGATCATCTCGTTGGTGAACTTCTCGCTGGAGACATAGCAGATGGCCGACTGCGGCTGGCGGCGCCTGATCTCGTGACCGATGGCCTGCATGAGGTGGGTCTTGCCCATGCCGACGCCACCGTAGAGGAAGAGCGGATTGTAGGCCTTGGAAGGACGCTCGGAAACGGCCTGGCAGGCGGCGTGGGCAAACTGGTTGCCGCTGCCGATGACAAAAGCATCGAAGGTGTAGCGCGGGTTCAGTTGCGCGGCGCCGTCCCAGTCGAAGCGTGACTGGCTGACGTGGGAGACCGGGGCAGCATGCGCGGACAGCCCGCCGTCATGGCGGACGGGGGTGGAGGCGGGATCATCCTCCGGGGTCACAAACTTCACTTCCTGGAATTCCAGGCCCAGGTTGTCGAGCGCTTCCTGAATGAGATCGGCGTACTTGTCGCCCACGTGGCGGAACTCCGCGGTGGGCACACGCACAAAAAGAACCGAACCGCTGGAGTGGCTGAAGCGCGTGGGTTTAAGCCAGGTGTCGTAGGAATGGCGGTTGATCTTTTTTTCCAGCGCGTCCAGAACGCGCATCCACGGATTCGGGCTTAGACTTGGACTGGGAACAGACATAATCAAGTTTCGGATGGGGCTGCGGCCAGAATCAGCGCCCGGTATCAGATCGTTGCAGCAAAAACGCCTTTATCAAACTTCCGGCAAAAAATTTCAACAAGCTGGATCAGTCCGGCATACTAGCACAAAAAATTTGCCTATGCGGGAAAGTTCTCAACCCCACCCGGATTCGCAGATACGATTCAGAACCCGAAGCAAACTTTCTGTCAAGTGTTGAAGTTATAACTGCCGCGCACGTGGTGCATTGGTGTGTTTGGGGCGAAGGAATTCTGGGTTTTCTGCCGGCTGGCGTCCGCGTGTGCAAGGGTGTCCGGATCAAAAACGGGCGGACAGAAGTGTCCGCCCCACGTTGCCGGGTAGGATGTGGAGACAGGAAAAACGGCTCCACCCCCATTTGGCCCCTCCCAAAGGCTGCCCAATGCGGCATGCGGAGAATCGGGCGGGGCCGGGCAAGTCAATGGGTGGTCTTATAGGCGGGGAAAAATGCTATGGCACCATTTCGGGTGGAATGTGAGCTGGGTGAGCGGGGGACAGCCTAGCGAGCGGATGTGCAAGAACCCGGCCCAGCCGGGGCGGCCCGCACGATTGAAGGACGGGCAGCCGGAGGTGCAAGGCGTCTGGCAGCCGTCGATGGCCGGCGGCGCGGGGACGAACCTGGAGACGCTCGCCTCCGGGTTCATGGGAAGCACGAAGGGCTCCGAGGGCCTCGTCGTCGACCCTTCAGACGGCAAGATTCCCTACCTTCCGTGGGCGCGGGCGCGTCGTGACGAGGTCAAGGACAACCACCTCAAGCCGAATCCGGCGCAGGTCGACACGCGCACGCGCGCGTGGCCCGATGGGACCCCGCGCATCAACGGCTATTACCCGTTTCAAATCGTGCAGGCGCCCGGCGCGCTGATGATGCTGTACGAGGTTCAGCACGAGTTCCGCTACATCCCGCTCGACGGCCGTCGGCAGATCGATGAGGGC
>CAYOZX010000270.1:0-446 GCA_964408515.1 uncultured Acidobacteriaceae bacterium | reverse complement strand
GGCCGCCGGTGCGAACAGGGGTAAAGCTGTGGATTGGCCGCTCGCGCGGGCACTGGGAGGTGACGACGCTCGTCGTCGACGTGCGCAATATCACCGATCAGGTGCGGTTCTCGATCGTCGGTGATTTTGCCTCCGACGACGTGCACATCACGGAGCGCTGGAAGTTCGTGGACGCCAAATCCCTGGAAATGTCCGCGACGTTCGAGGATCCGAAGGTGTTCTCGCGGCCCTGGACCTACCAGATCAAGCTGAAGCGCGTCACCGATCCGTACGAGATCTTCGAGTATGCCGGCGTCGAAGGCGACAAGGACTCGACGCTCATGTCGGACATCCCGGCGAAGGTCGGCGAGTCGAAGAAGTAGCAGCCCAAAGGAGTCAGGATGCAGGCTCGTTGGATGAGGAGCGCGATCGTCGGGACGGCGATCGCGGGCCGCCGGGTGCTGGCC
>CAYOZX010000269.1:0-5077 GCA_964408515.1 uncultured Acidobacteriaceae bacterium | reverse complement strand
TGCAACAGCAGCTTGGTGGGCTCGCTCTCATAAGCCTCGAAGGAAGCCGGTGCCGGACCCGAGAATAGCCAGGGATTGTGCTGCCGCTTGAACAGCCCGGAGGGCATGGCCGTACCCGGGCTGATCGCCTGCGGATCCAAGAGCCATCGTTCGACCCAGTCGGGTTTCAGACGCTCCTTGGCGAGCAGGAAATTCGGGGCGGTCGCGTTCTTGTCGTGCTGGGGATCGCCGGTCGCGTGGCATTTGAGGCAGGGCGCCGCCGTACTCGAAAACAGACTGCGCGCCATATCGCTTTCCCGGGCCGTGAGTGTCGGAACCTGCTCCGGGATGTAAGGCATCGGCTGTTGTGATAGTGCCTGGAAAAAGCGGACCAGCTTGCGCAATTCATTGTCTGAGAACGAGAAGGTCGGCATGTGGACCTGCAGGTAAGGTCGCACGCCATTCCGGTTCGTGTCTGTCGCGCTCAGGGCTGGATTTGTCAGGAACCTCCGCAGCCACTCAGGATCTACACGCGCTCCCTCAGTCAGCAGCTTAGGCGGCAGCTGTTCCTGGTTCTCCTTGTAGCGGGCCAGGCTCATCAGAGCAGTGCTCTGGCCCGGAATGAATTGATGGCACCCCTCGCAGTTGTATTTGGTAACAATCCACCAGCCTTCCTGGATATCCCGCCGCGAGTCTCCCGGCTTGTACTGATAACTGCCAGGAAGGGACGTTTCCTGGCTGCCCATAAGGAACGTCGACAGGGCACGACTCCTCCCCTTATCGAGATGCAGATTCGGCATGCGCAGGGCCTCTTCCTCGCTCTTCACCTTGCCCTTGTCATAGACGTTGGGCTCTGCCAGTTTGTGTTCAAAGAAGCCCTTGTGGTTATACCAGGGATTCTTTGCCGGGCCCTCGGGCAGTCGCTGCAAGTCTTCCGGATCGGTAATGGGCTCTGAGCCCTTGCCGCCACGTTGCGCAATTTCGGTAAAGAGGGCGAAGTCCAGCCGCTCGATCGGTTTGCTGCCTTCGACTGTCAACTCCGTCCCGATCCGGCCCTCCTCTTCGAAGCCGGAAATCTCGTGGCAGCCGGCGCAACCATAATGACGGATCCATTTCTGGCCCTCCTGTTTCAGGCTGGGGTCATCCATGAACGCCGCCGCCGCGTAGTCGGAGGGCTCCTTCTTTTTCTGCGTCATCAGGTAGGACGCGATGTCCTGCGCGTCCTCGACACTTAGTCGCAGGCTCGGCATCACCGTCATGTTCTGGACTTGCAGCTCGTGGCCGTCGTTGGGACACTGGCTGTGCTGCAGATCAAACTGGTAGGGCAGGCCCTTCCTGGCGTAATCTTCCGGCCCGATGTCTTTCTTCTCGTACGGGCAGTAGGGACGCGTACGCTCGCGGGCATTGTGGATCCAGCGGACAAGGTAGTCGTAGTTTGCCTTCTCGCCCACGCGAGTCAGGTTGGCTGCGAAGTCCCCGCCTTCCCTCTGCCCGCCTTCGCCCATGGAGTGGCAGGCGAGACAACCTCGAGTTTCAAATAGCTCCTTGCCGTGCGCCGCATTGCCCGGCTTCTGCTTGGAGAGCGAATCAGGAAGCCCTGACTGCCAGATGTAGGCCGAGATAGCCTGGATCTGGTGATCGGTCAGGCGAAAATTCGGCATTTTGGTCGTCGGTCGAAACTCTGTTGGCTTCTTCAACCAGACGGGAATCCAGCTCTTGTTCAGCTTCAGCCGCACATCCTTGAGATTCGGACCGACTTTCTTTATGTCCTGCATCAGGCTGTGCGTCTCGAAGTCCATCTGCTGGATACGGCCATCGATCTTGCTGTTGGCCACCCGCAGGGCCACCGCCTTGTCGTTCAAGCGGTTGGCTTCCTCGTTGCTGGAGGCCGCGTCCGCCTGTTTCATCAGATCCCCCGCCACTTTGGCGTTGTCGATCTTCTGCTGATCCAGCAGCTTCAGCTGCTGATTGATGGAGACCAGTTGCTCCGGCTCCTTGTCGTAGCCCTCGTAGCGATGGCAGCCCATGCAGCCGCGCTGGCGGAAGAGCGTTTTGCCTTCTGTGAGGGTCCATCCCACATCTCCGCTGACCAGGACCATGTCTGCTGCGTGGCAGGTCTGGCAGCCTGCTTCCGCGTTCTGCTTGGGAAACAACGGCCACAGCCAGTGCTCATAGTTGCCATGAGCCTTTTCCACGCTGGTGGTGGCGCGTCCGTTGCCTTGATGGCAGGGAGAGCAGCCGAACTTCTCCGGATCATGAGCCTTCAGCAGTTCTGATTCGGGATGGCTGGTGAAGGCGCGGGCGTATTCATCAGGCCTCTTTTCACCCTTCGGAGTCATGACCACAGGCGTGATCTTGAGCGGCTCGCGGGCGTTCATGTGGCAAGACTCGCAGCGATCGACGATGTTGGCCTCGGCCACATTGATCTGCACAATCTTGGGATCCCACTCGGCGGCCTTTTTCTTCAACCCATCGATCTGGCTCGGCGTCAGGTCCACCATGTGGTCGGTCACGTAGGACGACATGTTCGTGCTGGCCTCGGTCACCGGTTTCAGCACCTCGCCCAGTTCCGCGTTCAGCCTGGTGCGCTGATCCTTGAGCGAGTTGTAGGTCTCCTCCAGTTCCCGGAAGTTGTACTGCTGCCTATGCCCGTCGGGGAATTTGACCGTCGCCCTTTCCTGCTTGTACTCGTCAATGTCTTTCTGTTTGCTCTTCCTGGCCGATTGGCTGGTGGCGGTCTCGAGTTCGTAGGTCAGGGCGTTGACATATGCCCGCCGGTCGGTGAAGACATTCTGCACCGCCAGAATCTTGGCGTTGAGGTCTGTGATCTGCTTCTGCAGTTCGTCCCGCCGTGGCTTGGCGGTCTCGTAGGCGTCCTTGTAAGCCCGTTCCAGCTGCTGGTACTGCGCGTTCTTTGCGACTTCCTTTTGGGATTGCGACGACTTGGATTCTGCGCTGTTGAGAAACGCGCCATACCGTTGCTTCCACTCCGTCTGGAAGGCCTTCCACGGACGCTGCCCGAAAGACTCGTCCCACAACGCCCAAAACAGCGTCACCATGAGGATCACCATGGCGACCACGTAGTGTGCCGCGTAAGACTTGCTTACGATCGGATCATTTTCGGGCTCGGGCACCAGATCCTCCCACTCGACGTTGAACCGGGCCTTGCAGAGGCGATTTCAGATCGAGATTTGGATTTCGGATGGTTCCGGTTGAGCCATCTCAAATCTGCAATCCAAAATTACGTCAAACGTTAAACCACGGCGTGATCCAAACATACTTGATGTGCCACAGCAGGCGCAGCAGCATCTTGGCCGGCAGTCCCACCATGGTGAGCAGGAAAAACATCATGATGGAATATTGCAGCAGGCTCATGCGCCTGTAATCCTTCGGGTTGTAGCGCCGGAACAGGGCGTGCGCCAGGAAGCCGCCCGCCAGGTAGTAGCCTCCCACCACGATCGCTCCGAAAATTCCTTTACCCAGGTTCGAGGTGATGCCGAAAATATCCGGCAGATCACGGTTCACCTCGTAAATCAGGCGGTTGTGGTCCCAGGTCTGTCCCGGCCAGAACCACTGCCAGCCTGGGCCGCGGATGAAAGTGCCGATGATGATCATCGCGACCCACAAAATGATGAAGCCAAACAGAAATGTGCCGATGGAAAACTTTCGCTGCTTCCACGTGTAGTACCCGCTGCCCAGCGGGTTGGTATCGATGTAAGGGATGACCATCAGCCCGACGATGATGAGCGTAGGCATCACCACGCCCGCGATCCAGGGATCGAAATACACCAGCATTTCCTGCAAGCCGAGGAAGTACCACGGAGCTTTGGCCGGATTCATGGTCAGGTTGGGATTGGCCGGCTCTTCCAGCGGTGCGTTCAAGGTGATCGACCAGACCATCAGGATGATGGTCACGATCATGGCGCCCAGAAATTCGATGCGCAGGAGAAACGGCCAGACGTGGATTTCCTTCTGCCAGCCCGGCTTGAACGGCCAGCTCTTGCGATGGTGGGTCTTGGCCATGGCTGGACTGGCTTCCAGCTGTCCGATCAGCTCGTCGTTGGCCTTGGCCTGCTTCCACGCCAGGTAGCAGTAGAAGATGAGCAGAGGAATCAGCCCCACGATGGGCACGTTGTCAGGCGCAGAGCAGATTTCCCAAAGTTGTCGCCAATCCATAAGATCTCCGCAACTCGCGTGGGAACACTCGCCCCGCTGCTTCAGCCGAACGGAGCGCGATCGCGTCCTTGCGCTGCGACCATTCCCGGCTTGCCCGGCTCGACACCCGAGCGCGGGTGCGGCCCCGCCAGCCGCGACTACTTCTTCGGCTCTTTCACTTCCGAAGCCAGCATCACCGGCGCCGGCCCTGAAATCCCGCCGTCCTTCCGCACGCGCCAGAAATGGACAATCATCAGAACCGAGGCCACAATCGGAATGCCGATGCAATGCCAGATGTACGAGCGCAGCAGAGCGTTGGCGTCGACAATCGAGCCGCCCAGCAGACCAAAGCGAACGTCGTTGTAAGGCGTCATGTGCAGCGCCGAACCGAACGGGCCTTCATGCCCCAGCAGCGGCGTGGCGCGGGCCATGTTCGTTCCTACGGTCACCGCCCAGAATCCCAGTTGATCGTCAGGAAGCAGGTAACCGGTAAACGAAAGCAGCAGGGTGAACACCAGCAACAGCACTCCGATGTTCCAGTTGAACTCGCGCGGTTTCTTGTACGATCCGGTCAGAAACACGCGGAACATGTGCAGCCAGACGGCGATCACCATCAGATGCGCCGCCCAGCGATGCATGTTGCGCAGCAGCTTGCCGAAGGGAACGTCGTGTTCCAGGTAGAGGACGTCGCGGAAAGCCTGCACCTTGCTGGGATGGTAGTAAAACATCAACAGCACGCCCGTCAAGGTCAGCACGATAAACAGGTAGAAAGTGATTCCGCCCATGCCCCAGGTGTAGCTGTAGCGCACGGCATCGCGGTTGATCTTCGCCGGATGCAGGTGCAGGAACACGTTCGAAAGCACGCCCAACGCCCGGTTCCGCGGCGTATCGTCGTGCTTGTGGCGGAAGATCGAGGTGTAGACCTGGGTCTTGGTGGGATCCT
>CAYOZX010000268.1:2563-5088 GCA_964408515.1 uncultured Acidobacteriaceae bacterium | reverse complement strand
GACTTCCGTTCCACTCCGCCTTTTAAATTACTTAGCGTAATCGACCCGTCGCCGGGCCGGAGGCTGACCCGGCCTTCCCGCGGCATTCGAATGTGGATCTCTACCCGGTGGCTCCTGGTATGGATACACACGAAGCAGAACTCGCGAGGCAGGCGGACTTGCAGTTCGACGGAGTCTCCCATCTGGTGCTCGATCACTTTGACGCCGTCTTCGCCGATCTTCCAGCCTTCGGTGGTGACCTCGGCCGTGACCGCGTTCTGGTCCCAGGTGTCGACCCGGATGTGGCCATCGGAGGTGGTTACGCTTAATTCAGGCTTGCCTGTCAGATTGAAGGTCTTCGACCACTGATCGGCATGGGCCAGTGGCGCCAGCGTCAAACCAAGACCCAGGATGGCGGTTGCGATTCGTTTCACGTGCACCCCTCCGCGCAGATTGGCCTTGCCGTCTACAAGACGTTCATACGCAGTCTTTGTAAGCGGAGTTCCGGGAAATCTGCCAACGGCAGCCGCAGTCAGCTCCTCCGCGAATAGGCCATGCGGATCAGGGTTCGCTCCGAGAACGGCACATAAAGCAGGGCAGCGGTTGCCGCAAACGCTGCGCCGAAGCCGATTTTTGCCGCCAGGAGCAGCGGAGCCGCCGCCCAGAGCTGATCTAAGGCCAATATTCCCAGGAACATACGGAGAAACTTCTCCCCCAGCCGGCGATGGTCGAAGGCGACTGCCGATAACAGATAGCAGCGTAAGGGAATACCGACGCCAGCGCTGACCAGCACCAGGGCGGCGACGATGAAAGCGCCCCATGCCGGCAAGAATGCGCCGACAATGCCGTCGATCTCGTGCAGCCGCAAGAGTGCGCAAACATAGAAACTCAGATACATCACCTGAATGAGCGCAAACAGGGAGCGCGTAAGGCGGCGGCTGGGGACTGGCACCTCGAGCTCGCGGTCAAATGCTGCCGCCGGCTCAGCCACTGCATCGGGCTGATTCCTAACGGCATGCGGCTCGGCTTGCAAATTTCCTACCGGCTCCACGGGAACCAGGAAGCGATATCCCCGCCGGGCCAGCGTTTCCACATAGCGAGGACTGGAGGCTGAATCTCCCAGAGCTTCCCGCAGCTTGTTCATCGCGGTATTGAGGCTATGGTCGAAGTCGACGAAGGTGTCTGCGGGCCAGAGCTTTTGCCGCAGCTCTTCCCGGGTGACGGCCTCGCCGGGACGCTCCAGCAAAAACGCCAGAACCTGGAAAGGTTGCTCCTGCAAGCGGATGCGTGCGCCGTGTTTGCGCAGCTCGCCGGCTGCGAGGTCGGCCTCGAACACTCCAAAGCGTACGACTTTTCTGGCGGAACCGCCGGACGCCGTCGACACGGCCACGAGTTTAGCATCCGCTGCAGTACCCGTTCCCGGCTGAGTGGCGCCAAGACGGGTGGACGACTGGACTCCCGCCGGCGCTACAATGGCACCGTGCCTCCTGTCAGCCCCCACCCGCCGGACCAGCAGGGGCCGAAGCAGTCGCGCCCACCTCGTATTTGCGCGCTGGAAGCGGCCGGCATTCTGATCATCGGAACCGTGATGCTGATTTTTGTGCTGATCCGCTACGGCCATCACATCGCCTGGAGCGCCCGCTGACCGTGGCGGGCGAGCCTCTTCTTGTAGCTGTCCTCGGTCCGACGGGAAGCGGCAAAACCGCCCTCTCGCTGGCTTTGGCGGAGCGCTTTCACGGCGAAATTGTTAACTGCGATTCGGTGGCGCTGTACCGCGAATGCGAGATTGGTACCGCCAAACCCGCGCCGGGCGAACGCGCGCGTATTCCACACCATCTGTTCGACTGCGTGGACCCAATCAGCTACTTCACCGCCGGCGAATATGCCCGCCAGGCACGGAACGTCCTGCAGGACATCCGATCACGGGGCGCTTTGCCGATTGTGACCGGCGGGACCGGTCTGTATCTACGCGCTCTGCTGGAGGGACTTTTTGCCGGGCCGCAGCGGTCGGAAGATTTGCGTGAACGTCTCCGCAGCCGGGCGGCAGGGAAGGGGCAGGGGTATCTGCACCGGTTGCTGCGGCGGCTCGATCCTGCGGCGGCGGAGAAGATTCATCCCAATGACATTCCGAAGTTGTTGCGCGCTATCGAGGTCTGCCTTAGTTCACGCCGAAAGATGACGGAGCTGTGGGAGCAGGGACGCAATCCGCTGACCGGATTTCAGACTGTGCGCCTGGGCCTCGATCCGGACCGTGCTGCTCTTTATGATCGCCTCAACCGGCGCGCCCTGCGCATGTTCGACACAGGTCTGGTGGAGGAGACCCGCATCCTGCTGGAACGATATGGCGCAGCAGCACGCCCCCTGGCCGCGCCCGGCTACCGGCAGGCTGTGGCCCTGATACGCGGCGAGATGGACCACGAGACGGCGCTAAAGGCGGCACAGCAGGCGCATCGCAACTATGCCAAGCGGCAGATGACCTGGTTCCGGCGGGAGCTGGGGGTAACCTGGTTTCCTGGATTCGGAGATGACCCAGCAGTGCAAGCTGC
>CAYOZX010000268.1:0-2463 GCA_964408515.1 uncultured Acidobacteriaceae bacterium | reverse complement strand
CTAGCGAGGCAGGATCTCTTGCAGCGCCCGGCGCAGGTCCGGATACTGGAACCGGTAACCACTGGCGGTCAGCTTGGTTGGCTGCACCCGCTGGCCGGAAAGAAGCAGTTCCTGCCCCATTTCTCCAAAGAGGAGACGCACCGCAAGCGCAGGCATCGGAAAGAATGCAGGTCGGGAGATAACCGCCGCCAGCGTGCGGGCGAATTCAGCGTTGGTCACCGGGTTGGGAGCCACTCCATTGACTGGGCCGGCAAGCGATGAGTCCTGCAGGATGTGGTGGATTGCGCCAATCAGGTCCTGCAGGTGAATCCAGCTCCACCACTGCCGGCCACTACCCGTCCTGCCGCCCAGCCCCAGGCGAAAGGGCAGCAACATTTTTTGCAGGGCACCTCCGTCGCGGCTCAGTACCAGCCCGGTGCGCAATTGCGCGGTGCGAATGCCCGCCTGCGCCGCCGGCTCGGTTGAGGCCTCCCACCTGCGGCATACCTCCGCGAGAAATCCCTTCCCACCCGAGCTGGTTTCGTCCACGACCTCGTTTTTCCGGTCGCCGTAGACGCCAATGGCCGACGATGAAAGCAGTGTGCGCGGCTTGGCATGTGCGCGGGCGAGCGCTTCCGCGAGGTGGCGCGTGCCCTGCTCCCGGCTTTCGAGAATGCGCCGTTTCCTGCCGCTGGTCCAGCGCCCGGCAATGGATTCTCCTGCCAGGTGAACGACGGCATCGAATCCGGATACAGAGTCCGGAGACAGAGGCTGCAGCGGGTCCCAGACGATCTGCTCGGCGGCGGTTGGCAATCCCCTTACCAGGCGTGTGACCGCATGTCCGCTGGCTTCGAGAGAGGTCAGAAGGGCTGTTCCGATGAGTCCCGAACCGCCACTGACCAGGATGCGCAACTCTTCCCTCGGGCAGGCTTCAAATGTAACAAAAAGCAGGCCCATTTCCGCAAACAAGTGGCGGCGCATCACTCCTTACCAAGAGCGCCCGCAGCATGCCGTCGCCTGGGTTCTTGAGGCTATAATCCATTATGGCGACTCTGCGCCAGCAGTTCGCGACCAACGTCCTCACGGTCACCAAATTCCGCGAACTGATGCGCAGAATGCGGGCCAACCGGCCCAACGACGACCTGGAGCTCATCCGCAAGGCCTACGAATTCTCCCAGAAATATCATGCCGGCCAGAGCCGGGCCTCGGGCGAACCCTACCTGGTTCATCCCCTGGAAGTGGCTCTGGTTTTGGCCGAGATGAAGATGGATCCCGTGGCCATCGCCGCCGGACTGCTGCACGACTCGGTCGAGGACACCTCCGTGACCGTGGGCGACATCCGCAAGGAATTTGGCGAACAGGTGGCCCACATCGTGGAGGGCGTCACCAAGATCAGCGCCATCGACTTCGCTACGCGGGAAGAACAGCAGGCAGAAAACCTGCGCAAGATGATGCTGGCGATGGTGGACGACATTCGGGTCGTGCTGATCAAGCTGGCCGACCGGTTGCACAACATGCGCACCCTGGAGCATCTTCCGCCTGAGCGGCAACAGAAGATCGCACGCGAGACCCTGGACATCTACGCCTCCATCGCGCACCGCCTGGGCATGGGCAAGATTCGCGGCGAGCTGGAGGACCTCGGGTTCCGCTACGTCGATCCCATCGGCTACCAGCAGGTGCATGATGCGGTGGAAGCCCGCCGCAAGGCGGGCGAGGAGTTTCTGGCGCATGTGGAGCAGGTCTTCCGCGACAAGCTGAAGGAAGCTGGCATCACCGCCAGAGTAGAAAGCCGGATCAAGCGCCTGTACAGCATTCACAAGAAACTGCTGCGCCAGCACATCACGGTGGAACAGGTCTATGACCTCTACGCCATGCGGGTAATCACGCGATCAGTGCAGGATTGCTACGCCGTACTCGGCATCATCCACAATCTCTGGCGCCCGGTTCCCGGAAGGATCAAGGATTTCATCGCCATGCCGCGGCCGAATCTCTACCAATCTCTGCACACTTCGGTGATCTCGGACGAAGGCGTGCCCTTCGAGGTGCAGATTCGGACCGAGGAAATGCACAAAATGGCGGAAGAGGGCATCGCCGCGCACTGGAAATACAAGGACGGTCCGGTGTCCGCCCAGGATGAGCAGCGGCTGGCCTGGCTGCGCCAGGTGGTGGAATGGCAGCGCGATGTCTCCGATCCCAGCGAATTTCTGTCCACGCTGAAGATTGACCTCTATCCCGAGGAGGTCTACACCTTCACTCCCAAAGGCAAGGTGGTTGTTCTCCCTCGTGACTCTTCTCCCATCGATTTTGCTTACGCGATCCACACCGAGGTCGGTCATAGCTGTGTGGGCGCCAAGGTCAACGGGCGCATGGTGCCCCTGCGCTTCCGGCTGCACAGCGGCGACATCGTCGAAATCCTGACCCAGCCCGGCCCCAAGCCCAGCCGGGACCGGCTGGCCAACGCCAAATCCCCCCGCCCCCCCACCA
>CAYOZX010000267.1:0-5142 GCA_964408515.1 uncultured Acidobacteriaceae bacterium | reverse complement strand
AGCGGATTTCAGTCTTCGTGGCAGCGGCGTCCGCAGGCTTGAGACGCCGCCAAATGAGCCTCTTCCACACGGCTGCCTGGGCTGCATTGCCCGGCCTGGCATGGCACAGGAAAAGCACATCCCGCAGCTGGACCGCTCCCTGCCGAGAGTGACGGCCGAGCTGCCGCTCGTCGAACTTGGGAAATGCCGCCGCCAGCCCTTTTTTTACCTGGCCAGAAAGGGGCACGCGACCGTCTTTCCAGTAGATGGTCACGAACTCGGTGAGGTCGCCCGGGCGCTGAATGACGGCAGTTAGTGTATCTGCGACCAGATGGCGATGACTCTTGTGCCGCGCCATCTCCCGCACCAGCAACAAAGCAGCCTGGCGCAGCGTTGCCTTGCCGCGGGCTTCGATTGCCAGAACTGCCACGCTTTCGGCCGCCACTTTGGGCACGAGTTTGGCAAGCCACTCGCTCGCCTCGGCTGAACGAACGGCGGATTTCGGCCTTCCTCTTCCCGACATCACCAGACGCCGTAGTTCGAGCTCGGGAGAAAGCCGCTGAGGATGGTCCGCACGTCCTGGCGAATTCAGATTGACTTTCAGATCTTTCCGTCCGGTCATATTGGTCTCCACAATAAGTGGCGGGCTGGACATGGGTGTTGTTTGCCGAAGTCGATGACCGGCAAGTGCGCACAGTTCCCCCCGCTAAGAGAATCACCAGCTTTACGGCAGCGACCCGCTGAGCGCCACTTCCGGCTCGGCGCCACGTCGTTCTTCCTCCAGCCGCAGCAGTAGCCCCTGAAATTCCGCCATCGTCACGGCGGAGCGGGAAATTTCAACGAACTCAAGCGCTTCTGCCCTAGAAGACCAGGGAAAGAATCGGCGATAGAGCTCGACTTTCTGAAGGTCGCTGGCCTTGCCCAGATGAAGCCTGTAATCAATTCGCCCTGGCCTCAGCAGAGCTTCATCCAGTACATCAACCTGATTCGTCGTCATCATGAAGAGGACGCTGTCCGGAGCATAAAATCCGTCCAGCACATTCAACAGCCCGGAGAGGGTCACGCCATTTGCGGCAGCTCCCTGTCGTTCCTGTGTCTGCATCGCACAAGTTCGGGGGGAACTCGGAACCTCCCGCGTCCTACCGCCTTTCGCGCAGTCGATGTCTTCGAACAGCAGGACTGAATTCGCCGGCACTCGACTGACTGCATCTATGAGACTTCGGTCGCTGAAGTCCGTGAGATTGACCGCGTAAATCGAGAGTCCGAAGTGTGCCGCCAGTGCCGATACCAAAGACGTTTTCCCGGTGCCAGGCGGACCGTACAACAAATAGCCGCGGTGATACGGAACACCTAAACGCGTGTAACGCTCCCCGGATTGGCGAAAGCGAGCCACGTCCCGCAAGAGGTGCTCCTTCTCGCCTGGCCCCAGGACAACTGATTCCATTGTTCGAGGCGCATAGCCCTCAACATAATCCCATCCCTCGTTGTAGATGTAGAGATACGTTTGCGCGCCGATTCTCTTCATGTGGCAGCTCACCACATCATCCACGAACTCCTGCAGGAAAAGTCGCTTCCTGCCCAACGTCCGGAAGGTCAGTGATTCGGTGCGTCTCGCGCCCAGTTTATGCACTTCCTCGTGGCGGAAGAACCAGACCTGGAACGGCCTTCCGCCATACCAAAACCAGTGGCATCCGGGAGCAGGTATGAGTGCCACCCGCTCTCCTCGCAGAGTCGTGTCCAGGTCGACCCGGCGGATTCGCTTAAGAAATTTCTGTTCGAGAAACCATTCTTTCATCCACACGAACGCCGTGTCGTCATCTGTCACGGTGACCATCATCGTGACCTGGCTGACGATCCAATCCCACATGACTCTCCGGACCGCATGAAGATAGACGCTGAGCGCGCCGATCATCATCAGCAACAAGCCGCCGGAAGCGAACTGGTTCCGGCCGGTGAGCATGTTTTTCAACAATTCCAACATAAATCCAGGTTTCTAACCGGCAAACGCCGGAGTCACACCGTTGCAGGCTCGCGAGAGGACGAGGCCAGGCCTCGCCCTTGCGAGCTAATGCTGGTCAGGGAACATGCGGACACTGTCTGGAGGCATCAAGCCTCCGCTTCGGAACGGTTACGTCCGAAGACTCCGTGGCCTTCGCCACTGACCTTGTAGAGCTGTGCCCGGCGTAAGTCCGTCAGGAAGGCGCGAGCGTCATCTCGAGCGCTTCCCGCGGCGCTTCACACACGGGCGGGTATGGGTTGATGGCCGGTCGTTGGCTGCCCGGCGAAGGGCACATCACGACGCCAACAACGGGCTTGCCGTCAGCAAGTTAAGCTTTGCGGATAAGGTGCGCCGGAGAGGTGCTTAACGCACTCGAAGCGACGCCCTAAAGCAACCCAGGCTGCTATCTCGCCATGGTTGCCCGCTCAGCGATTTGTAGTTTTGGTCCGCCAAATCGGGCGTCCTTTCGTTGGAAGATGTATTGAACATGCCATGACCGCGAATTTTTGGCAAGAGCATAATGTCGCGAGGTTGTAAAAAGTTGTATCTTGGATCGCCCGCCGCATGGGCCGACAAGACCGTGGTTTGGGGCGGCCCGGAAGACGGTTTGGCAAGACTCCCCATGACGCCCACCCAATTCCGCCGTATTGCCCTCAGTCTCCCGGAAGCTGAAGAAAGACAGCACATGGGACACCCTGATTTCCGGGTCTGCGGCAAGATTTTTGCCACCATGTCCTACCCCGACAAGAGTTGGGCCATGGTCAAGCTGTCGCGGGTGGAGCAGGCGAGATTCTACGAAGCCGAGCCCGACGTGTTTGTGCCCATCGACGGTGTGTGGGGAAGGCGAGGGGCGACCCACGTTCGCCTGCAGGCGGCAACCCAGGAAAGCGTGCGGCGCGCGCTGACGGCGGCCTGGCGCAATGCCGCGCCCAAACACCTGGTCCCGCGTCCTGAGGCCAGCAAGCGCAGTTGACCAGAACCAAGTCCCGACAATGCCGATGCAAGGATTGTCGTCCCCACCCGCCATTTGCTAGTTTGGAACGCGCATTGATCCCGTGGTCGACAGGAGCCCAGGTTGAAGCGATACAACTGTCTATTGTTCTTCGTTCTTGCCTGCAGAACTCTTTCTCAAGCTCAGATCGACGATGCCGGCAGGCAACTCTCTCACGACATCTTCAAGCAGCTGATTGAAATCAATAGTACCGATTCCGTCGGCAGCGTAACCGCTGCTGCCGAAGCCATGGCACAACGCTTCCGCGACGCCGGTTTTCCGGAAAGCGATGTTCGCGTCCTCGGCCCCAACGACCGCAAAAAGAACCTGGTCGTGCGCTACCACGGCAACGGCAAGCACAAGCCGGTGCTGCTCATCGGGCATCTCGACGTGGTGGAGGCCCACCGCGAGGACTGGACCACCGACCCCTTCCAGTTCGTGGAGAAGGATGGCTACTTCTACGGCCGTGGCACGCAGGACATGAAGGACGGTGACGCCGTCATGGTCACCACCCTGCTCCGTTTCAAGAAGGAAGGTTATGTGCCAGACCGCGACCTCATCCTGGCCCTGACGGCGGATGAGGAGGGTGGTACCTCAAATGGCGTGGACTGGCTGCTGAGAAATCAGCGCGAGCTGATCGATGCTGAATTCGTCCTCAATCACGACGGTGGCGGAATCCTGTCAGAAAAGGGCCAACCCCGATACATGACGGTGGACGCCTCGGAAAAACTCTATGCCGATTATCAGCTTACGGTGACCAATCCCGGCGGCCACAGTTCCCTGCCCGTGCCTGACAACGCCATCTATCATCTGGCCAACGGGCTGGCGCGGCTGGAGCACTATCAGTTTCCGTTTGAACTCACCACCATCACGCGCGCCTATTACCGGCGCATGGCAGGAATCGCCACGGGTGAGCGAGCGGCGGATATGCGGGCTATTCTGAAGACTCCTCCGGACATAGCGTCCGTTGCCCGCCTCTCCAAAGAGCGCATTGACAACTCCATCATGCATACCACCTGCGTGGCCACGCGCCTGAGCGGCGGCCACGCCAACAACGCTCTGCCTCAGATGGCGCAGGCCAACGTCAATTGCCGAATCATCCCCGGACATTCGCCCGAGGAAATTCGCCAGGAACTGGAGAAAGTCGTGGCTGATCCCCAGCTTTCGGTGCGAGAAGTGGGCGGAATCGGCAGGGCTCCCCGCAAGTCGTTCACGCCGCCTCCCCTGCGCCCGGACGTGTTCGAGCCGCTGGAGAAGGTGGTCAACCAGATGTGGCCGGGCTTGCCGGTCGTGCCGGACATGGCGACCGGGGCCAGCGACGGCGTCTACACCAACGCCGCTGGATTGCCCACCTACTGCGTCTCGGGCGAGGCCATCGACCGCGACGACATCCGCGCCCATGGCAAAGACGAACGGGTGCGTGAGACCGCGTTCTATCAGGCGGTAGAGTTTTTCTACCGGTACTTGAGGGCGCTTACGGGCCAGTAGGCAGCGTTCGGATCAGACCCGGACGTGATGGGGCAGCGGGGGAGTCAATTGGAATAGCCCGGAGTTCCTGCGCTCCCTCTTGACTTCGCTTAATCTTCGCCTACAATTGGGCCATGGCGATCACCAAGCGGCAACGGCAGGTGTACGACTTCATCTCCGCCTTCGTGCAGAAGAACGGCTACTCTCCGTCGTTTGAGGAGATTGGCGAGGGCTTGAAGCTTAACTCTCTGGCCACTGTGCACAAGCACATCTCGAATCTCGAGAAGAAGGGCTTGCTTACGCGTGACTACAATCGCAGCCGGTCCATCGATCTGCTGCCTCCGAAAGGACGGCTGAAGCAGGCGATGTCGGTGAACACGACGCTGGTCCTGCCTCTGGAGGGCCGTATCGCCGCCGGCCAGCCCATCGAGGCCGTGCAGAACAACGAGAGTATCTCCCTGGCCGATTTCGTGGGATCGAAGGAGGTTTTCGTGCTGGAAGTGCGCGGCGACTCCATGCAGGATGAGGCCATCCTCGACGGCGACTACGTTTTGGTGGAGAAGAGCAAGACTGCTCACAACGGCGACATCGTGGTCGCCCTGGTGGACCGCACCGACGCCACCCTCAAGCGTTTCTATCGTGAAGGAGACAACATCCGCCTGCAGCCGTCCAACGCCAGCATGAAACCGATTATCGTGCCTGCAGC
>CAYOZX010000266.1:0-5147 GCA_964408515.1 uncultured Acidobacteriaceae bacterium | reverse complement strand
CCGGGGGTGGTCATGCCGGGGGTCATGTGGGGGTTGTCGCCGGGGCCGGGGTGCTGGATGCTTCCGCCCATGGGCTGGGTGGTTTGCACGACCCAGACGCCGTTCTGCTTCGCCAGCGAATAGGAGACTTGCATGCCGGCGCCTGGGGGAGCGCCGGTCTTGGGCCGGAATTCGACTTGAGCCTGAGCCTGGTTGCCTTGGATGGAGACGTTCAGGATGCTCATGTCCATGGCGGAGAGATTGATGGTCTTGAGCCCGGCGAGATGCTGATTGATGCCGGCGCGGACGGCGTCGGCGTCGCTGGGCGGCTTGGCGCAGCCAGTGGAGAGAGCTACGAGCCCCAGGGCCACGAGAAAATACGCCAAGCGCTTCATCTAAATTCTCCTCAAGAACACATCTCATATCGCGGCAAATGCTGTAGCCCGTCCCGGTCAGACCGGGATGGGGTTTCTGCGCCTCGCATCAAAATCCACGCGGCTGATCCGATGTCGATACGAGTCCCCGGCCTCAAGTTCCTACGTGGCAATCCACGATTGAAAGAGCCAGCGGCTAAAGCCGCTTTGAATCCAAAGCTGTCAGGTCACGGCTGAAGCCGTGACCCACAAAGAGTACTCCTGGACAGCATTGTGGCGGAATCCGCACCCGTTCTCGTTCTGCTCTAGGTTACCTGTAACCCATGCCCAGCACCACGGCAATGTGCACGATGGCCAGGATGGCGAAGGAATAACTAAACGGCCGGTGAATGACGTGCCAGAACAGGAACACCTGCTTGGTGCGCGACAAAAACAGCGCGCGCTTGGACAGCGACGCCTGCTTCCGGGCGGTTTGAATGGCCACTTCCAGTTGCGGATTGCGCGTCGGCAGAAGTCCGAACAGCGAACCCAGCCAGGCGAAAAAGCCTCCGGCGCGCAAGCGAATCCAGGAAACCTGGAAGGGGCGCTTGAGGTCCAGCCAGATCATCCAGCACAGGGCCACCAGAATGGGGATGCGGGCAACTTGCGCCGGTGACGGCAGCGCGAATAAATCGATCAGGCTGGTGCCGATCTTTTCATGCTTGTCCTCGGCGGCCCAGCGCAGCTTCACTTCCATGTCCTGAATTTCTTTGATGGTCAGCTCGGCGGCATTCAGCGAACGAGGAATCTGCGAATACAGGTAGCGGCCAATGAATCCGCTGGCGGTGACCAGGGTCATGATCCAGAAGGCCATGCCGGCAATGCCTCCGAATTTAAATGAGGAGTGCAGAGCGATCACCAGAGGCGCGGCGGTGCCCAGGACCACGTGAAAATCCAGCCAATGCCGGGAGTTGCCCTGGCGGCCCAGCCAGCCCCAGCGTTTGCGCAGGGGATAGAGATAAATCAGGAAGAACAGCAGCACGCCAAAGATGCCCAGATTGACGCCCACTGGGCCGCTGGGGCGCAGCATCATGTGTTTGGGGGAGAAGGGCCGGTCCTTCCAGGCCGTCGTGTAGTAATCGAATCCGTAGGCCGCGAACAGGCCCACAAAGGCGAAGGCGGCGATCCAGCAGGCCGTGACTTTGCGTTGATGCTTGCGCGCGGCGGTTTCGTTGCTGAAGATGACCGCTTGGGCGGCGGTGACGGTTTGGCTCATGGCAGTTGACCTATCTGTTCGTGCACGTCGACGCTGAAGCGCTTGTACTCGGTGAAATGATGCAGATTGCGCCAGTGCTGGCGCGGAGTCTCGAGGTCGATCACGGCCGAGTCCGCGATCCACAGTGAAGCCTCGGGATTGTGGAAGCTGTGCTGGGCGTAGTGGACTTCGCTGCGCATGCCTTTGAGACCGAGGTCTTTTAAGCTGGAACCCACTTGGGCCTCGAGCTTCACGATGGCGCCGGACTGCGGTTCAATCCACAACGTGCCGGACAGAGGCACGGGATAATTCCGGCCGCGCAGGCGCAGCGAGACGGGAGAAGAGCCGTCCGGGACCGGGGTGAAGCGCAGCACGGAGTAGGAGACGCCGCCGATGGTTTCGTTGCCGGCGGGCTCGAAGGTGTAGCTGGATTCGTAGAGGGGATGAACGATCAGGAGCAAATTGGCAAAGCCGGTGGTCACGAGCAAGGTGCGGGCGGGATCGCGAAAGGCGGGATTGCGGGTTTCGCGGGTCTCGTTGAATTTGGGGATGTCGCCCTCGGTGGTGGTTTGGAACTGATAATCGAAAGCGGAATTTTCTCGGTAAATGGTGTGGCCGCTGCCGTTGAGCACCAGTTGAGCGACGGATTCCTTGCAGGTGAGATCGGAAAACTTATCGAAATATTCCTGAACGTGTTTGCGCGCCCGCACCAGAGCCTCGGGAAGGGGCGCGGGAGTAGGAGCAGGAGCGCCCTCATTGAGGCGAGGAGCCGCTGTGGCATCAGTAATGGGAGCAACTGCAGTGGCATCGTTGGGCGCGGGCGGCGCCGCTGGGACCGCGGCCTGATCCTGAGCCGCGCTGGATCCAGCCAGGAACACCAGCGCCGTCAGGAGCGCCACGGCGCACCACGACGGGCGCCGATTCTGGGTCCACACTTCCCTCATTTGCGGAGCGTTCCTCCAAAGCGGTAACCGAAGGTCAGATTGGTCTGCAGGTAATTCATGGTCGTGCCGGTGTTCCAGCTGACCAGGGCTTCGAAGAAATAGCGCGACCCGATGGCCCAATCGTAGGTGCCGGTCACGAACCGGGAATTGGTGTTGGTGGTGTTCAGCGTGCCGCTCGTCGAGGTGGCCAGGTGCTGCACCCCGCCTTGCAGTTGCAGGTGCATGCGGTCGGTGAGGCTGCGCGACACGGAAATGAACTGGTAATTCCCCTGGCCGAACGAGCTGTTGAATTTCGTGTAACGCAGATCGACCATCAGGCCGGTCTTGCCGATTTCGCCGAAGGTGAGGCCGTACATCTGGTTCCAGGAGTTGGCTTTGTCGGTGCTGCTCTTGCTGCGGCCCACGTCGGTGGACACGGCCACGTGATAGGGCAGGTCCAGGCGCACGCCGCCGCTGAGGCCCTGAAACAGGAATTGATCGAGCAGCGTGGTGCTGAGCAGGGCCGGATCAAACGTGGGCAGATTGCGCAGGTAATTGTGATTGAGATCGAAGGTCACCAGAGGAATGGGCTGAAAGCGAATGGTGGTGAAACTCTGCGTCAATCCGGTTTTGTAGCTGGCGCCCGCGAGCGCAGTGCGCGCTTTGTCGGCCTGCAGCGAGTTGTAGACGGAGAAGGTGCGGCCGAAGGAAATGGTGTTTTCGAGGAACGCGAACTCGCGGGCCACATGCCAGCCAATACTGGTCATGGCCAAGCCGGCCGTATCCGTGTATCGCACATGATCGAAGTCTCCGCCCTGGTAGTTGACGAACGTCCCGGCGATGTGCTGGTTGGGAGCGTAACTCCAGGAGGTAGGGTCGGGCGTCGAGCCGCCGAACACGCCGGCGGTGAGCTTGTGGGTGATGCGTTCGCCGAAGTAGCCGCCGTCAATGGTGCTGAGGCTGGGAGCAAAAGGCAGATAGAGGCGCCCGATGCCCATGGTCACGATGGAATCGGGATTTTCGTAAAACAGCCCCAGGTGGTAGGTGCGGTTGATCAGATCGTTGAGCGTGGTGGGAGCGACGCCGGTGAGGTTGCCGGACTTTTGGGTGTTCAAATTTCCGCGCCAGAAGCCGGTGAAATTCCAGTGGGTGCCTCCGATGCGGCTCATGTCGGCATCGATCAAGAGGCCCACCTGGCGGGAACTGGCGCCTCCGGGCTCGCTCAGATAGCCCATATCCCAGCCGAATCGCCCGCGCAGTTGGTTTTGGATGGGGGGAGTTCCCTTGACCGCGGAAACGGTCGCGGCGCGCAGCTCTTCGTCGAGCGGATCGCCGTAGGAGAAGGTGATCACCACGGGATAATTTTCCGATGCGGCAGCGTTCAATTTGTCTTCGCGGGCGTGGACGCTGGCCACGTCGAGATAAGCGATATCGCCGACGGCGAGATCTTCCCGCGGATTCAGGACTTCGCCGGCGGCGGAGGAATCAGCCACGGTGAAAATGCGCAGGTCGGCGATGGGCTGCTGCCCGGTGAAGCGCACCGCGTCGGTGATCCCGCCAGCGGGGTCGGGATGCACGACGTGCAGGATCATGCCTTCGGCCAAGCCGGCGTTGAGCCCGGCATCCAGATAGACAGCGCCTTCGGAGACATACTTAACATGGAAAACATTCTGCCCCATGGCCAGGGCGGGCGCGGGCTGCTGCGGCCCGCCTGCCGGACGGGTAGGTCCTGGCGCGGACTGCGTCGCAGGAGCGGACGGAACAACTCCAAAAAGAAAAGCAGTGGTAACGGCGAGAAGAAATCGGCAACGCACCAACCTTATTCTCCTATCCGCATCAGCCGCGGCCGTGACAAGAGTAGCAGGCCACGCTGTTGTAGGCGTAACCACCGACGGGTGGATGCTGGAAATTGGCCGCGTTGTTGTTCCCGTGGCACACGGTGCATTGGAACTGCGCATAGTTGCCGGCCACAATGTGGCAAGTCGTGCAAACGCCGCCGGCGTTGCCATGATTGACGTTGAACCAGGTGTGCGTGAACGACGCTCCCGTCCAGGCAGTCGTGTTGTGGCAGTTCGCGCACGCGGGGAGGCTAAACCCGGAACTGGATATCAGGGCGGCGGCGACGTGATTCGGCACTTGCCCACCTAGGTTCACGGTACTCAGCCACTTGTCCATGTGGCAGCCGGAGCAGGCGGTCGGCGGCACCGCGGAACTCGTGTGGCACAGGTTGCAGGCCGTATTGATGTGCGCACCGGTCAGCGGGAAGCCGGTCGAGGCGTGATTAAAGACCGCGCCCAGCCAAGAAGTCGTGGTGTGGCAGGACTCGCAGGTCTTTGGGTAAGCCAGGGCGATGTGGTTTGGCACCGTCCCGCCAAGCGTCGCAGTGCTCTGCCATGCCACGATGTGGCAAGTGTAGCAATCCGTAGCCAGCGTGCCTGCGTAGTTGTCGGTGTGGCACGTGGCGCAGGCCACCGTCAAATGAAAGCCGGTCAATGGGAATTTCGTGGTGTTGTGGTTGAAGGTCGATGTCGTCCAGTTGGTCGTCGAGTGGCAGATCGAACAGTCCTGCGGGAACCCTGCGGTGATGTGGTTCGGAACGTTGCCGCCCAGCGTCGCCGTGCTCTGCCATTGCGGCAG
>CAYOZX010000265.1:0-5153 GCA_964408515.1 uncultured Acidobacteriaceae bacterium | reverse complement strand
CCGTGGGGGCGGCTTCGCCGGGCGACGTCAGCAAACGAGTCAGTACTTCCCGCAACTCGGGATAGTCCGAGTCGCCATCCTGGCCACTGGATGCTATTTCACTCAACATCTCCCGGACGGCATCGACCATGCTCAATAGGGCGGTTGTGATTTCGGGGGTTAGAGTGAGCTGACGGTCGCGCAGACGCGTCAGCAGGTTCTCCCCGACATGGGTCACCTTTTCGAGCCGGTTGAAACCCAGGAAGCCGCAGGTGCCTTTGATGGTATGAATGGTGCGGAAAATGCCCGCCAGGGCATCCTGGTCCTGGGGATTTTTCTCTAAACCCACCAGGTCACGGTCCAGGCGATCCAGGTTCTCGTAGCTTTCGACCAGAAAATCCTGAACGATGTCGCCTTCGCTCATGGAGACGCTTTCTCAGTCTTCGGCTCACCTGCTGACAGGAGTCGAAGAAACAATGGTGCGCAATATCTGGCCACACTCCGCCAGCAGAGGGCAGATGTTGCCTGCCCATCTACATCGTCTGTTTCACAATTTCCATGAGGAGCGCAAAGGGGGGCGCCTGGCATCGCCTCGGTTTTGGAACCAGGGCGAGTTACTTCCGTGACTGATTTGTGCGCCGGACTGCAGCGCCAGACGGCAAAGACTGCCTGATTACGGCTTTCGGGGTCTGGGGGGAATTTCTGCGAAACCGGGCGCGGCCTCTTTCAGATTGGGCGACGCCGAAGCGTTTGCGTCGCCGGTGGCCCAGCGAATCCCACCGGTCAACAGATTCAGAAAGAAAGGACTCTGCCAATTCTCCGGGCGATCGCCCATGGCGGTGTAAAAGACACGTCCCTTGCCGTGCATCCGCACCCAGGTGACGGGATAGCGCGCGCGCTGGTATGGCTCTCCCTTCATGCCTTGAGTGTCCAGGGTGAGAATCACATGCAGGTCGGGCATAAAGTCCTTCATTGAATACCACTCTTCCGTGAATCTTAAGGGAGACGCCACTCCCTCCAACCCGGGAAATTTGGCATCGTTCACGATGAGGCTGCCCTCCTGCAGGCGCGGATTGCTGCCATGAGTGATGAACTCTCCGCCCACCATCCTGAGATAAGGATCGGACTTCTCGCCGTGAGCGATGTAGCGGTTGGCATTGTCCTCGGTATCGGGAGGAGTATGGAAGGTGTCGCTGGCGGCGTGAACTCCCACAAAGCCGAGCCCGGCGCGAACGGCATCGAGCAAGGCCTGTTTGCCTTCGGGCGTCATGGGCGGATTCTTGTCCGTACCCGGCGTGGTCAGATCGCCGGTAGTAAAGAAGAGCACCGCTGAATATTTGCGAAATTCACCGGAACTGAAGATGCTGCCATCCTTGGAGGTGGCCACGTCGAACCCGTGCTGTTGGCCGAGGGAGGCAACGGCACTTTCAACCACGCTGGGACTGGAGCCACTGCGCTTCACCACGTCGTGTTCCCAGCCCGAGGACTTGGTAAATACCAGCACGGATTTCCCGAATGCGGCCGGCAAGGCTTCGGACAGGCCAAGCACGGAAGCGGCGATCGCGCCCGCGCGGAGAAACTGACGTCGGTCACACAAGCAGGTCATATTGAATCCTCGGGCGCCAAAGCCTTACTTCTTTCTCTGCGCCCCAACTTCCTCGGGTTGCACGATATCACCCTGGTTGCCCCACGAATTGCGGACATAGTTCAGGACGTCGCTGACCTCTTCATCTTTAAGATCGACGGCCAGCATCTCAGAGTCATAGGTAGCGCCGTTCACGGTAATCGGACCCTGGATGCCGTTGACCACAATCCGGATGGCGCGGGCCTTGTCGGCCATAAGGTAGTCGGCCTTGGCCAGGGGAGGGAACACGTCCTTCACGCCCTCGCCATTTTCCCGGTGACAGGTCACACAAGTGGAGCTGTAAACCGTTTTGCCGCGGGCAATGCTCGTCTTGCCATCAAAAGCGGGCCTGGCGGCGGAGACCACGAACCACTCGGCCAGAGCCCCCAGAAGAAGGGCCGCGCCCGCAACTTGGAGCGCAAAACGCCCGGCTACCCGCCCTTTGGCGATCCTAGATCTCATTGCGTTTGAAGCTCTCGATCAGATAATCACAGGCACGCACCGTGATGGCCATCATGGTCAGCGTGGGGTTCTGGCACGCCGATGACACGAAGCAAGCGCCGTCCGCCACGAACAGGTTCTTGATGTCGTGCGATTGATTGAACTTGTTGAGCACTGACTTCCTGGGATCGTTACCCATGCGCGCCGTTCCCACTTCGTGGATGGCCATTCCCGGCATCTCCAGGCGATTGGTCACGCGAATGTTCTTCGCCCCGGATGCCTCCAGCATCTCCGCCGCCGTGACGGCGGCATCGCGCATGAGCGCGGCTTCGTTGTCTCCGTGCGCCATGCTGATGCGAAGGGCGGGAATTCCCCATGCGTCTTTCAGATTGCTGTCGATCTCGCAAAAATTCTCCCACCTCGCCAGCGACTCGCCGAACGCGCCCAGCGATGCTCTGTACCTTCCCCTCTTGACCGCCCTCTTGTATTCCGCTCCCAGGCCGGGCGCGCCCAGGTCGAACTCGGGATGGGATCCGCCCTGGAAACCGTATCCGCGGAGGAAGTGCGGATGCTTGCCGCTGGCCGGCGTGTTTCGAAAGCGCACAACGTAAATGCCATTGGGACGGTGCGGCGGATTGGCCGAGGGATCAGCCGGAAGGTCCTCGAAGGTCCCATTGGCGCCGCCACCCACCACGTGATCCATCAGGTAGTGTCCGAGCGCCCCACTGGAGTTTCCCAGGCCGTTGGGATATTCCCGGGTCGTCGAGTTCAGCAGGATGCGCGTGGACTCAAGCGAATGCGCGCACATCACCACGGCCTTGCCTTGCACCTGCTTTGTTTCCCTGGTGACGCGGTCCACATACGTGACGCCCGTGGCCCTGTTGGCGCCGTTGTCCATATTCACCTGACTCACGATGGCATTCGTGATCAGAGTGCAGTTGCCCGACTTCAGCGCATCCTTGATGGTCGTGAATGGGCTGCTGAAGTAGGAAAAGGTGCTGCAGCCACGCTCGCAGGGACCGCAGTAATGGCAGGCGGCGCGACCGTTGTGGGTCTGGGTGGCTATGGCGACGCGCCCAATCGTCAGTGTGCGGCCAAACGCCGCCTGGATCCGCTCCCGCATTCTCGCTTCGCCACAGGTGAGCTGCATCGGGGGCAGAAACTTTCCATCGGGGAGCATCTCGTTGTTCTCGGCGGCCCCGCTGATGCCGACATAGCTCTCCACAATGTCATAGTAGGGCGCGAGATCGCCATAGGAGATCGGCCAGTCATCTCCGTAGCCATCGCGGCTGGCGGCTCGGAAGTCCAGGTCGCTCAGGCGGTAGCTCTGCCGCCCCCATACCAGCGAACGGCCTCCCAGAATCCGCAGCCGCTGCCAGGTGAAAGGACGGCCTTCCGGCGTGCTGTAGGGATTCTCCAGGTCGTTCACAAACCATTCGTAGTTGTATTCCATGCAGGCATAGCACTGCCTCTGGACGGGCCGCGTGCGCGCGATCTCAGGCGAATCGTTGCGGTACTTGAGCCGGTAAGCGGGCATGTGCTCGGTGAATTCCTTCGGTGTGACGGCGCGGCCGGCTTCGAGCAGGGCTACTTTCATACCCGACTCGGCCAGCCGTTTGGCGGCCCAACCGCCGGTCGCACCCGACCCGACAACGATGGCGTCGTACCTCTGTTGAAGAACGTCTTGTGGCATCAGGCTCCCTATTTGTGAGCGCCAGGCGGGTGCTGGCAACCGAGAAACGGGCCATGCGCGACACTGCCGTCCCATCCCAGTTCACGCATCCCGATTTCGGAACTGTAGTAGGCGGCGGCGATGAGAGACTTCAATCGGCCGAAGTTTTGCTGGCCGGAGTCGTCGCTGGTCTCCTCGGTCCAATCGCTCTTCTCAGCGGGATAAGCCCAGGGACGCAGCAAATCCACCTTGTCCGTCTCGTTCAGGGCTGCGAACTCTGAACCGTAAAGGCGCCTGCTCTCGCTCTCAACAAAGCTGAGGCTGGCAACGAACTTCTCCTGCGCTTTCTGAGTCTCGGCGGGGAGCAACAGATCGAGATAGCGATTGACCAGGGCTTCTTTCGCACCCGGCGTGTCGGTCGCAGGGATCATCGCGTTGCTGAGCGCGATCAGAGTCTCATTCTGCTGCGCGCTCAGGAAGACCGGCTTCCAGTTGGGATCGGCCAGAATCTTGGAATAGTCCTCGCCGCGCGCCGCCGGGGTCAGTTGCGAGTCTGTCGCCTGTGAGAGAACCCGTTCAGGACCGAGAGCCACGGCCACGGCTGCCAGAAAGGTGTTACGGATGAGATCACGGCGGCTGAGGGTGGAAGGTACGCCAGAATCCGGCTCGGACCGGTGGGGTTCCATCGCTACCGATAATAAGTCCTCGCGCCGCCCGGCTCAATCGAATAATGACCAACACCGCGCGGCGGCGTACGCCGAGAAGATCGCAGGGCTGGGGTCAGTAGGGAATCCGGTTCGGCTTTTCCTGCCAGGCAGCGAAAGCAACCAGGGCCTGCTCGCGCATCATCTGGACCATGGGTATCGCCCGTTCGGGAAGGGGCTGGGCGAGCTCGTGATAGATGCGGGAATCATCGAAGCCGATCCTGGCGGCATCAGCGGCGAGATTGGCAAAATAGACGCGCTCCAGGCGCGCCCAATAGATGGCGCCCAGGCACATCGGGCAGGGCTCGCACGACGCGTAGAGTTCGCAGCCCTCGAGCCCGAAGACTCCGAGCTTGGCACAGGCGGCTCGAATGGCAACCACTTCGGCGTGCGCGGTGGGATCATTGCTCGAGGTAACGCGATTGACCCCCTCGGCGACAATTTTGCCATCTTTCACAATCACCGCGCCAAAGGGCCCGCCTTGTCCGGAGCGGACATTCTCAAGGGAGAGTTGGATAGCCTGGGTCATGAACGGATTTTCCATTTTGCGTTGCTCGGTAACAACCTGCTCGCGAAGTCAGCCCTCTCTGGGGTAGCGCGTGCCGCTCAGAGGCGAGTATAAGCCCGGATGGCAGAACCAGCCCGCCAGAAGATCAGCCTGCCAGGGGTGCGCGTCTGTAAGGGCTCAATCAGACATACATCTCCCTCAGCATCCGGGCGACGCTTTCGTCGA
>CAYOZX010000264.1:1335-5194 GCA_964408515.1 uncultured Acidobacteriaceae bacterium | reverse complement strand
GCGTGATCATGCTCTCGTAGTAGAAATCCGTTCCCGACATGTGGATCAGTTCGCCCGCTTGCTTCTGAATGGCGGCGACCACCTCGGGATGGCAGTGGCCGGTGGAAGTCACGGCGATGCCGGCAGAAAAATCGTAAAACTCGTTGCCGTCCACGTCGGTCACTACAATGCCGCGGCCGCTCCTGGCCACTAGCGGATAGGAGCGGGTGTAGGAAGGCGAAATGTACTTCTCATCGCCTGCGAGGACGCGCTTGGCGTTGGGGCCGGGCAGCGCCGTCTTGAGCTTGGGCCCGGCGAGAGTCTTGGTGGTCATTGGAATCCTCCTGATGCAGTCGTTGGTCGTGGGTTTATGGCTTGCTGGGCTCGCGCTGACGCGGACACGGCAAGTGCTTGGGAGGATTGGAGTTAATCGCTGCCGAAAAGGTTAGGACGCAAGCGGGAAGGAAGCACGGCCCGGTACCGGCGCGGGCACACGAGCGAGCGGAGCCAGCACACGGGCAGATGCGAATTGGGAACCTGATGGCGCATCGGTCGTCATTCCTGGTTTCATTATAGCGTGGAGCGGGCCCAAGCGTAACCCCCTAGTGGCCTCGGAGTCATCACCAAAGTTTTTCATTCTGAACCGCTTAGGAGTCAAGAATTGGCTTCGCGGACCCCACGGCTCGGGGCCTATAGTGCTGAATCCCGGCTTGCCGCGTTAGCGTCTGATATCTTCTCTTATCTTCTCTGGCCTGCCTAACATGACACAATCAGCACATCCCCATCGCTTGAGGATCATTTTTGCTTTCGCCTTGGTGTATTTCTTCTGGGGATCCACCTACCTGGGCATTGATATCGCGGTGGAGCACATCCCGCCCGCCTTGATGTGTGGCGTGCGCTTCAGCATCGCGGGCGTCTTCATGCTGGTGTTTTGCGCCCTGCGCGGACGCAAGGTCCTTTACCCGCTGCTACGGCTGGGACAAATGGCCGTGGTCGGCATTCTGCTGCTTATGGGCGGCAATCTCACGCTCTCGTATGCGGAAAAATTTGTGACCTCAGGCCTGGCGGCCCTGATCATCGCGGTCACCCCGCTCTGGTTTCTGGTGCTGGATACTCTCCTGCTTGGTGACCATCACGTCGCGGTTCGAGGGAAGATCGGCCTGGGCCTGGGCATCGCCGGACTTCTGATCCTGCTCTGGCCCGATCTGGCCGCCACCGGCGCGGTCGGCCGCAAGCAATTATGGGCATCGCTCAGCCTGGTCGGCGGGTCGTTCAGCTGGGCGCTGGGCTCGGTGCTGGCCAAGAAGTGGAAATCCAACGAGGTGGATCCCTTCTCCGCTACGGCCTGGCAGATGATCGCTGCCGGCGCAGCCAATTTTCTCGTTGCCTTTGCTCTGGGCGACCTTTCCCACACGGTGTGGACGGCTCGCGGCATCGCCGCCGTGCTGTATCTGGTGGTGTTCGGCTCTTGGGTGGGATACACCGCTTACATCTGGCTGCTGGGCCACGTTCCTACGTCCAAGGTCTCCACCTACGCATACGTCAATCCGGTGGTGGCAGTGTTCCTGGGATGGCTGGTCCTGCATGAGCGCGTGGACCTGTACATCCTCGCCGGCAGCGCGATCGTGGTGGCGTCGGTGGCGCTGGTTACTACCGCGCCGGTGACCGCCAGGACCGTGGCAGAAGAAATGCCCGCGGTGGAGACCATGGGAGATTAACCGCCTTCGCCTACTTATTTCTCGACATCTTCTTCCTCACTTTCACTTACCAGGTCCGCGGCGTGGCCACGCACGGCATAGGTCGCATGCTGGCCGGTGTCGGGCTCAAAGCTCACCCGCGCCGGCTGTCGCTGCCACACCGGCGCCGGGCATTCCGAATCCGGCATGTCATCTCCTGCGGGGTCGCCCAGTGGCTTCTTCAGGACCGGCTTCCGGCGGCCTAACTGAAACACGATGGCATACAACTTCTTGCCGTCATCCGAGACGCCGCAGTACGCGGCGTAATCGCGATACCAACTGGCCACTGAATAGTAGGCGTCGAACTCGGGCAAGCTCACCGGCGTGATCCGCCCGCTCGAGCGATCCACCACCAGCCACCCGCCCCGCTGCCATACCCACCGGGCGCCAGCCGCCTCTGCGGGCAAAGCATCGTTCACGCGAAACGCGCGCTGCACCACGAACAGACGCTCGGTGACTTCATGCGTCCCGCCCAGCGTGAACTCCTTCAGCTTGCCGTCGACATACAGAGCCCGCGCTTTCAGCTCGAGACAGTGGTTTGCAGCCGTTCCGACGCACCACTTGATCGGCATCCACTTTCCCAGGCTCACGACGTGCGCCCTGGATGCACCTGTCGCGGTTCCGCTGAACATCACGCCGCAGAGAAGAAGATGCAGAGTGCGAGGCATGCCGCAAGGCTATGCATATCGCTGGGGAAAGAACAAGGTCACACGACACATGGAGCGCAATTTTGTTCCTAATCGGGAATGAAATAGTTTGCGGTCGTGTTTCAAATGCCGCTGCGCCGGAAAATTCCGCGTTGCCAGATGAGTTACAATGACGAAATCCGGGCTGTTCGAAGATGACTCTCCTCCACAAGTTCTCACGCGATATTCCCTCTTCCCGTTCCAACAACCAGGATGAAAGCGAGTTGCCCCGCCCGAGGCGCAGGCCTCGTATCCTGGTTGTAGACGACAACGAAGACATTGCCTCCCTGATGATCGAATTGCTCTCCGGAAAGGGCTATGACGTCGTGGCCGTCGCTAACGCCCTGCGTGCGGAGGCCGAGATTCTGCGCCAGCCGCCGGATCTGGTTTTGTCCGACGTCATCATGCCGGGCAAATCAGGATATGAGCTGTGCTGCGAACTCAAGCACAATCCCGCCACCCGCCTCATTCCCGTCGTGCTGATCACAGGGCTTACCGATCGCCAGGACCGCCTGCTGGGAATTGAAGTCGGAGCCGACGATTTCCTGAGCAAGCCAATTTTTGCCGAAGAGCTGTTCGCCCGGGTGCGGTCGCTGCTCCGCCTGAAGGAGATCACAGATGAGCTGGAGACTGCGGAGTCTGTCCTCTACACGCTGAGCCTGAGTGTGGAGAGTCGCGACCCGAGCACCGAAGGCCACTGCCAGCGCCTGGCGGAGAATGCCAGCAACCTGGGACAGCACCTCGGCCTCGACCAGGAATCCATCGTTGCCCTGCGGCGGGGCGGCTATCTCCACGACCTGGGCAAGATTGCGGTTCCCGATGAAATCCTCAAGAAAGGCTCGAATCTCACCCCGGAAGAATGGGCGGTAATGAAGCTTCATCCCGTCACCGGTGAGACGATCTGTCGTCCCCTGAAATCGCTCCGCCTGGTGTTGCCCATCATTCGCTACCATCACGAGCACTCCGACGGCAGCGGCTATCCCGATGGCCTCTGCGGGGGGGAAATTCCCCTGCTGCCGCGTGTGCTGCAAGTGGCTGATGTCTACGATGCCTTGCGGACGGCTCGCCCCTACAAGCCCGCGCGCAGCCACAGCCAGGCCGCGCTCACTATGTTCGAGGAAGCCCGCGCCGGGCTCTGGGACCTGGAACTGGTGCGGGAATTCATCGCGCTGCTGGACCGGCAGCGCCAGGTGGCATAGCGCTTGCGCGGGCTTGGCTCGCAGCGATATTCCTGACTCAGTACGCTACACTTCCAGCCGTGCCGCTTCGGGGGCGGGAATCTATTGCTTCGCTGACCCCTGCGCGCCGAGGAGCTTCCCGCGCATCCTTGCCACGACAACATGGCCACGACAACATGGATGTCAAGGCTGGAAACGACAACCGGCGAACGGGTCATCGCGAAAGACCCTAACCTAGTATCCTGTTCCCAGGCTCGCGACCGAATGAACGACACTCGCC
>CAYOZX010000264.1:0-1235 GCA_964408515.1 uncultured Acidobacteriaceae bacterium | reverse complement strand
GACCCTAACCTAGTATCCTGTTCCCAGGCTCGCGACCGAATGAACGACACTCGCCCACCCGCCTACAGCATTATTATCCCCGCCTACAACGAGAGCACCCGCCTCGCCGCCAGCCTGGAAAAGATTCTGTCCTACGCGACCATCAGGGGATGGGATGCCGAAATCCTGGTGGTCAACGACGGCTCCAGTGACAGCACGCCGGAAATCGTCCGCACTTACTCGGAAAAGAACCCGCGCTTGAAGCTGCTCGAGAATCCGGGCAACCGCGGCAAGGGATACAGTGTGCGTAACGGCATGCTGCACGCCCAGGGCGAGATTCTCTTGTTCAGCGACGCCGATCTTTCCTCCCCGATCGAGGAGGCGGAGAAACTCTTTGCCGCCGTGGCGATGGGCGCTGATGTTGCGATCGGTTCACGCTGGCTGCAGAGCCATCTGCAAACCCAGCGCCAGCCCCTTTACCGCCAACTCTTTGGGCGTCTTTTCAACCTGCTGTTGCGGATCACCCTTGGCCTCCAATTCAAGGACACGCAATGCGGCTTCAAAGCTTTCAACCGGCGCGCGGCTGAGGCTATTTTCCCCTTGCAGCAGATCGAACGCTGGGGTTTCGACCCTGAATTGCTCTACCTGGCGAAGAGGTTCCGCCTCAAGGTCGTGGAGGTCCCTGTAACCTGGGCCCACCGTGAAGGCACCCGCATCAGCCCTCTGCGCGACGGCGGCAAGATGTTTCTGGAAATGCTCGCCGTACGCTGGAACGCCATGCGCGGCAAATACGCCATCAGTCGGCCGCCGCAGCCGCCTTCTTGATAAGAGCCGCCGGCTCCCCGGCCGGGCGCAGCTCTGCGGATTTTTGATACACAGGTACGAGGGTTACTCCCGCATCCTTTGTGTAGGCAAGGGTCATCCGGGCCGTGCATTCCGCGCACAGCCAGAAAAATTCGATACGGTGAGCAGCCTTCGGCGTTTCCCGGCCAGGCTCTTCGATGCCGGCGTCCAAGCGGAACAGCTTGCCCTGGTGCAGGTAGCGGAAAGAAGCGGCGCAGCCCGGGTTGGCGCACTTGGAAAGCATCTCTGCCTCCCCTGGGGCGGACAATGGTTCGAATCTTACCCTGATCCTACTCCTGCCAGGGCAGGATGAGACCCCCCGGGATGCAAAGATTCTGTGGAAACCTTGCCGCGGAAATCCGAAAAGGGAACTTTTTCAGTCGGCAGCCTTCTGTCCCGCCGTCTTCCCTCGC
>CAYOZX010000263.1:2000-5313 GCA_964408515.1 uncultured Acidobacteriaceae bacterium | reverse complement strand
TGCGGATCGCGCATGTGGTTCTTGGCCCAGGAAATGTGCGCCAGGACCGAGCGCGGCGTCAGCTGTTTGTCGTCGATGCCCAGCCGCCGCATCACGGTCTTCACCAGTTGCTGCTGGTCAGCCTCGTCGTAGATCACGAAGCTTTTCGTCAGTCCAATGGGCGGCGCACCCGGTACGGAAGGCGGAATGCGCAATTGCTCAATGTCCCGCCGCAAGATTCGCACGCAGAAGGAATGAAACGTCGAGATCGTGGGCTTGGCCACCGACAGCCCGCCCACTAACCGGTCCACGCGCTCCACCATCTCCTGCGCGGCCTTGTTGGTGAAGGTCATGGCCAGAATGGAGTCCGGCATCGCGCCCAGATGTTCGATCAGATGGGCGATCCGGTAGGTGATGACCCGCGTCTTGCCGCTGCCCGCGCCGGCCAGGATCAGCACCGGTCCCTCCGTGGCCTCCACGGCGGCGCGCTGCTGCGGATTCAGTTGGGAGAGAAAAGACACGTGGAAATACTCGGCAATGTGATTCTACAGGACTTCAACACCGCTCAGGCCGCGACGAATCGTGCTTGACTGCCTGCCGCCCCGCGCATAGCCTTTCTGCGTTCTTGCGTCTTCCCTCGCGTCCTCTCCCCGGAGGTGCCTATGTGTCACCTGTTGGCCCAACCCTGTTGGGCGGACGCCAAGGCGCTCGTCCCTTTTCTGATGCTGGCGCGGGTTCCGCTGCTCTGTGCCCTGCTGCTCGTTATCTTCCCCTTGTTTTCGCTCAGAAGCTCTCTTCTCGCCAATCTCCTGGAGGTAACCCCTCGAGGGATGGTGGTGGTGACCCTGGCCACATTCTCCACGGCGTGGACGACGTTGGTCACGGGCTGGGTAATTATCTCTTACGGCTACCTGCGCTTTCACGGCATCGTATTGCGGAATGCCTGGGAGCTTCCCCAACCGGTCCACTTTGTCTGGTCGTCGGCGCTCACGCTTCCCGTCATCGCTGCCGTTCTTTGGTTCAGTTCACACCAGATTTCCCCCAAGGTAAGCCGCACCGGCTTTATCGTTCGCATGCTCGCCGGAACCGTGGTTGGAGTCCTGTCTGCCGCCGGCCTTTACTGGGTGACCGAGAGGCTGTTTCAAGACGCGGTTTCGCGGCCCGGCCCCGCGCTCGAGGTTGCCTCGTGGCTGGTCAGGCAACTGGCCCGATGCGTGGGCAGCGCCGGCTACTTCGGCGATCGTGGCGCCCTGCTTCAAGGTCATCTTCTTTCTACCATTCTCTTTTTCGTGACCCTTGCCCTGTACGTCATCATCGGCCTGTGGCACTACGCGCCCCGATGGTTACAGGTGCCCACGCTAACCTACGTTTTGCTCCTCATCATGCTGGCCTGTTGGGGACTTTCCGGGATCACGTTCGCCGCCGACCGCTGGAGAATTCCGGCGGTTCTGCTGTTAGGCATCTGGCTCCTCATCACCGCTCAGCTGCCCAATACGGATCACTTCTATCGCACTCAAACCTGCTCTCATCAGGCTGGCCAAACTTGCTTTCCCGACACTCCCGATCCTGCCGAGGTGTTGCGCGCCTCGAAGCGCGCGAAGATCATTCTGGTCGCCGCCTCCGGAGGCGGCATCCAGGCCGCAGCCTGGACCGCCCGCGTTCTCACCGGGCTTGAGCTCGAATGGCGCAACACTCAACCTGCGGACCCTGAGGCTTTTTCCAGATCGCTACGCCTGATCAGCTCAGTGTCTGGAGGCGGCGTCGGCGCCATGTATTTTGTGAACCAGTACACCGCTCAAGGGGCGCTCCCCACAAAGGACAAACTCGAGGAAGTGGTGGCTGACGCCAAGGTTTCGAGTCTTGAGGATGTTTCCTGGGGGCTCGCCTATCACGATCTCGTGCACGTGATCGTTCCCATCTTTCCCCGCAGTTTTGCCGGCCGCGGACGCGCTCTGGAGCGCGCCTGGACTTCAACCTCCCCCGATGCTGATCATCTCAACCGCAACCTGACCGACTGGGTCGGGGACGTGCGCGCCGGCTTTCGCCCCGCCAACATTTTCAACGCCACCCTGGTCGAAGCGGGCGAACGTCTGCTGCTTTCCACCACCTACCTGCCGCACCCTCCGGGGACGGTGGGCCGCTGGGATTTTCATGCCATCTACCGCAAGATGCGCGATGTAGCGGTGGTTACGGCGGCGCGGCTTTCCGCCACCTTCCCCTACGTCGGCCCCGCTTCGCGGGCAGATATTGATCCTCCGGCCGGCAAGGCCTCCCATGTGGTCGACGGCGGCTACTACGATAATTATGGTATGTGCACCCTGGTGGAATGGCTGGACATCGGCCTGGATGCGTTGGAAGCGCAGGGCCTGCTGTCAGGCATTCGGGAAGTTCTCGTGATCGAGATTCGCGAACAACCCAGCCCTCTCGCAGCGACGGTGCCGCAGGGTTCGAGCCGGGGATGGTTCTTCCAGACCTACGCCCCGCTTGCGGCTCTGTTTGCGGTTCGCACCGCCGGCCAACGTTCTCACAACCAGGTGGAGCTGAAGCTGCTTCAGGAGAAGTGGGCGGGGAAAGTAAAGATACTGCCGTCGGCAATCTTCGAATTTGGTTCGCGGCCGGACGGCAGCCGGCGCCCCAACCTCCCTCCGCCGCCGCTCTCATGGCATTTGACTGCCCTTCAGCAGGAAACCATCGAAAGCGAGTGGAACGATCAGAAAGGCGGAAGTGAATGGATCAAGGTCAGGAATTTCCTGACAACCTAGCAGAACCCCTGGGCAGTTTTCATCCGACTGCTGTGCGCCGCCTTGCATTCCTCGCACGGACAAACGTCTCTTAGAAACTGCCAGGAATAAATTCCCAGCTCGTGGCCGTCATTCCAGTGAAATTTGATGGCGTACTTGCCCACGCCCTCAGCCGACAACGGCCGGGCCGGCTCCTTGAACATGGGCAGCGTGCCCGGCGCC
This sequence comes from uncultured Acidobacteriaceae bacterium, assembly GCA_964408515.1. Lineage (GTDB taxonomy): Bacteria > Acidobacteriota > Terriglobia > Terriglobales > Acidobacteriaceae > CAYOZX01. Next base: position 2,371 of record CAYOZX010000263.1, on the reverse strand, counting down.
GGCCGCACCGGTTCCCCCGGCTTGCGGCCGGATTTGCCGCGCTCGTCGTCGCACAAGGCGCAGGGGCAGGCATCGCGCAGGAAGGCAAACGAATAGTGCGAGCGATGGCCGTCGATCCATTCGATGTCCACGCCCGCGCCCGTGGTCAGGTTGACTTTCACCGCCTTGGGATCAGGCCGGCCCGTCATGCTTGCAGTATCGCACAGCAGACCCCGCCGCACGACGCCCTGGGTCGAGTTGTCGCGTGCCTGCAAATCCGGTAGAATCTAGCTCTTAGCAATTACCCTGTGCACTGACCTGGAGCAGTCGATGGCGCAAGTCTGCGATATCTGCGGCAAGGGGCCGCGCTTTGGAAACAACATCAGCCACGC
>CAYOZX010000263.1:0-1900 GCA_964408515.1 uncultured Acidobacteriaceae bacterium | reverse complement strand
AAGTCTGCGATATCTGCGGCAAGGGGCCGCGCTTTGGAAACAACATCAGCCACGCCCACAACGTCAGCAAGCGGCGCTGGAACGTTAACCTCAGGCCCGTCCACGCTAAGGTAGGCGCGACCAACAAGCGGATCCGCGTCTGCACCTCCTGCCTGCGTAGCGGCAAAGTCGTCAAGGCATAGTTTCTCCCTGCTCTCTGTGGCCTCTGCGGTTTAAGCCCTGGGTGTTCCTCCGTCTTCGCGCCCCTTCTCTTCTCTGCTCTGCTCTTCTCTTTTCTTCTCTTCGTTGGGGCGACGCCTGTACGAGCGGCATTCGCGGGAGGCGGGGTGGATGGGCGAATTGGTTCTAATGTTCCTTACGGAACGTTTTCGAAAAATGAGGGAAGTCTCGGGCCGTCATGGGGTTAGGTTGTATAGCTTCAGGAAATGTTTTGGCGGAGAGGCGATCGCGGACAAGACAGTGCCGATATTTCGGCAGGCGTCGGCAGAACAGGCAGCCAAAGCATATAATCGAGCGTTCAACGGGATTCAAATCCAGACCTAAGGACCCTCCCTCATGGATCGCCTCCACCGCAAACCTTTGCCTAAGGAAACTCGCACAGGGCGTGATTGTAAATTCTGTCAAAACTTCGATAGTAACTTTGAGAAACGCGATCCGATGGACAGACTGATTCACCCTGACCTGGAGGACACCGCTTCCGCGCACATGACCGAGAATGGGCATGTGAAGCACCGTCTGCTTGAGCTGGGGTTGCGCGTCGGGCCGCTGGGATACGCTGCCTAGAACCAACGCTTCGGGGAGACTGGGCCAGAAAATTCAGTATCAGCGACACCCGACTCCTCCTTGGCACAAAAAGTGGCGCGACAAGGAGGTCCGCTCCGGTTGTTGCCGGCCGGAATCTCAGGCTTCGAATTTCCCGCAAAGTGCAGCGCCATCAGTTGTAAGGCCGGCGCATTCCGCACTGCCAAGATCTCAGCGAAAATCAGAGTGCGGGCTACCCGCGCTCAGGAACTTCATTTCCCCAAGTCCCGCTTGTCCCCGACGATTTTTTCAGTAGAACCCGCGCGTAATCAATAGATTGCAGCAGGCAACTCGGCGCCGAGGCCCATAATCCTACTGGGGTGTTTATGGCAAGAGGTAGAGATGCTTTGCGCCTGCCGGTCAAGAGTGCGACGGCGGGCACAAGGAGGTTCCAATGCATATCATGCGCTCGATTCGCTGCTTGATATTCGCGCTGGTGATGATAGCGGTATCCGGCGCTTCCTTGGCGCAAGTCCTGGTGTCAGTGAACTTCGGTCCGCCTGCCTTGCCTGTGTACGAGCAACCTCTCTGCCCAGGCGAAGGCTACGTCTGGTTGCCCGGTTACTGGGCGTGGAGTCCGGTCGGATACTACTGGGTTCCCGGCACCTGGGCGCTGGCTCCCGAACCTGGCCTGCTATGGACTCCGGGCTACTGGGCGTTTGCTGACGATTTTTACTACTGGCATCCCGGCTATTGGGGTACGGTCGTCGGCTTCTATGGCGGCATTCCCTACGGCTACGGATATCCGGGCGCCGGCTACTATGGCGGCTATTGGAGAGGACGGCAATTCTTCTACAACCGGACTGTCAACAATGTGAGCGTCACCAACATTCACAACGTTTACAGCCAGACCGTAGTCAACAACGTGACGACGGTCAACCGCGTCAGCTACAACGGCGGTCCGGGAGGAAACACGGCGCGTCCGACTTTCGGGGAGCAGGCACCGGCCCGCCAACAGAGGCCGCCAACCGCCGAACAGGTCCAGCACGAGCGTGCTGCGAGCACAAACCACGAATTGTTGGCATCCGTGAACCAGGTGCGGCCGCCGGTCGCTGCAACACCCAAGACCGCAGAATTCAACGGAACAGGGGGCCATGAG
>CAYOZX010000262.1:0-5325 GCA_964408515.1 uncultured Acidobacteriaceae bacterium | reverse complement strand
GGCGGCGGTGATGTCTTTCTGGATCTGCTCGCTGAGGCTCATGCTTGGGATTATAAATGGCAGGCAGATTGCTTTTGAGTCCAGCCGGTCTGGTCCTCACCATCTCTACGTTCAAGCTGCAGATGGCACCGGCGATGCGACTCAAATAACCAGCAGCGACTACGACGACTACTTGGGCGACTGGTCCCCCAATGGTCATTCCCTTGTGTACGGCGAATGGAATCCGGGGACTGGAAGCGATCTGTGGACCGTGGAGGTCGGTGGCAAGTCACCGCCCAAACCATTTACAAAGACTGGCTTTGCGCAGAAGCAGCCAGCCTTTTCGCCGGACGGCCGCTGGCTGGCGTTTGTCTCAGACGAATCGGGTCAGAACGAAGTTTATGTGCAGCCTTTTCCGGGGCCAGGACCGAAACAGCAGGTGTCGACCGGGGGAGGCGAAGAACCGGCATGGTCACATTCCGGCCAGGAGATTTTCTACCGACTCGGCGGGCGCATGATGGCAGTCCCGGTGCACGAAAACGGAGGATTCACCGCCGACCGTCCCAGACTTTTGTTCGAAGGGCTGTTTCATTACAACATCACTCCCAGCCGAACCTATGACGTGGCTCCCGACGGCCGCTTCCTGATGGTGGCCGAGCCTGACCTTGCGTATGCCGCCCGTCAGGTCAACATTGTGTTGAACTGGCAGAAAAACTAGCTGGGTCGCGTCGTTCCCTTATTTTCGTAGCGCACGCCGGCCGCGTCGCATGCGAAAAATGCTCCGCTTCCGGTACACTAATTGAATCGTCAGACAAAGGATTCGCCTGTAGATGCTCCGCAAGAATCGTCTCTTTACCCCCGGGCCCACGCCCATCCTGCCGGCGGCGCAAACCGCCATGGCTTCGTTCTCTCTGCACCACCGCACCGCCGACTTCCGCGCGCTCTATACCCGGGTGCTGGCGGACATGAAGGACTTCATCGGCACGCGTAACGATGTTCTGGTGCTGGCTTCGTCAGGCACGGGCGTGATGGAAGGCTCGGTTTCGAATCTCACCTCGCCCGGCGACAAGGTTCTGGTGCTGAGCGCGGGCAAATTCGGAGAGCGCTGGTGCGATCTCGCAAAGGCGTTTGGCTGCGCCGTGGAGGTGGTCGCGGCGCCCTATGGTGAAACCTTCTCCCTCGACGAAATCCGCCGGAAGCTGACCCCGGACGTGCGCGCGGTTTATGTGCAGGCTACCGAAAGCTCCACCGGGGCGCGCCACGATGTGCAGGGAATCGCAAAGCTGGTGCGGGCCGTAGGGAGCGACACCCTGCTCGTGGTCGATGCCATCACCGGACTGGGAACCACGCACTTCGATGTGGACGGCTGGGGCATTGACGTCATCATCGGAGGATCGCAGAAGGCGCTGATGATCCCGCCCGGCCTGGCCTATTGCGCGGTGAGCGAGCGCGCCTGGAAACGCATGGAGACGACCACCTCTCCGCGCTACTACTTCGATTTCCGCAAAGAGCGGAAGGCCGCGGCCAAGGGAGAATCGGCTTACACGCCCGCGACCTCGCTGTTTGCCGCGCTGGGGGCAGCGCTCGACTTCGTGCGCCAGATGGGCAACGGCGACCTGCGCGCCGGACGGGAAGCGCTGGTCAACAGCGCGATCCTGGCGGCGGAAATGACCCGCGCGGGCGCCCAAGCCCTCGGATTGAAGCTGTTTGCGGCTTCTTCGCCGGCAGCGGCGCTGACCGCGATTCAGTCGCCCCCAGGCATCGACTCCGCCGCCCTGGTCAAAGAGTTCCGTGAATCCTTCGCTGCCGTGGTCGCCAACGGGCAAGGGGAAATGAAGGGCAAGCTGTTTCGCATCGCGCATCTTGGCTACTACGACTATCTGGACACGGTCGGCATTCTGGCGGCCCTGGAACACGTGCTGGCCAGCGTGACCGGCAAGCCGGTGGAATATGGCTCCGCCGTGCGTGCGGCGCAGCACGTCTATGCGAGGAGCCTGGCGGAGAAACCCCAGCCGGTGGGCGCCTGAGGGCGGCGCCGAACCATGAAAGGAGCTTCTGCCATCAGGGTTGAAAGCGGGAAGGAATTGAATCTTGGCGAGTGAACTCAAACCATGAAGGTCGTGGTAGCGGAAAAGATCTCTCCATCCGCAATCGACCTGTTGCGCGAACCGCGCTGGACCGTCGTTACCCCAGACCAGATCGAAGGCAGGCTGGCGGCTCATCTGGAATCCGCTGACGCGCTGCTGGTGCGCTCGGCGGTGCAAGTGGATGCGGCGCTCCTCGAGCATGCGGGCAAGCTGCGGGTGATCGGTCGTGCCGGCGTAGGCGTGGACAACATCGATCTGGATGCCGCCACTCGCAAAGGCATCGCGGTAATGAACACGCCTGGCGCCAATGCTGTTGCGGTCGCCGAACACACCATGGCTCTGAGGCTGGCCAGGGCCCGCCACATCCCGCGGGCCAACGATCTCATGCATGCGGGGAAGTGGGAGAAGAAATCTCTGCAGGGCGCCGAGCTTCGCGGCAAGACAGTTGGTATCGTCGGCCTGGGACGGATCGGAATGGAAGTTGCGCGCCGCGCGCAGGCTTTTGGCATGCAGGTGATGGCGCACGATCCCTTTGTTTCGACCACCGTCGCCAAAGAGCAAGGCATCCGCATGGCCAAGCTGGAAGAGGTCTACCCGGAGGCCGACTACCTGACCCTCCACGTCGGCCTGACTCCACAGACGACGGGGATGATCAATGCCGAGTCGATCAGGAAGATGAAGCGGGGTGTGCGCCTGGTAAATTGCGCGCGCGGCGAGCTGATCGACGAGCCTGCACTGGCCCAGGCCCTGAAGCAGGGCGCGGTCGGCGGCGCAGCGCTGGACGTTTTCAACGAGGAACCGCTGAAGAATTCGCCCCTGACCGCCCTCGACAACGTCATCCTTACGCCCCACATTGCCGGTTCCACCCACGAGGCGCAGGAGGCGGTGGGATACCAGATCGCGCTGCAGGTCAAGGAGTACCTGAAACACGGCGTAATCCAAAATGCGGTGAATGTGCCCTCGGTCTCGCACGATGAGTACGTTGAACTGCAGCCCTACATTGTCCTGGCCGAGCGCCTGGGATCGTTTCTTGCCCAGGTGGGCGAAGGCACTCTGGAAGAGATTTCGCTGCGCTACAGCGGCCACATTGCGGAGTCGAAGACCGATCTCATTCGCAACGCCGCCATCAAGGGAATTCTGAATGAGGCGCTGGAGGAGAAAGCCAACCTGGTTAACGCCGCCGCGATCGCCGCATCGCGTGGGCTGCAGGTACACGAGTCGCGCAAGGCCCGCAGTTCCACCGGGGGCTCGGGCAGCGTGCTCTCGATTCTGCTCAAGACGGCCAGCGAGGAGCACGTGGTGAAAGGCGCGGTTCTCCACCAGCACACGGCCCGCCTGCTGCACGTGGATGGGATCGACGTGGAAGCGCCCCTCGAGCGCAATCTGATTTACATGCGCAACCGTGACGTGCCCGGAGTGATCGGCAGGGTGGGTACCATCCTGGGAAAGCACAAGATCAACATTGCCGACTTTTCCCTGGGGCGCCGGGTGGCGAACGGGACGTCCTCGGCGCCGCGCGAGGCCATCGCCGTAGTCCACGTGGATGGGCGCGTGCCGCCCGAAGTGCTGGTTGAGTTGAAGAGGGTTCCGGCGGTGGAGCAGGCCAAGGCCATCCGGCTGTTTTAAGAACCGGGGCGAACAACGGGCGCCATACATCCCCGAAGGGGTCGGCCAGGTTCCAACGAAGCAGAAAATCTGCGGCACGCGGTTTCGGGCCTGGCTTCACACCAGTTTTGCGCGAGGATGATGGATGTTCAGACACTGCGGCATCTTCATGGCGGTTTTCATGGTTTCCCTGGCCGCTTTTGGCCAGGACAATCGCCTCGACGTTACCCTGGGCATCAACGGCGCCTTCAACCACAGCGTCACCGGGAATAACACGACGCTCACCCCGACAAATTCCGGCGGATTCCTGTTTACCCCGCGGTACCGCTTCAGCGGGCACAGTTCTGTGGAGTTCACGTACACGCGCACGTCGAACTCACAGATATACGTTTCCGGGCCTCTCACCTACCGCATCCACAGCAATGTGAGCGAATACTCCGGAGCCTATGTGTTCAGTTTCATGCAGAGCGAGCGGGTCGAACCCTTTGTGCTCGCGGGCGCCGCCGCCATTAACTTCAATCCCACGTTCACGGGCGACACGATCAACGGGGTTCCGGCGAGCATCCCGGCATCCCGGCAGATCAAGCCGGCGTTCCTGTACGGCGCCGGGTTCGACTACAAGCTGTTCTCGCTCCTGCCCCTTGTGCGCCGTTCTCCGCTCACCGCCCACCTGGGGTTGCGCCTGCAGTATCGGGGGCTGCTCTACAAAGCCCCTGACTTCAGAGTGCAGAATCTGTTCACAGGTGGGCGCGGACACATGGCAGAACCTTCGGCGGGGATCGTTTTCAAGTTTTAGTCACAACCGAGCCGTGCCTGGATCTCACCGCTCGTCGTTTCCGAGGATGTTTGGATCCTGGGAGCCTGCTTTTAGCGGACCGTGGGGACGCTGCCTGCGGCCGCTCTGCTGTGCCAGGTGTGCTGTGGCAGGTCTGCTGTGGTAGGTCTCCTGCGGTTGCATTTCCACCCAGAATGCTGGATACTCCCCCAACGGTTGAGAAACGGGGAGGGACAACATGAAGCTTAGATTCATCATGGTGCTGGCGGCGTTATTGGCGGCTTCCGCCTTTGCGTTCTCGCAGACCGCCGGCAAGGACGTTGAAAAAGCCGCCGACAAGACTGCCGATGCCACCAAAGATGCGGCCAAAGATACAGCCCATGCCAGCAAAAAAGTAGCCAAGAAGACCGAACACGGCGCCGAAAAGGCGGCGGACAAAACCGAGGCTGCGGCCAAGGATACCGCTCACGACACCAAGAAAGTCGCCAAGAAGACCGAGCACGGCGCCGAAAAGGCTGCGGATAAGACGGAAGATGCAACCAAGGGCGCGGCCAAGGACACCGAACACGTGGCAAAGAAGACGGGTCACGCCATCAAGAAGGGCGTCAAGACTGTCGGCCACGGCGTGAAGAAGGACACCGAGAAGGCGGTCGACAAAGTGAAATAGTCAGACGGTTCTGCGGAGTTCTAAGTGGCCCGGCGCGCCCGCGCCGGGTTTTGCTTTTTGCCCTCGCCAGCCAAGACCATCTCCATACCCGGAATGGGCAATCCGGTCGTGCCTGTTCCGCGATGCTAGAATCGACCCAGACCACGATCCATGCTGACCGGCTCTGAAATCCGCCGCAAATTCCTTGACTTCTTCGTGCAGAAGGGGCACCG
>CAYOZX010000261.1:0-5330 GCA_964408515.1 uncultured Acidobacteriaceae bacterium | reverse complement strand
GCCCCAGGGCACAGCGCTGAATGCTGACTCCGGTATTGGATGTGAACCACTCTAGAGGATTGTCGGGATTGATTGCAGTATAGCCGCCTGTGCCTGCATTCACGTTCTGCCAGAGACTGCTGCTTTGCGCGGTGGCGGCGGCCGGCGATCCGTCGGTCACCGCCCCTCCCAGCAGCACGTTGGGATCGCTGGGATGCTGCGAGAATGAAACCAACTGGGTCAGAGAGCCGATCGTCTGGTTCAGGCTGTCGAAGTGGTTGCTCCCGCCGCAGGTTCCGGTGGTCAATCCGCTATACCCGTCCAGCGCGCGGTAGATTCCGCCATCATTCGCGAAGTACATCACCACCTGTGTGTTGTTGCTGATCTGGAGAAAAGCGATCCCGTGCTGAGCGGGATGCACATGAGCGATCGACCCGATATCCGGCGGGCAGCCGTAGACGTGAGTCAGATTGATAAACGTGTCCGGCGCGGCGCCGCCGCAAGCGGGGGAAGCGCTGGTGATGCGGCATTTGTACAGATTCACGGCGCCCGCATACAGGTCAGTGACCTGGCCGTCGGGAATGGCGGCCAGCGCCAGGTTGTAGATGCCCTCAGCGGTCCCGCATCCGGAGGGATCCCCGCAGCTGGTGATGTTTGCGTCGTTGAGCTCTGTCCATGAGCTTCCGCCGCTGGTGGTCTTCCAGATCCTCTGGTTCACGCTGTTGCCGTCGACGTACCAGAAGTACATCTCGTTGCGACCGGGAACGACGGCAAATTCTCCCCGGTAAAGCGGGCAGCTCACCGTGGCCGGCGATGCCGGGCAATTCACCGCGCTAAGACCTCCGGGCTGGTTGTTCAGGCGGCTCCAGTTGGCGCCGTCAGTCGATGTGTAAATCCCGTGCCACTGAATCGCGGCGAAGAAGGCCCCTGCGGCAGCATTGTAGACAGCCGAGGACGCCGAACTGGGGGCGATGGTCAAGCCGCCGTCCTTGACGCTGGCAAAGTTCCACGACTCCCCGCCATCCGTGGAGTAGTAGAGCCCGCGATTGCTGATGGCCGGGCTCTCCAGTCCCTGCACAACCCCCTGGACGGCGCTCCCTGCAGCGGCCACCACAAGGTCCGGGTTCACGGTGCTGAAGGCGATCCTGCTGAAGCCCAATCCCGCGAAGGAGTGGGTGCCGCTCTTGTCGGCCGGGATCAGGGTCCAGTGCGCGCCGGCATCGGCCGAGCGCAGGATACCGAGGCCGTAGGAGGAGTCGCCGGAATTGTTGCTTTCGCCCGTGCCCACCAGGATCACGCTGTGGCTGGGATCGGGATTGGTGATCTGTGGCTGAATGGCAATCGCTCCGATCGCCAGGGTGGCCTCACGGTCGGTGAGAGGAGTCCAGACGACATCTCCTGGGTCGGGGCTCAGGGAGCCGGCGTTGGTGGATTTCCAGACTCCCCCGTAGGCTGCACCGGCATACACCGTGTTGCCGCTGGCATCCGCGGGATCGATCGCCACGGCGGTAGCCCGGCCGGAGACAAAGCCGTAATCCTGACCGCCGGATCCGGTGGGGTCAGAGGCCAACGGCGCGGGTCCCAGCGGCTGCCAGCCCGAGGCCGAGACCGCGTGGGGAAGAACCTCGCTTCCGCGGCGTGCAAGGGTGCTGCGCAGCCGCATCTTCTCCAGAACAGCGTGGTAGCGAAGCGCGGCGGCCGATTTCCCTGCAGCCAGGCGCCCGCGCCGGAGCCATTGTTCTTCTGGGCGCGCCCAGGCGTGATCAGAGGCGCGGGAAGGCGGATCGAAAGAAAGGCTTGGGTTTTGGGCGACGGCCAGGGAGGCCGCGAGAATCACAGCTGGGCCAAGGCAATGACGCAGGCAACGGCTCATAGGTGGAGCGGCGAAATCGCAACCGGCGTCCGAACCACTAACACGGATCAGGCCGTACCCGCTGTGATGGCTGGCCCTCGCCGCTCTTTTCCGCTTTCAAACTGGGAATCGAAAGTGGCGTCTGGATGCCAAGGTGCAGTCCTCGAAGGTGGACTTGAAGGGACGGTGAAGTTGTGCCGGTGCTTTATTCGTAGCGCAAAGCTAGAAGCCCGCAATCCCTGCCCAACTGCGGGTAGAATCACTAGCTCTTGCTGGCCGCTGCCGGGCTGTCGTGATTCCTGGCGGGATGGTACATTCGGCGCTTGGATGCGGCCGATGCTCACATTAAGGAAAGTCTTGCGCGTGCCGGGTAGCGCATGACATGAGAGAATCGGCGATTTTGAGGCAACGAAAACCGCCCTGCGGTCGGTAGGAGGCGAACGCAATGGACTGGCAAGCATTCTGGCTCACAATCCGATTAGCCGCTCTGGTGTCAGGCATTCTCGTGATCCTCGGCCTTCCAGTCGCGTACTGGATCAGTTATTCGCGCCGGCGCTGGAAGTTTCTTGTGGAAGCGCTCCTGGCGCTGCCCATCGTCTTGCCCCCGACGGTGCTTGGCTTCTATGTGTTGCTGGCCCTGGGGCCGCGCAGTCCCCTGGGACGTTCCTGGCAGGCGCTCACCGGCCACAGCCTGGCTTTCACCTTCGAAGGATTGGTGATCGGCTCCGTCCTGTACAGCTTCCCATTTGCCATGCAGCCGTTCGCTGCCTCGTTTGCGTCGGTGGATCTGCGTCTGCTTGCCGCTTCGGCAACTCTGGGTGCCTCCCGGCTCAGGACATTCTTCCGCGTGATTCTCCCTTTGTCGCTACCAGGCTTGGTGACCGGGATTGCGCTGAGCTTTGCCCATACCATGGGCGAATTCGGGGTCGTGCTGATGGTCGGGGGCAATATTCCCGGCGTGACTCACACCGTCTCGATCGACATTTACGATAAGGTGCAGGCCATCAACTACTCCGGCGCCAGTGCCACGGCGCTGATGTTGCTGCTGATCTCGTTTTTGGTGCTGTCAGTCGTCTATGCGCTGAACCGCCAGGTTTGGACACTATGGCCATGGCGGCGGACTTAGGAACTCGCCGGTCGCCGAGGGCTTCTCCTCCTGTCCCTTGGCGTCCTTCGTGATTGAAATGCCGCCATCTTCTGGTCAGACTGATTTATCGGTTAGGATTCGCAAGCGCCTGCGCCCCGGCTTCGAACTGGAGTTGGCCTGCTCGTTTCTGCCTGGCATCACGATTCTTTTCGGGCCCTCTGGCGCAGGAAAGACGACCCTGCTCGACTGCCTGGCAGGCCTGGCACGGCCGGATGAGGGACGCATCGCGATTGCCGAGGCCGCCCTCTTCGACAGTGCAACCGGAATTGACGTTCCCCCGCAGCGTCGAAAGGTGGGATATGTATTCCAGGATCTGGCCCTGTTTCCGCACCTGAGTGTTGAGGCCAACGTAGGTTACGGCATTCCGGGGCTGGCGGCTGCAGAGCGCCGGCGGCACAGCGAGGAAATTCTGTCATCCTTGCGCATTGCCCATCTGAGCGGGCAGCGCCCCGCAAGCATTTCCGGCGGCGAGCAGCAACGAGTCGCTCTGGCGCGGGCGCTGGTAATCGACCCCGCTTTCCTTCTCCTCGACGAACCGCTCGCCGGACTGGACGGGCCGACCAAATCCAAAATCCTGGATGATCTTCGCAACTGGAACCAGCGCCACCGCGTTCCCATCATTTACGTAACCCACAGCCGCGAGGAAGTATTCGCCTTGGGGGAGCGGGTGCTGGTCCTGGAAAACGGGCGCGCCATCGCTCAAGGGACTCCACACGAAGTCATGACCGCGCCGCGTCAGGAAATGGTGGCCCAGCTGGCCGGCTTCGAGAATATTTTCGACGCGACCGTGGCCTCGATCCATGAACCGCGAGGCACAATGACCTGCCGGCTTGCGGGCAGCGCAGTCAATCTGGAGACCCCCCTGGTGAGCGCCGGGGCTGGAGATGCGCTGCGGGTGGGAATTCGCGCCGGCGACATTCTGCTGGCCTCGATGCCGCCGCAGGGATTAAGCGCCCAGAATATTCTTCCCGGGAAGGTCGTGTCGCTGGCGCAGCGGGATGCAATGACGATTGCGAAGGTGGATTGCGGAGTTGAAATGGAGGTCCACCTTACCCTGGCAGCCCGCGACTCCCTTGCCCTGCGTCCGGACAGCGGGGTATGGCTGGTCATAAAAACCTATTCTTGTCATCTTCTGCGGCGTTGAGCGGAGTTCCATCGCGCCCGGAAAGACCGCGATGCTTCATGACCTTGGTTGACCGCTTCCCCAGGTCGAGCCCGCTTGAAAAGAAAAGGCCCCGCAGATTCGCGAGGCTGCTGGAATCAATCTCGCAGAGGTTTACACGCTGAAGGACGATCCGCAGCCGCAGGTGCTCTTGACATTGGGATTGTTGAACTTGAAGCCGGCGCCTTCCAGCGTCTCCACGTAGTCCACGATGCAGCCGTTCAGGTACATCACTGAGGTCGCATCTACGTAGACCTTGAGGCCGTCCATGTCGAAGACCTTGTCCATCATGCCAGAGCCGTTCTCAAACTGCATGGAATAGGAAAATCCGGAGCAGCCCCCACCCACCACCCCCACACGCAGGCCGGCCGGCACTGGATTCTGTTGCGCCATGATTTCCTTCACCTTGGCAATGGCATGGGGTGTCAGGGTGATAGGCGGCTTCTTGGCTGTCTCCGTCGGCTTCACTTCTGGGGTGATCGTCGTCGCCATGCGTATCTCCTTGAATTCACTGGACTCATTATAGCAGGACCCACCGGGAAGTCACGCTCTGAAACCCACCACATCCGGTTCCGAACCGGTTACCCGACAGCGCATTGGATGACCCCAACGGCGGCCAGAGTGCGCGGGCCAAAATAACGCTCACAGGCTTGCAATCAGGACTATAATTTCTGATCGGGGCCCGTGTCCGTAAGCTGGTTGTGGGCCACAATCGACCTCGCAACAAGCTTTCCGGAACCGGCTCGACATCAGGACCGAGGTGGTCTATGACTCCAGGATTAACGTGGCTGCTCATTATTTGGGGCGTCCTGACCGGCATTCTGATCATCCTCCTCATCTATCGCAGCACCCTCACCATGCAAGAGGACGATCAGCTTTTTCTGGATGAGTCTGCCTCGCAAATGGCTCAGGAGCAGATGGAGCTCATGGCCAAGGTGAACAAGATCAATCCTCTGGTGAAAGTGCTGGGCGCGACTTCGGGAGTGATGATCCTTGTCATCGCAGGCTGGGCGGTCTATCTGGGACTCAATTCGGTTCAGCCATAAGGGTGCGCCACCGGTCTCTGTTGCCACGCGGAGGTACGCCCAATCTTTCGCTGTGCTGTGGGGTCCTGTACCTGAGTGCCAGGATGTTGTGCTGGTGCCGGGAACAGGATTTGAACCTGCACGCCTTTTGGGCATTGGATCCTA
>CAYOZX010000260.1:0-5347 GCA_964408515.1 uncultured Acidobacteriaceae bacterium | reverse complement strand
CAGAATGGGGTCAGATCCGGTCCACCCGGGAATCCGCACATAGAGGGTGTACTCGACCGGGCGAGTGCTCGAAAGCTGAATCTGAGTCGTGTTTTCAAAGGGATAGGAAGTCTGCTGCCTCAGACCGCATTTGGCGTCTCCGTCGGCCCAGCGAACTGCGGATGGGGTGTAGAGGTTGACGTAAACGCCGTCCGCAGCCCGAAAGTAGGCGCTGATGTGGTAGTCAGCGGCGATCTGCGGGAAAGTGCCCGAGCAGCACGGCCACTTGTCGCGATGCCAGCCCTTCTTGCCGGTAACAGCGTAGTCCGAGTAATAGAACGAAGTGCCGTCCGCCTGGATTGGCCACGCGCCCAGGATGGTGTTGTAGAGGACACGCTCCATACTGTCGCCGTAACGCGGATCTTTCGTCACACGCAACAGATAGCGCGTGACCTTAAAGTGCCCGTAGGCGCCGCACGGGGTCTCGAAACTGGCGTGGGTGGAGCCGAGGCTGTCGCCCAACTGCCCCCGGCCGGGCTCGCCAAAGGCCTCGTCCGGCCCCCAGCCGCCAGTGGCAAAGCTCTGGGTGGTCTGCAACATGTCGAAACCATTGGTCGCGGCGCGCAGATGCATCTCGCTGCCGAGCGTGATGTAGGCCTGCATGGCGGAATTAAAGGCGTTCACGTGGCTGTAAGCGTGTTCGAACGGAAGCACGTTATTGCCCTGGGAGAGCGGCCCGAAATAGGTGTCGTCCTGCAGGTAGCGCTTGGCCATCTCGCGGAAGAAGACGTTGCCGCTGCGCTGATAAGCGAGAAACAGATTTTCCGGCAGAGTATAGGACTCATCCCAGGTGAAAGACGTGTCCTTGTGCGGCCGGGCGCGCATTTCCGCCCGCGAGAGGGCCTTTTCCGGCAGATAGGCGAGCACGGAGTGCGCCAGTTTTTCGAGCGTGGGCATAGCCAAGGGATCGCCAACAAACTCGTGGGCATCAATCAAACCGCAGCACAGCTTGTCAAACGTGTAGGCGGGCAGACGATAGCCGTCAAAGAATTTAGCTTTGGGATCAAGGGTTTCAGCGTACCCTTTCACAAGGCGGCTTACTTTGGCGCGGGTCGGCTCCGAGCCGGTGACGGCATAAGCGCGGGCCAGGCCGGAGACATACTGTCCCAGAGTATGCCCGGCGATAAAGCCGCGGAAATCGTTGCGGACCAGGCTGAAGCCGGCGAGGTCGTACCAGCCGCCCATGTCCTCACCCGGAGCAGGCAGGCCAGCGACCTGGCGAAAGACTTTCAGCAGGCGGTCGTCCTCGAGGTTGAGGAAGCGGGCATGATTTTCCTCGAACTGGCGCTTCATGGGGCCGGCGTGCAGCTCCACGTCGGCGTACGGAAACACAGCCAGGGGAGGTGTAACGGCAATCGAAGCGCGGCTGTCGGCGGCCCAAGCGGGCAGAACGCGGGCCGCACAGGCGGCGGCAGTGGCGGCGGTGGAAGCCTTGAGAAAGGTTCTGCGACTGGGATCGGCGGCCATGGGCGGCTCCTTGCGCAGCGCTGAGAAATCGTTTACTAGCAGAAGCTACGCAATTGGGAAGTGGTTTGTCAACGGCTGTCTCCACAGCGAGCCGAATCTCCAGCAAGGATTCGCTTTGCAGCGCTGCGCCGAGCAGCAGGCAGGGACTCCGTGCCGGGCTCAGGAGCGTCGGAACTGGGCGGCCAAGGTCTCCAGTTCGGGAAAAGATTTGGGCGGAACCAAGGTGCGCTCGGGCGGTTGCTTGTGGCTGCGGATGGCTGATACCAAGGCCTCCATGGCGGGAGCGGTGACCGGAGGGACGACGATGGTGGCTGTCAGAAGGCGCTGCCGCACCCAGGCCTGGCCGGTGCGAGGCACCCCGTCCACGCCCAGGAAGGGCAGACGGGATTTGCTTTCACGCTCTTCCCCGGTGGTTTGTTGCTGAATGGCCCTTCTCGCTCCTAGCGCGAGAAAATCATTTTGCCCCTGGATGGCGTCGATCCGCTCCTGGTGGGAGGTAGAAAGGCGGAGCCATGACGAGATGGCCTGATATCCGGCGCTTTCGGTCCAGTTTCCGCTTTTCAGAATCCTGGCGGTAATGTTGTCCGGCTTGGTCTGGTACATTCCCCTCAACCTCTGCTCGGTGGCGGAGGTGCCTGAAGGCCCCTGAAGATAGAGAACGGAGCCCCCGGCTGGGAGGATGGCGGCGAGCTGGCGTCCCTGAAGGCGGCCCACCTCTTCGTTGTCCGGGCTGACAGCAAAGACGGGTATGGCGCTGGTGGAGCGCAGTCCGCTCAAATAGTCAACCTCAGAGTTGAGGATCACCCAGGCAATCTTCGCGGTCACGGCGGCCTGTGCCACCTTGGGAAACCCGGTACGGCCTGCGGGCTCAACCAGAATGGCATCCGCGGCTGCGGTGGGCGCCTGGATGATTTGTAGGAGTTGCTGGCTTTGATTGATGGCATCGCTGTCGGCAAAGAGGGTTTGTATCTCCACTCCCAGGCGGTTGGCGGCTTCCTGGGCGGCGGCGGCTTGTTCGCGCTGATAGTCGTTGTCGTTGGTGATTAAGGAAACCACAAATCGGAGCTGCGTCACGCTGATCTCTCCAGGCGGCAACTTCGAGTCTCGCAAGGCTGTGCAGGTTGAGGCAGCGATCCCGGGCAGCTCACGTGCCAGAGCCCACATGAATTGGAGGCAACGTTACACCGTTTTCCTGTTTTGTACTACGGTGAAAGCGTTTACCAGAAAAGTAACCGCGGTCGCCCGCCCCTTGGGTGCAAGCTGTAACCCAGGCTCTCGAGGGGTGAATTGAGGAAACCGGGACAGTTTGCGTCGCCGGCAAAGCGCTAGTTTCGACGGCCGGAGATATTTCCTCGAAGCACGGTAATAGAGGCTTTGGGCAGAGTGAACGCGGTATCCGCGCCGGCGATGGCTTGGGACCTTGCCGCCGGGCCGTCCGGATTCGCGGAACCACCGTTTGGTGCCGGGTTCCAGTGATACTGCTCGCTGCCGAAGGTGATGACATCAACCGGGCCGGAGAAGCTGGTGTCGCTCCTTCCCGCCTCGTCCCGAAAAGTCACTTTGACGGCGTGCGCGTTTTCCTGGTCCTTGTTCACCAGCAGAACTGACCAGCGGCCATCGGGGCGCTTGAGCGCGTAGGCGGTGACCAGGGCGCGTCCGCTGGGCTCGTCGAGGTCAGAATTCGCAGGAAACAACTGGTGCTTCCCGTTACCCGGCTGTACCCACTCCAGGTTGATGAGCTGGCTGGCGAAATATTGCGCGACCGGCTCCTTCAGGTTGTAGTTCCTGTCCATGTTGAACATGCCGAATGTCCCCATGGAACTGCCGCAACCGTGGTCGAGGGGCTCGGGAAGATAGTGGAAGTAATACAGGCTGTCCCCACCCGAGCTCAGGAACGCGCCCGTGAAGTCGGCCAGCCAGAGAGCGCCGAAAACGTCGACGAAGGACTCGCCGGAATTCCAGGCCAGGTTGAGTTCGGTGATGATCATGGGCACGTTGCTGGGCAGCCCGTCGTCGCGCCAGACCTGAAGGATGTGCCCGATGTGGTTGGGCTCATCGTAGAGATCACTCCACTGAATCTTGCACGGCTCGTACGGGTAGTGCTCGAACGACATGAAAGACAGGTCCTGCTGGCGATCATGAGCCTTGAGATAGGCGAGGAAACGGCCGAGCCACGAGGTGCGGCCCTGGACATCGGGCCAGACCTGGATGTCCTCATTCACGCCTTCGAACACCGGACCGCCCAGCTTCAGCGCCGGGTCGAGCCTGTGGAGCGCCGCTGCCCACTGCAGGTAGAGAGCTCCATAGTCTTCTGGGAGCATGAACTGGCCGTCCGGCTCTTCGCCCATCTCGATGTACGAGATGGCATATCCGCGCGATTTCAGATAGGCGATCTGGTTGGCTGAATCCTCGGGCGTCCCGTACAGCATGGCGACCGGAATCATGGCGGGCAGGCCGCGGGTGTAGCCGCTGGTGTAGAACAGGTCGAAACCAACCTGATCGCGCTGGTCGTCGATGTCCGCCGCCCGGTGCCAGGGATCGACGGAAGAGCAATAGGTTGTAGTCTGATCAGGGTCGGCGGTATGGCGCACCAGGTCGTGGAATTTTCCCTTGCTCGAGACTGTGCCCAGGTAAATTTCCCGGATGGCATATCCCACGCAGTTGCGGCGATCGGCGGAGCCGTGAGTGTCGCAGGTATTGGAAGATTCCGTCATGAGAATGCGCAGGAAGCGCACGGGCGTGGGCGAAGGAGCAAGCCGCAGCGTCACAATCCCACCCTGACCACCGATTACCGCTCCGCCGGGAAAGAGGATCCATGCGCCCTTGGAGGCCTGCTTGACGGGATCTTCGCCCGTCCAGTACTGCACAAGATAGCGCCGGGCGAAAGGCTCCGCCCACGAGATGCGAATCGCGTCGAGAGGCCGCGGGTTGGCCAGATCCACGATCACCCATTGGGGATGGCTGGAGTCGTCCTCACCCGTGAATGGCTGGGTCAAATAGGGGTTGCTCTTCCAGTAAGTTTCTTCGTCGCCGTCGGTGATCCGGGAGAAACCGTTGGCGTCGGTGCCGTCGTTGCGAGTGAACCCTCGGTGGGGAAGGGAATAACCGTAGGAATGACGGATAAGCTCGGCGGGTGTGGCCGCGCCGGTGAAATAACCCTGACCCTGCGGATCACTCCACACTCCTTGCGGGTTCCAGTGCCAAGCCTGGATGTGAAGCTCGGTGTTCTGGCGGTAAGTGACCGACTGCCAACCGGCGGACAGGACCTGCTGCATGACCGAGGGCGTAAACAGCTTGTCGGTGGCAGCGGCGTTGATGCGGTCGATTCCAGCGCCCAGGGTTTCCGCGGGAAGAAAGGACCTGATGGCGTGAGACGGCGTGATGTCAATGGTGACGGTCTGTGCCCTGAAGGAAACCGGACAGAGCCATAGCAACAGTGACAGGGAAAGGGCCTTGCTCATGGGCGGAGGCATCCTCAGGACTGGAATGAAACGTTTTAATGAGGGGAAGGACGAGTGTCAAGGCAATTCCACCGGTCGATTCAACGGGAGGAGCCGTGCCCAGGGCAGTTCTCAGTTCGCGGTTTTCACTTCTGAGGTTCCGGTTTTTCGCTGGCTGGGATTACGGCAGCGGATTGATCCGAGCCAAAGGTTGGGTGAAAGCGGCTTATCGAGACGGCGTAGCCATGGGCGGAGACTTGCCACCCCAACCTGCGGGAACGAAAGCGCCGAAGTTCGCGATCTGGGCTGTTAAGGATCCGAACGGCGCGAACCTCGACCGGCGGCGCGGGGTGAAGGTGTGGCTCGAGGGCGGCAAGCATGCCGAGAGAGTCTACGACGTC
>CAYOZX010000259.1:1492-5360 GCA_964408515.1 uncultured Acidobacteriaceae bacterium | reverse complement strand
GAATGGAGTCGAGGGAATCCCTGACCGAGTTGATGAAGCATGCCGAGCACTGGGGCTTGGAATAACCAGTCACGCCGAACTCGACTTGCTGGGTCTGCGGATTCCAGTGCCAGTTCTGGGCGTCGGAATGGGGCTCGATCCGGTCACAGCCCACATTGAACCAGACCGGAGAGTTAAAGGCTGCATACTGGCGGAGCAAGACGTGGGCCAGTTCGTCGTGGAAGGTGGCACCGTCTTCCGCGGTCTGGAAGTACCCCTGGGCGAGGCCCCAGTCGCGGATGGTTTCAGCCACGCGGGAAACCAGGGCGCGCACACCGGTCTCGCGCTCGGGCGTGCCCAGCGTGCCGTGCAGATACTTGCTGGCCACGATGTTGGTCGCGGTCAGCGACCAGTCCTTGGGAACCTCTACATCCTTCTGCTCGAAGATCACGTTGCCTTTGGCATCGGTGATCTGGGCTGTCCGCTTCTCCCACTCGATTTCGTCATAGGGAGAGACGCCGGGCTTGGTGAACAAGCGGCGGAAGGCCAGGCCCAGGGCTTTTTTGCCGGGAATGGAGACCGGGACCAGGGCCACGGAGGCGGCGAGGGTCTCGGGGGTGGGGGCTCCTTTTTCTTTTACTTCGGCCATTTCTGTATTTCCTCGTTCCTGGTATCCGTACCTATTATGGCCACACTCTCCGATGCTGCGAAGACCACCGAGGACGCCTCGTTTTTGCTCCTGCATCCCCGGGTCTCACGCTCCGGGAGAAAAACCTCGCGGCAGCTAGGCAGCCAGAAACTGCGCGCCCGCCGCGGATGTCATCCACTGTTGCAGCGTGGCGAGGAGGGAACGGCGCTGACCGGCATCCTGCACCACGGCGAATCGCACGAAACATCGGCCCTGCACCAGGCGCTCGCGTTCCGCTGAGCCGGGCAGCAGCAGGCCGGCGAGGGCCATTCCCAGGTCCTCCGCTTCGGAAAAGCGGAACACCGCCAGCATGCTCCGGGGCGACTCCGCCACCTGCTCGCTGAGCGCGAATATGCCAGGCTTGCTCGAGAGCCTCACCAGGCTCGCGCCGTCGGTACAACGAATCCAGGGAGACCACTGCAGCCGGTGCGGATCGATGGCGGTGTGGACACCGTAACGCGCCAGCGACTCACTCACCAGCCGATGCAGATCTTCCATAGCCAATCCTCGATTCCAAGGCTCCGGGAAGAAAGGGATTGCGAGCCCCTGTCCCGAGGCAATTTCCACAGCCAAACTGTCCCACTGTCGTTCCCCCGGGAGGAGTTATCCGACGCAAAATTACAAGCGAGGGAACGGCACCGCCCCTGCCACAGCCAGAGAAAACCGTAACTCTATGCCAGCAAGAGGCCAGGGATTGATTCCCCAAAGCCTTCTCGCCGCTCGCCGGCCGCGGCAAGGTCGCCCTGCGGCCGACGATTGGCAAAGCACTATGGGATGCAAACAGTACAACCGTATGTTGGGGCTGTCAAGGAAATATCCCCATATATTGTATCTCAACTAGCAACTGGGCTGGTGCCCCTGGTCAGAATCGTTGATGGAGAACCCGTTCCGCATGGCCGAAGACAACTCCAAACGGTTCATGGCGACGTAGATGTCCTCGAAGATCTCGCGCGGCGCAATGCTGAGCAGGCCTTCGGAAGATTCCACCAGGTAATCGCCGCACCGACCGCTTTGCTCACGTCCGAGAACATCCCGGAAGGTCAAGGGTTCGGCGAGGCGACGGGCACGGACCAAAAATCGCGTACGGTAAACCTGCCAATCACTCACTATATTGCTCACTGGTCATTCACCCTTGGGGGAGGGAAATCGTGCCGCAACCGAAACCGACGTTTTCTTTTCGCTGATTTCTTTCGGCTGGATTTTTTGTTGAAGGTGAAAAAGAATCTACGCGCGATTGGGAGCGCGGTCAATGCAGAATTTCGGTGCAAACTGTGAAATTCTTCCGAAGCGTTTTTTCGTTGGAGGGAGGGCAAGAAATTGAAAAGATACACGGTCATCGGCGGACGCCAGGGCAGTCGCCAAGGCGCGACCGAGAATCCCAGATGGGTTCGGGGCAGAAGTTTTCCACAAGCGGCGCAGGATATTGCCGGCCGCAGAAGGTGCATCGTTCTCCAAGGTGATTGATCGCGATGGTGGAAGAAGGAAGTCGCAACAGCCCGGGTAGTTTTCCGCTCACGCGCTGGTCAGTCGTGATGGCCGCGCGGAGTCCTCATCGCGAGGAAAGAGAGCGCGCTCTCGAAATTCTGACCGCAGCCTACTGGAAGCCGGTTTACAAGTACATCCGGCTACGCTGGCAAAAGGATAGCGACCAGGCCGAGGATCTGACGCAGGAATTTTTTCTCCGCCTGCTGCAGAAAGATTTTCTCGGACAGTATGATCCGCAGCGGGCGCGCCTCAGGACCTTCCTGCGGGTATGCCTGGATGGCATGATCTGCAATGCAGAGAAGGCAGCACAACGGTTGAAGCGGGGAGGTGGGGCGCGGATCCTGTCGCTCGACTTTGAAGCCGCCGAAGGCGAACTGCAGCACTGCAACATTCCCTCGCCTGCGGCTATGGAGAGTTTTTTCGAACGGGAATGGGCGCGCAGCGTGTTTACGCTCTCTGTCGAGCGGCTACGGAGGGAATGCGAGGAACAGGGTAAGTCGATCCACTATCGCCTGCTCGAGTTGTACGACATCGAAGGGGCGGGCAAAGATCTCACCTATCAGGAGGTGGGAAAGCAATTTGGTCTGAAGACGGCCGAGGTCACCAACTACCTGGCCTGGGCGCGCCGGCAGCTTCGCCGGGTGGTGCTGGAACAGCTGCGCGACATGACCGGGAGCGAGGACGAATTTCAGCGGGAAAAGAGCGCTTTGCTGGGCATAGAACGCCCGGGGAGGCAGGCATGAACTGGCTATCGGATGACGCCCGGGAGCGGCTGCGTGCCGCGGCGGACGCACCCGACCTGACCGGCACCGGTTATGTCCTGCTTGAGAAGCTGGGCGAGGGCGGGATGGGCAGCATCTACCGCGTCGAGGACACGGCTTTGGGCCGTCAGGTGGCGCTCAAAGTGATCCGCCTGGCGGACTGCCAGGGCGATTTGGCGGAGCGCCTTTTGCGCGAGGCAAGAGTCATCGCTCAACTTGAGCATCCGGGCATAGTTCCCGTGCATGAGGTGGGCACGCTGCCCGATGGCCGGGTGTTCTACACCATGAAGCTGGTGCGGGGACAACGGCTCGACCAGAAAAAGCAGAGTATGGGCGGCCTCCCGGAGCGCCTGCGCAGCTTGCAGAAAATCTGCGACGCGGTTGCGTTCGCCCACGCACACGGCGTCGTGCACCGCGATCTCAAGCCGCAAAACATCATGGTCGGACCTTTCGGCGAAGTGCTGGTTATGGACTGGGGCCTGGCCAAAGTGCTACGGGAGAATGGGCAAGGCGCCGGCGACGTGAATTCCTCCGCCACGGTGCAGCCGCAAACGAATGCAGACTCTGGGAACGCCGGCACCGGGCACGGAGCCGTGCTCGGCACGCCCGGTTACATGGCGCCCGAGCAGGCGCGGGGAGAAGTCGAAGCCGTAGGTCCGCCGGCAGACATTTTTTCTCTGGGCGCACTCCTGCAGTTTCTGCTCGACGGGTGCCAGCCTGTGCCCAAAGCGCTGGCCGCGATCAGCCACAAGGCCATGGCAGAGGACACGCTTCAGCGTTACCCATCGGTCACTGCGCTGGCGAATGACGTGGCGCGCTATGTGGATGAATTGTCGGTCAGTGCCTATCCCGAGTCGCTCGCAGGCCGGCTTGGGAGATGGACGCGAAAGAACCGGACATGGATCCTGCTCATCCTGGCATACCTGGTCATGCGAACGGTCTTTATCGTGTGGCG
>CAYOZX010000259.1:0-1392 GCA_964408515.1 uncultured Acidobacteriaceae bacterium | reverse complement strand
TTTGCAGGTCGTCGAGGCCAGGGAGCAATTGCGTTGAGCCTCGTAACCGGAGCGGGCGAGACCTGCAACCGGCAATCTGAACTTTGTTCCTTTAAAGGATTTTCCCGTGGCGTTGAAAAGAAGATCAGCAGCCGGAAAGGCGCAAAAGGAGCAGAGACATGAACAAAATCGTGCTGGGCCTGGTGCTGGGAGGCGTTTTGGGGATATTCGACGGGCTGACGGCGTGGTTTACGCCGGAGGCGCGGGCGCAGCTCGTGGGCATCGTAATTGGATCGACTGTGAAAGGCCTGATCACGGGGGTTCTCATCGGCTATTTCGCGAAAAAGGTGAACTCGCTGCCGCTGGGAATCCTGTTTGGCCTGGGCATTGGCCTTTTGCTGGCGTTCGCAGTGGCGGCCATGCCGAATCCGGAAGGCAAACATTACTACTTCGAAATCATGATTCCAGGTGGAATCGTGGGCATGATTGTCGGGTATGCAACCCAGCGCTTTGGGCAGGCGTCGCCACTTGTGGATCGCTAGCCGTCGCGCGCATTGGTAGCGCAACCCGGAACGCGGTAGAGTAACGGTCGCGAGGACGGTTCCCGCATGGCCAACGACCGGGAGAAAGAGGCGGCGGCGCGCGCCAGCCTGAAGTTTGTGCGTGAAGGCAACATTGTCGGGCTGGGAACCGGCTCGACCGCCACCTTCGCCATTCGGCTTCTGGCGGAACGGGTGCGGGCGGGACTGAAGATCCGCGGCATCCCGACCTCAAACCACACTGCTGAGTTGGCGAAGAGCCTGGGCATCCCGCTGAGCACGCTGGATGAAATCCAGCAAATCGATGTCACGATCGACGGAGCGGACGAGGTCGATCCCAACCTGCAGTTGATCAAGGGTGGTGGAGGGGCGTTGCTGCGCGAGAAGATCGTGGCTTCGGCAACCAAGAAGCTGGTCATCATCGCGGACTCAAGCAAGCAGGTCGCGATGCTAGGCAGGTTTCCCGTCCCGGTGGAGGTCATCAAGTTTGCAGAAGCGCTGGTGGCTAAGAGGATCGCCGCCCTGGGTGCCGCGGTTACCCCGCGCCAGGAAGCATCCGGCAAGAAGTTCGTCACCGACGAAGGCAACCATATTCTCGACTGCAAGTTCGGCCAGATTCCCGATCCGCCGGCTCTGGCCCGGACGCTGGAAGCGATGCCGGGGGTGGTGGAGCACGGCCTGTTCATCGGCATGGCGTCGGTAGCCCTGATCGCGAGAGGCGGGGAAGTCGTGGAGCTGAGGGCGGGGGGGCAGTAACCTGGAATTTCAAAACCCGGATCTACCACCGAGTGCACGGAGTCCACGGAGGAAAATCGAAGGCCTGGATAACCACAGAGGACACTGGTGGAGTTGAGGGCGGGGGGCAGTAACCTGG
>CAYOZX010000258.1:0-5364 GCA_964408515.1 uncultured Acidobacteriaceae bacterium | reverse complement strand
GCAAGCTGAAGGAGAAATTCAACGGCGCCATGCAGGGACGCACCATGTACGTGCTGCCGTTCAGCATGGGGCCGGTGGGCGGGCCCATGTCGCAGATAGGCGTGCAGCTGACCGACTCGCCTTACGTCGTGGTGAACATGCGCATTATGGCCCGCATCGGGATCGATGTTTTCCGGGAAATCGACAAAGATGTGCAGCGGGTAGTGCCTTGCATTCACAGCGTGGGCGCGCCCCTGCCGCCAGGGAAGAAGGATGTGCCCTGGCCCTGCAATCCGGAAAAGTACATTGTGCATTTTCCCGAGACCCGCGAAATCTGGTCGTATGGCTCTGGCTACGGCGGCAACGCGCTGCTGGGCAAGAAATGTTTCGCCCTGCGCATTGCTTCCAATATCGCGCGCGACGAAGGCTGGATGGCGGAACACATGCTCATCCTGGGCGTGGAGGATCCCAAGGGCAAGAAGACCTACGTGGCCGCGGCCTTCCCCAGCGCCTGCGGCAAGACCAACTTCGCCATGATGGTGCCGCCCAAGGGCTTCGAGGGATGGAAAGTCTGGACCGTCGGCGATGACATCGCCTGGATCAAGCCCGATGCCGATGGTCTTCTGCGGGCGATCAATCCGGAGTACGGTTTCTTTGGGGTGGCGCCGGGTACTTCGAGGAAGACCAATCCCAACGCCATGGCGGCGCTGGCGCGCAACTCGATCTTTACCAACGTCGCCCTCACGCCGGAGGGTGGCGTGTGGTGGGAAGGCATGACCGACGAACCGCCCGCCGAGTGCCTGGACTGGCAGGGCAGAAAATGGACGCCTGAAACTGCCAAGGCTAACGGGGCCAAGGCAGCGCACCCCAATGCGCGCTTCACCGCTCCGGCATCGCAGTGTCCGACCATCGACGCCGCCTGGGAGGATCCGGAGGGCGTCCCCATCAGCGCCATCATCTTCGGCGGCCGGCGGGCGAGCGCCATTCCCCTGATCTATCAGGCCTTCAACTGGAGCGCCGGAGTCTACGTCGGAGCTACCATGGGATCAGAGATGACCGCTGCGGCTGCTGGTGAGATCGGCAAAGTGCGCCGCGACCCCATGGCTATGCTTCCTTTCTGCGGCTATCACATGGGCGACTATTTCCGCCACTGGATCAAGATGCAGCGCTCGCTCACCCGTACCCCCCGCATCTTTCATGTGAACTGGTTCCGCAAGGACGCTGACGGCAAGTTCATCTGGCCCGGGTTCAGAGACAATATGCGTGTGCTCAAGTGGATCGTGGACCGCGTTCACGGCCGTGCCCAAGGCAAGGAAACTCCCATCGGCTGGACCCCCTACTACGAGGATGTGGAGTGGAAGGGCCTGGACTTCCCGCGAGAGAAATTTGACCAATTACAAGCGGTGGACCGGGCAACCTGGAAGGCCGAGGTGATCGGCCACGAGGAGTTGTTCATCCTGTTGCACGCCCACCTTCCGCCCGAGATGATTTACGAGCGCGAACTCCTCATCTGCCGATTGTAGAGAGCGACGGAAGTCGGGCGGTTCTGCCACGCGGTTGTCACCGGGCAACGTCATGGGCAATTGTCATTCCGAATGGCTTCAGCCATGAGGAATCTGCTGTTTCAGCCCTGGCGAGAGGTTGAGCGAAGGCAGATTCCTCGTGCGTGCCACCCGCCCCTTGCGCGGCTGCACGCGGCTCGGAGTGACAAAGGGGTGAAATTGCGCGCTCTCAGGCAGCTAACTCCTGGCGTGCTGAACCTCCGGCTGGCTCACCACCGCATCCAGATGCTGCAGCGTTTCTTCCACGGTCAGAGAGTACATTTCGCGGCCCACGCCTTCGCCTGACTCCAGCGCCGACTTCAAATAGTGCCCGGCGATTTCCACCGCCAGCGAATCCGTAATCACCTTGCCGGTGCGCTTTTTGTATTCAACCCACGCGGGATGGGGAAGCGCGATCCACACCGGGCGCCCATCGACCAGGAACTTGATATCGACAGCGTCTGCGTGACGGGTCGCGATCGCGACGATCAGGGCCTGATAGATGCAGTGGACATCGGCCTTGGTCCAGCGGTCAACGGTGTGGAAGTCCTGATACATGCACTTCAACTATAACCAACGGCATGCAGTCGGGCAAACCCTGCGTCGGTTGCGTCTTCTGTGATTTAATCTTCAGGCAAACAAAACCAGCGACCGCCCTTCCATTATGCACAACCTCGGCATTCTGCTTTCCGGACGCGGCTCCAACTTCGAAGCGATCGCCAGGAATGTGGCGGCGGGGAAGATTCCCCACGCCCGCATCGCGGTCGTGATCTCGAACCGGCCGGATGCGGGCGGCCTCGAGATCGCGAAACGCATGGGCCTGGAAGGGCTGGCGATACCGTCGAAAGGCAAGCAGCGCGAGGAACACGATCGCGAAGTGGTGGCGGCGCTGCGGCAGCGCAAGGTGGACCTGGTCTGCCTGGCCGGCTACATGCGGCTGCTCTCGCCCTGGTTTGTGCAGCAGTTTCCGCGCAGGATTCTGAATATTCATCCTTCGCTCCTGCCCTCGTTTCCCGGCCTGGAAGCTCAGCAGCAGGCCTTTGCCTACGGCGTCAAAGTCACTGGCTGCACGGTGCATTTTGTGGATGAAGAGCTCGACCACGGCCCCATCATCGTGCAGAAGGCGGTGCCCGTGCTAGATACCGACAATGAGCAGTCCCTGGCGGCACGAATTCTGGAGCAGGAACACATTGCCTACACCGAAGCCATCAACATGGTTCTGGAGGGCGATTACCAGATCGCCGGAAGAAGGCTGGCGCGGACACGAGCCACGAACCCCTAGGGGCGTGCGGTCCCCGCGTAGGCTTGCCGCTATAATCTACAGCCATGCCTGAGTTCCCCAGCGTTCAGTCACAGATCGACTACATCAGCAAAGGCGCCGCGGAAATCATTCCCGCCCAGGAGCTTCGCGCGAAGCTGGAAAAATCCAAGGCCTCCGGCACACCGCTCCGCGTCAAGCTGGGCATGGACCCGACCGCTCCCGACCTCCATCTCGGGCACACGGTTGTGCTGCGCAAGCTCAAGCACTTCCAGGACCTGGGCCACACCGTCATCTTCCTGATCGGCGATTTCACCGGCATGATCGGCGATCCTACGGGCCGCTCGGCCACGCGCCCGCCGCTCAGTCCGGAAGAGATCATGAAAAACGCCAAGACCTATATGGCGCAGGTGTTCAAGATTCTTTCCCAGGCCAAAACCGAGGTCCGCTTCAACAGCGAGTGGTTCGACAAGCTGAAGTCCGCCGACTGGATTCGCCTGGCGGCCAAGTTCACCGTCTCGCAGTTGCTCGAGCGCGAGGACTTCCACAAGCGCTTCCAGGAAGAGAAGCCCATCGCCCTGCACGAACTCCTCTATCCCCTGGCGCAGGGGTACGACTCGGTGGCGCTGAAGGCTGATGTCGAACTGGGCGGCACGGACCAGAAATTTAATCTGCTGATCGGACGGGAAATGCAGCGGGCCTACGGGCAGGAATCTCAAGTGGTGCTGACCACGCCGATTCTCGAGGGCCTCGACGGCGTGCAGAAGATGTCGAAGTCGCTGGGCAACGCCATCGGCATCCTGGAGCCGCCGCTTGAAATGTACGGCAAGATTATGTCGATCTCCGACGGGATGATGTGGCGCTACTACGAGCTGTTGACCGACGCGCAGCTTCCGGAAATCGAGAAACTGAAGCACGGGTCGCATCCCATGGACGCCAAAAAAGACCTGGCTCGGCGGATCGTGAAGGACTTCCATTCCGAGCCGGCGGCAGTGAAAGCCGGAGAAGACTGGGCCCGGCAGTTCCAGAAGGGAGAAATGCCCGCAAGCACGCAGCGGGTTACGGTAGAACTGGCCCGGATTGAGGTCGCGGGTGGCGCTGCAGAATTTCAAAAAGAGGCAAGCAAACACTTTCCCCTTTGGGAGGCGCAGAAGCAACAGGATGGGAGTCTGGACACACAGAATATCAAGGCTGTGCGACTCGACAAGATGCTGGTCGAGGCAGGGTTTGTAGATTCACGGACTGAGGCCGACCGCAAGATCAAGGAGAAGGCTGTGCGGGTTATGCACAGGGTGATAGAGGTTCCGATCGTCTCTACCTTCGTACCCTACGATCTCGTGACGTCGTTAGGTCGCCAGACGAAAATCGTGTCAATCATCGAATGAGGCCGGATATTTGTTTGCATTGACACTTCGTCGACCTCAGGCCTGCTGGCCGCAGAACTTCTCATACTGCTCGTAGATGTAGTTGTCGGTCATGCCCGCGATGTAGTCGCAGACCACGCGCGGCAGAGGCACATCTTCCGCCTTTTCGCGGTAGGCAGGGGGCAGATTGTCCGGCTTTTCCATCCAGAACTCGAACAGCTCGTGAATCACGCGCTCAGCGTCGTTTTTCTCCGGAACCAGGACGGGGCTGAAGTAAAGATTCTGGTAGAGGAACTCCTTGGCGGCGCGCCGCTCTTCTTCGACCTCCGGGCTGAGGCTTGCCACGCGCCGCGGAAAAGCGCGCACATCGTCCAGGCTGTGGAGACCGGCGCGCTTGATCTCGGATTGCAGGTTGCGAATCAAATCCCCGGCCATGCGATCGAGTATGCGCCGCAGGGCCTCGTTGAACTTTAGCTTCTCCAGCGCATCCGGATAGATCTCCTCCGCTTCGCGGTAGTAGCGGTCGAACACCGGCAAGCCCGCGCGAATCTGCTCCAGCGTCAGCAGATGGGCTTCGTAACCGTCATCGAGATCGGCGGTGTTGTAGGCGATTTCGTCGGCCAGATCGATGAGCTGGGCCTCGAGCGGCGGCCGCTGATCCAGCGCGTACTCGGCGAGTTCGGGGAACCGCGCAGCGGAATAGTCACGGGAGTGCTTGATGATTCCCTCCCGCACCTCGAAGGTCAAATTGAGCCCGCGAAACCTGGCATAGCGCAATTCAAAATCTTCCACGATCCGCAAGGCATGCAGGTTGTGGTCGAAGGAATGCCCATGCGCGCCCATCGCGGCGTCCAGCGCTTTCTCGCCGGCATGGCCGAAGGGAGGATGGCCGACATCATGGACCAGGGCCAGCGCCTCCACCAGGTCTACGTTCAGATGAAGCGCGCCGGCGATGGTGCGCGCGATCTGCGCCACTTCGAGAGTATGGGTCAGGCGGTTGCGGAAGTGGTCAGAGAAGCGGCGGGTGAAAACCTGCGTCTTGGCTTCCAGCCGGCGGAACGCGCGGGCGTGAATGACGCGATCGCGGTCGCGCTGGAAGTCATTGCGGTAAGGGTGCTGCGGCTCAGGAATGCGGCGTCCGCGCGACTGTTCCACTCGCACGGCGTAGTCGGCCAGCATGAGGGAAGCATAGCAAAAGGGGATTCTGGCTTGCCGCCTCGGC
>CAYOZX010000257.1:0-5385 GCA_964408515.1 uncultured Acidobacteriaceae bacterium | reverse complement strand
TGGCAAGCCAATTTCAAGTTGCCGCCTGGCCTGGATCGCGGATTTCACGAAGTTCGCATACGTGTCGGTACTAGCGCGTTCAGCAGCGGCGTCCGCATCGCTGTCGATGTTCCTGTAGTTGCGGAGTCCGTCCGGATCACAGCTATCCGTGACGGTAGGACATGGGAACCGAACGTGGTTCGTTTAAAGCCGCACGGCGTCGTCTCCATATGGGTCAGCGGTCTTCCGGAGAATGCTGACTGCAACAATATCGACCTCGCGATCGGAGACATGCGCCTTGCCGTTCAGCATCTCTCCCCACCCGACCCCGCAACGGGCGTGCAGATCAATGCGGACGTGCCGGCCGATCTCCCGCCCGGAGACTCGACTGTTCAGATCGGAGTGGGTCAAACCATCTCCGGCCCGGTTAACCTGAAGATCTTGAGGGACTGAGGGACCGACGGACGGGCCGCAGGCAATCACCTTGATCACTTCCGCGTGGCCTGCATTGGTTGATCACCGAGAGTCTCGCTCAGGGTCTTTTTCAGATTCTTGGCGATCTTGGTACTCAGATCCTTGGTCTGCTTGGTCTCTGGAACTGTCTTCAGCGCTTCCATCGCTCGATTCCCGAAAAGCTTGAATTTGTCCGGATCGGCTCTTTTCCGCGGGTTGTACAGCTGTGATTGCTGGAACAGTGTATCGGCCATTAGAATCACGAACGCCGAACGGGGAACCGTGAAGTTACCAGGCTTCATCAGCTCCTGCGTCTTGGTCGGATCGTCCGGTGCCCCCGCGGCATTGCACGCGGCAAGCAGTACTCTCCGCCGGATGGCTGCTTTCTCCGCCAACTCAATGTCCCCTGGCTCCGGCATTGATCCGGCCGCCACTCTCGACAACTGTTCCACAGGCGACGCGCTTCCTTTGGGGAAGGGGAGCGCGATCGGAACGGGATCATCTGTGCCTTTCTGGAATCGGTCAAAGGTCTCGAGGAATTCGAGTGCCAGATGGTCCGCCTCGACGCGGTAGTTGTTGGTGCGCCGGCGAAACTCGCCGGACCTGCTCTTGGTGGCGCCGGAGCCGGCCTCGAAACTGTCCGCCAGGTCCATGTAACCCTGAGCCATGCCCGACGTCATCACCAGCAACCAGGGCCGAGCTCGTGCGCTGAATTCGCTGTCGCTCGTACTGAGCCGCTCCAGATGCTGAACGGTCTTCACATAATCGGCGATGGCAAAATTCTCTTGAGCCGCGGCCCAATAGAAGGCGGGCGTTCCTTCCTTTAGGCCACCGGAACAGGCACTGAGGGTTAGACCGGTGAAGACCAGAATGCCTATCGTTACACCCCGCATGACGCTATCGGGCACGGTGCACCTCCTGGAAATCGGTGCGTATGATCGCCACGAACATGGGGGTTTGGCGGTCGGCTGCAGCGATGGCATACAAAAGAGGCTCCTTTCAGTGGGTAAACAGCATATGACCGGCTGCGCTCGAAATCAATCCCCGTGGGCGACCCGGCTGCCGAGATTCTGGGGAGATGCGAACTCCCTCCTTCGCTGGAAGCTCCTAGCGCCTTGAACAGCCCGCCACCTACGTAACCGACTTGCGCCGGTGAATCGGGATCAGCTTCCCTGAAAATGGATTAAAGCGTTGTACAGCGAGAAGCCGGCGATCAGGAGCAGTAAGCCTGCCGACGCCCAACCAAAGCCTTTGGTGTACGGCGAGATCCGCTCGAGCTTCGACACAATCTCTTTCTGTCTGTCCTCGAGAACGGATGAACTCAGGAACAACTGGTCCTCTTCCTGCATCCCAATCAAAGAGCGGTAAATCACCAGTCCGATGAACACACACGTCACGATGCCCCAAATCCCCAGCATTGCGATCATCGGAGTGATAGCGAACGGCATAGGCTCCCTCCTTAACTGGTCTCTTGCCAATACGTTTAGTGGAAATAAAAACGCCAGTCAAGGGGGGGCGTCAGGTGATTTTCCCCTGCCCCTCTGCTGCCCTGGAAGGGAGTGTCACGGCTCGCCCGCCCACATTCTCCCGCAAGCACCTGTTGCTCGTCCTTGCTGCCCCGCGCGCCAGTCAGATTGAACCCGCAAATTTTCGGATCCGACCGGATCACGTTGAACCCGTGCAGGCGGTAGCGCGCGGATGTCGGGCAGCATCAGGCTGGGGAGGCGGCGTTGGGAAGGGAAGAAAGGGTTGAACGGGAAAGAAAACCGTAGCTTTCGTTTCCCTCGAGTGCGGTTCAGCCTGGCACTCGCCCTTTTTGCGAAACTTCTGACTCAAAACACGAGAGCGTGGCAGAGAAACGAAATCACAACTTTATCGGCTAGTAATCCTGAAGCCAGCGGGCGGCATCGCGTTCGACCTGGCTTGGGTGCGGAGCTTGATCAGCCCTGCTTTATCGTCACCGTGGAAGTGTGTGTATGCCCTCACAAAGTAGTCGTCTACCTTTAGCCGGACTTCTGGGGTCAAGCTGCCTGCCGAAGGGGCCGGATCGAGTGACGCCGCGCGGGCGAGGTGGAACAGCGCCTAGGACTGCCGCCTGGGTTTTTTCTGTTCTAGGATCACCGTGCCCAGCCAGTAGGAGACCTGAGCGTCAATCGGGTTTGCCTCGAGGCTTTTGGCAAAGTGCTTTTCGGCGTTCTCATTATCCTTTTTCGTCATGCTAATCCAGCCTAACGAGGTTTGGGCCAGCGCTTCGGTGTCGGTACGCGCCTTCTTCCAGTCGGCTTCGCTGGTGGCTGCGGGCTTCTTGTCTGCGGCGAAGAACACGTCGAGGTTGGCCAGCAGCCCATTGCCAGCCTGCTCGACGGCGGCGAGTTGGCCCGGGGTGGGCTTGGCGAGGCGCTGCACGTTGAGGGTCATCAGGTAGAGGGCCTGCAGGTTCTTGGGATCAGTCTGCAGAACCTCGCTGCCGGTTTCAAGAACTTTATCCGGCTGGTTCATCTCCTGGTAGGTAGCCATCAGGGCCTGCAGGCGCTCGGGATTGTAGTCGCTCGCGGGATACTTTTGTTTCCAGGTATCGAGCAGAGCAAGCCGCTTGTTCACATCCTTCTCTTTGCTAATGCTGTCAAAAAGATCGTATTCCGCGTTGTCCTTCCACTGCTTCTGAGCCTGCTGTGCATGGAGAGGAACCAACCCGAGAGCCCCGACCAGTAAAATCCCTAGCGAAGCTTTCCACCATCGAACGAACACTTGCCGCCTCCTACTGTTTTTAACGGCTCTGAATGAAGCCCGTCGGCCTCCCCAGGCGGTCCGCCGGTCAGCACAGACGATAGACATTTGCAGAGTACAGGGCCAGCGGAACCGACAGGATCATCAGGGTTTTCTTCCCCTTGCCTCCGGCGGCCGCCATGGCGTACCCCCTTTGATGGGTGATAAGAATTAACATCTGGCCCCCTCAGGGGTGAATGGTCGGCCGGCTAACTGAGGCTAAACGACGAGCGAGTTGAGGTCATTTTTCGTTAGCTGGTTGAAGCCCCCGAGGGGATTGATGGACCGCGGGACTTGGCGCTTCGGAAGTTTTCCAGCAGCCTGGCGTCGCTGGTTTGCGTCATGCCCATGATCGCCCGGGCCCTTCTGCGGCCAGAGCACTCGCGCCTTTCCCCGAAGGTCGACATAGAGCAAGGGAGCGGCAGTTGGTGGCTACATGCTGGTCAAGCAGGTGACGACATTAGGACGCAATAGCAGAACGGCGCAGGTTCGTCACGCTGCCGCTCCCGGAGTCTAGAGTAAAGGCCGTATATTGCTGGCTTAGATGGGACAACAGCAGCGCGTGGCGCCGCCACCAGTTTCCGCCGAGTGTTGGACGCGGTTTCTGGCGCCATGGACTGCAGCGTGCCCAGGATCACCCCTTCCTCAGTCAACGTCTCCGTCGGTTGGGTCATGCCGCCCACGGCTTCCGCCGCCCTGACCTTCGCCAACCCGAAGTCGAGCACCTTCGCTCCTGATTTTGTCAGCATGATGTTGCCGGGCTTCAGGTCGCGATGCACAACCCCGTGACGATGTGCGTGATCCAGTGCACTCGCAATCTCGACGGCATGGCGCAGCACTTGATCGAGCGGCAGCGGCCCCTTCTGGAGGCGATGAGTCAGCGTTTCGCCTTCCAGGAACTCCATCACCAGAAAATCGACGCCGTCCTCGTGGCCGATGTCGTAGAGCGGGCAGATATGCGGATGACTCAGACTGGAAACAGCTCGCGCTTCGCGCTCGAAACGCTCGCGCAGTTGGGGCTTCTGTGACAGGTGCTCCGGCAGGACCTTGATGGCGACGGTTCGATCCAGCCGCGTGTCGCGCGCACGGTAAACCTCGCCCGTGCCACCCGCACCCAGCGGCGAAAGGACTTCGTAGGGGCCCAGGCGCGTCCCGGTGACCAGGGACATGGTGGGTTGACTGTAGCTCAGCTGCCGGTTCGAGAAACAAGTGAAACCGCCATAATTTTTCGACCGCGTCCCACGCGGTCATTTTCTTTCCCCGAAGCCACCTCCTTCCTCAACTTCGCCCATCCATTGGCGCCGTCCACCGCCGCCATACACTGAAGGTGTACCCGACTTCGGCAAACTCCACAGCCTAAACGTCTACTCCGATAGAATAGGGTTCGTGCAAGTGTTCGTTGCGCGTTTCGTCGCTATGCTTCTCATCTTTTGGGCTGAAGATCCCTTCGCGGCCCGGCGCGAGAGAATGGTGCGCGAGCAGATCGAATCGCGCGGTGTGCACAATCCGGAAGTCCTTCGCGCCCTCCGCTCCACGCCCCGTCACCTGTTCGTTCCCGAGACTTGGCGCGACGAGGCGTATGCCGACCACGCGCTGCCTATCGGAGGCGGCCAGACCATTTCCCAGCCGTACGTTGTTGGCCTGATGACGGAATTGCTCGAGCCTGGCCGGCGCGATTGCGTCCTCGAAATCGGCACCGGGTCCGGGTACCAGGCCGCTGTTCTATCTACGCTGGTGGCGCACGTCTATACCATCGAGATTGTGGCGGAGCTGGCGCAATCCGCGCGCAAGCGTCTGGCGTCCCTCGGCTACAGCAACGTTACCGTGCGGCAGGGAGATGGATATTTGGGCTGGCCCGAACATGCCCCGTTCGACCGTATCCTCCTCACCGCCGCGCCGCCGGAGTTGCCGCCCGCGCTCTTGAGCCAGCTCAAGCCGGGCGGAAAACTGGTTGCGCCCGTGGGGGCCAGCCCTTTCGCGCAGACGCTGACGGTGGTGGACAAAGCCGCCGACGGCACGATCCGCCAGCGCGCCGTTGCACCCGTGATGTTCGTGCCGATGGTATTGGGCCCAGACCGGCCGGGTGACCTGCCACACAAGTAAATGCATTTTCGCAGGCAAAAGCTGAACTGCTGGTGTAGTGCGGCGCTAATCGCATAGGTTATTTCGGGCGGTCGCAGGGTCAGC
>CAYOZX010000256.1:0-5428 GCA_964408515.1 uncultured Acidobacteriaceae bacterium | reverse complement strand
GGGTTGAACTCGGTTCTGTGCGGCGGCCGGGGGACTACGGCTAAGCTAAAGGAAAATTATAACCGGGGGACAAGATTCGCCGGGGCGGGCTCCCGGGTAGACAGGCGGTTACGCAAGTAATGGTCGCCTTAAGGCGGGTGCTTCATAGGCCGCACCAGAGCCTGACGGCAATACTCGGAGCGCATGGGACCCGAGCTGATGGGCAGTGGTCAATCCGTCTTCCTTTGCCTGACAGCCGCTTTGGCAGCGGTGCAGCGCGAGCAGACCCTTACCTTTCGCATTGGCCGACTAACCGGGATTTCTCGATTCGGGCCACCCAAACGAACTTTAGCGTTGTTGGGTTGAACTATCCCCCAACAGTATGGCTGCGGATGGTTTCCAGCAGCTTAGTTGCGGCCTCTCCCGGATCTTGTGCGGCAAAATCTTCGTCTAGCACCACCAGCGACACCGCCGGGTCGATCTCCTCCATCATCTTCTTGGTCGAGGCGCCGTGCACGGACTGCATGTTTGCGCCCAAGAGGACAAGTCTTGCCTTCGTCGCCTTCAGCAGAATCTGGGCGTCGTACAGGTTGCCGGTGGTGACGGCATTGTGGCCGGCGCGGCATAGCACTTCCCCCAGTAGGGCGCGCACTTCGGCCGAATCGTAGACGCAGAGAATGCTGAGTTGCTTCTCGCCAGACCTGTCCTTCGAGTAACGTGATCCCAGATACGCCGCCACGATGGCTTCGGCTTCGGAGTCGTAGGTCTCGAACAGAGAAAGCAAGTTAGTTATCTCCAAAGTTCTCCGCACCTGTTGGTGTAAGGCACATAGTTTAAGATCGCCACCGTTCGCTCGCGCAGTTGAAACCAGACGCACCAGCGCTCCCAGTCCGCTGCTGTCGACGAACTCAACCCGTTCCAACTGCAGGACGACGTCATGATGTTTGGGCAAAAGTCTTTCGAGGTGCACCTGAAGCGAGTGCACGTCAGCGCCGGCTACGATTCGCCCGTCGCACTGCACCACCATCACGTCCCCCACGGGGCGGCTGTCCAGACGCAGTGGCATTTCTCCTCCTCTCCGCTTCGTGTCCCTCCCAGGATAACGATCCCTTCAAGGTCCCACACTATAACGGCCTATACTATCGGGAACAATGCCATTCGCAGTGACGGCTGGTTGCACGGAACCTCGACGTCGGGGCCGGTCCTTTCTTGAAGTGGCCCGGCTGGGCCTGCTGGGTCCATCTCAGGTTTTGCAGCGGGGTTTTAGTTGATTAGCCGTCGTGACCGTTCCGGACGGTTGACGGGCAACCCGGAAGTTGGGATCTGGGGCCTCTGGCGATGGCGAAGCTCGTCCGAAGCACTTTGTACAAGCTCGCGTTTCGGCTAACGCAGAATTAGAGGAGCGAAACTCTTACCATCGCTATTTGCGAGGCTCTTCTGCCGCTGCCTGGAGCGTCTTCGGTACCTCGTCTCCCCGGAAATATTGTCCTTTGGCAGCGCTCATCGCCGGCATGGCTACATAGGGCTTGCTGTAGTCGTTGGCGGCATTCCAGAAGAGGAAGCCGACGCCACCCTTGTTCTTGGCGGTCAGCACCTGGGTTTTGATGTATTCCGGCGAGTAAGTTTTCGTCTTCCAGCGGAAAGCCTGCAGCCAGGGGCGGATCACCACTCCACTGCCCTGTGTGATCTTCTCGAAGCGTTCCATGGAGACGCCGATAAAATGCTCAGGTGCGTCTCCGGGGCGGGCGTAGCCATCCATACCGAAAAAGTGGGATGGATAAATCATGGGTGAGAGCACATCGCAATATTTGGCCATGCGCACGATATCCTGGCCGGTATGGGCCAAGTCCACAGGACGCTGCCAGGCCATCACGCCAAAGACATCGAGGGACAGCAGCACGCCCGTGGGGTGGAGCTCGGCATAGGCGTGTTTCAGGAAGTCGGCGATGACGTCTGACCGATGCCACTCGGGATGCGCGGTCTGGTAGACGAAGCTGGCATCTTTCTGATCGCCCTCGGCGGGGAAGCGCACATAGTCGAACTGGATTTCGTCGACCCCGGCCTCAATGGCTTTCTTTGCCAGCGCTATGTCGTACTCCTGCACTTTGGACTGCGAAGGGTCCGTCCATACCAGCTTCCCATTCTCCCGCCACGCCTGGTGGTTTCTGCGCGACTGCACCGCCAGCTCGGGATGCGCCTTTACCAGACGCTCATCGCGGAAAATGGCGATGCGGGCGATGGCGTGCATATGCTGCGAGTGCAGGAAATGCACGAATTTGGGCAGGTCGTGGAAGTACGCCCTGTGAGTTCCCAACAGCGAGTGTTCGAAGGGAATGGCGACACTGCCGTCGCTGTCCTTGATGTCGAAGACGACTGCGTTTCCGCCCAGCTCGCGCCATCGGCGAATGATACGGATGCCATGGTCGCTGGCCGCCATCAGGCCGGTAAGGTAGACGGCGCGCACTTCAAAATCGCGCTCCACGGGAACGGGCGGCTCCACGATGGGCGCTGGCAGCAGACCCGGAATGATCACCGTCTGGCCTGCCTTCAGGAACGTACCGTGGAAGTCATTGTTGGCCTTGCGGATGGCCTCGCTCAGTTCGCTGGAGGTCAGGAATGAGGTCTGTGGGAGATACTTCCTCGCCACCAGAGGCAGACTGTCTCCCCGCTTCGCCACGTAGACCGCGGTACCAGGCAGCGGCGCCGGGACGAGGGCGGGTTCCGGATTTCTAGGCGCCAGAGGCAGCGGCGGCCTTGAAGCCCGTACCGGCACGACGTGCGACGCCTGCGCATGCAAAGGCGGTGCAGCCGCGGTCTGAAACAAGGCGAGACTACAGGCAAAGGCGAGGATAGCGGCGAGCGGGATGGGACTCAGGTTGCGCAAAGCCAATCTCCGGGAAAACAAGGTTGGTCGGATGCTAGCTTTGCCCTTATTTCTCTGCTAGTTACGTCGGGTCAACGCCAAGTGGGGCGAGCGCCTGTGCGGCGTTCCATGAAACTTCCAGGTAGTGGCAAACAATTTCCCTTTGCCCCAGCGTCGGCGCAAGGGAAGTGACCCCTGCCGTCAGGGTCTCCGCCTGTAAATCCTAGAGAGAGTTGGGAATGGACGATACGGCGAATTGGCGAGAAGGTTGCAGTAACCCGTTCCGCCGAAATGAGTTGACAGAATCTGTCTCTCATTACGAGACGGTGGACCCGATCCCCCAAGGCAGTCACGGGCTCCAGAAAAGGAAGAATCGGGCCAGACCGCATATGAAAACCGTCGTCAACACGATGCTCGACCCCACGCGCCGCTCACACGATGCCCGGGAGTTTGAGAATGCCCTTCGCCGCAGAATCGTAGGACAGGAACAGGCCATCGAGAAGGTGGTTGAGATTTACCAGATGTTCCTGGCTGGACTGAATCCGCCCGGACGCCCGGTCGGCAATCTCCTGTTTCTCGGACCCACCGGCTCGGGCAAAACCCGCGTGGTGGAAGCCATGGCGGAAGCTCTGTTCGGCGATTCCCGCGCCTGCATCAAGATCGATTGCGCGGAATTTCAGCATTCCCACGAGATCGCCAAGCTGATCGGCTCGCCTCCGGGATACCTGGGTCATCGCGAGACCCATCCTCTGCTTACCCAGGAAGCGCTCAACCAGTGGCACACGGAGAGCCTGAAGCTTTCGATCCTGTTGTTCGACGAAATTGAGAAAGCCTCCGACTCGCTGTGGCAGTTGCTGCTGGGCATTCTGGATAAGGCCACCCTGACCCTGGGCGACAACCGGCGGGTCGATCTTTCGCAGTGCATCATCATCATGACCTCGAACCTTGGGGCTGGGGAGATGAGCACGCTGGTGGACGGCGGACTGGGCTTCGCCCCCAAGCTGATGACGATCGACGCCAATCTGGATGAGAAGATCAACCGCACCGCGGTGGAAGCGGCGCGACGCAAGTTCAGCCCGGAGTTCATGAACCGCATCGACAAGACGGTGGTGTTCCGCACCCTGCGTTCGGAACACCTGCAGCAGATCCTGGAGATCGAACTGGGCATGGTGCAGCAGCGCATCCTCACTGCCTCCGCCATGAACCAGTTCGTGTTCAACTGCACGCCCAAAGTGAAGAACTTCCTGCTGCACGAGGGAACGGATCCGAAGTACGGCGCGCGCCACCTCAAGCGGGCGATCGAGCGGCACGTGGTCTTTCAACTGGCCAATCTGGTGGCCACGGGACAGGTCAAGCTGGGGGACTTCATCCGCATCGATCTGAGCCCGGAAGGCAAGCTGATGTTTGTCAAGGAAGCAGAAAACGCCATGGTCCCAATGCTGCTGGAGCGCCATGGAGCCGCCGCCGGGGCGCCTCCGATGGCACGATCCGCACGCACCATGGTGCGTCGCGAGCTGGGCGCGACCGGAACCCTGGACGGGAAATAGCCTCCTCTTACGCTTCAAACCTGAAGGTGCCGGGAAACCGGCACCTTGCTTTTTGCCTCCATCGGCCTCCCGCAGTCCTGAAATTCTCCCCGCGCATCTAAGACAGTGGCATATTTGCGATAATCTTCTTCCGGTTTTTCAGGACCCGGGGGACAGGGACAAAGTTCCTGCCGGGCCTTCGCGGAGGAACCATGAAGCCGAATTCGATTCTGGCGCGCAGTCTGGCAGTGCTCGCCTTCTCCATCACTGCGCCCCAGGTGGTGCAGGCGCGGGTGCAGCCCTCTCACGGCTTCAATATGTTTTCCGCGCAGGAGGAAGTGCAGGCCGGACAGCAGTCGGCGGCGCAAGTGGCCAGGCAGCTGCCGCTGCTCCCCGAGAACGATCCTCTGACCCTCTACATTCAGCGCCTGGGCGCTCAACTCGCGGCTCACGCCCCTGGGGAAAAGTGGCCGTACACGTTTCATGTGGTCAACCAGAAGGAGATCAACGCCTTTGCTCTTCCCGGCGGACCGGTTTTCGTAAACGTGGGCACCATTCAGGCAGCGGACAACGAAGGCGAGCTGGCAGGCGTGATGGCGCACGAGATTTCTCACGTGGTGCAGCGGCACGGGACGCGCGCCGCCAGCAAACAGATGGCGGCGCAGCTTCCTCTAGCGATTCTGGGCGGTGTCATGGGTCAGGGCGCGTTGTCCCAGATGGCGCAGTTGGGACTTTCCTTCGGCGTGGGCTCGTACTTTCTGAAGAATTCGCGCAAGGCCGAGTCCGAAGCAGACCTCCTGGGCGCCGATATCATGTACGACAGCGGATTCAATCCCAAGGCCATGGCGGACTTTTTCGCCAAGCTGGAGGAAGAAGGCGGCTCGCGCGGGCCGCAGTTTTTCAGCGATCACCCCGATCCGGGTAATCGCGCCCAGGCGGTGGCCAAGGAAGTCGCGACTCTGCCGCGCAAGGCCAGCTACAGCAGCGACAGCGCGGAATTCCGCGACATCAAGCAGCGGGTGGCCACCATGAAGCCGCTGACCGCGCAGCAGATCGCCCA
>CAYOZX010000255.1:0-5437 GCA_964408515.1 uncultured Acidobacteriaceae bacterium | reverse complement strand
CGGTAAAAGGGCGCATCCTGCAGCTCTTCGTCCGGGATGGGAATGCCAAAGCGTGACCGGAACATGCGCAACTCGTCTTCGTTCAGCTTCTTCTGCTGGTGCGTGATGTTCTTGCCTTCTCCCGCCTCGCCTAAACCATAGCCTTTGATGGTTTTCGCCAGAACAACCGTCGGGGACCCCTGGTTTTCGACCGCAGCTTTGTAGGCGGCGTAAACCTTGATCGGGTCATGGCCGCCCAGCCGCATGCGCGAAAGCTGCTCGTCGGAGAGATGCTCCACCATTTTCAGGAGCCGCGGGTCACTGCCGAACAGGTTGTGGCGGAAGTATGCGCCACTCTCCACGAAGTATTTCTGATACTGGCCGTCGGTGATCTCGCCCATGCGCTTGACCAGGATGCCGTCCCGGTCCCGGGCCATGAGATTGTCCCAGTCGCTGCCCCACAGAACCTTGATCACATTCCAGCCGGCGCCGCGGAAGATGGCCTCCAGTTCCTGGATGATCTTTCCGTTCCCCCGCACCGGGCCGTCCAGCCGCTGCAGGTTGCAGTTCACCACGAAAATCAGGTTATCCAGTTGCTCGCGCGAGGCCAGGGTAATGGAGCCCAGCGATTCGGGTTCATCCATCTCGCCGTCGCCGAGGAAGGCCCACACCTTCCCACCGGTGGATGTCTTCAGCCCGCGATTCTCCAGATAGCGGATGAATCTGGCCTGGTAGATGGCCTGGATCGGCCCCAACCCCATGGAAACGGTGGGAAACTCCCAGAAACCGGGCATCAGCCAGGGATGAGGATAGGAGGACAATCCGCCGCCGGGTTTCAGCTCCCGGCGGAAATTCTGCAGCTTCTCCTTGGGAATGCGGCCTTCCAAATAGGCCCGGGAATACATCCCCGGGGCAGCATGCCCTTGAAAATAGACGATATCGCGATCTCCGGTTTCAGTACGCGCCCGTAAAAAGTGATTGAAGGCGACTTCGTACAATGTCGCCGCGGAAGCGAAGGTGGAAATGTGGCCGCCGATGCCTTCTTGAATTTTGTTCGCCCTGACCACCATCGCCAGAGCGTTCCAGCGCACCAGACTCTTGATGCGCCGCTCCATTTCCTGGCTACCGGGAAATGGGGGTTGTTGCGCGGCCGGGATGGTGTTCTGGTACGGCGTGGTGGCGGTGAAAGGAAGATTTACGCCGGCGGCCCGCCGGGCATGCAGCGAAAGCTGCTGCAATAATCGCCCCGCGCGATCCGGTCCGCCCTGCGCGAGAACGTAGTCAAGCGAGTCCAGCCACTCTCGGGTTTCGAGGACTTCCACGCCATTGGTTTGCGTCTCAGCCACGTCAGGTCTTCTCCGTAAATCAGCGCCGAACCCTCCATCATAGTCAATTGTCCGGAATTTTGCTGGTGCTGCGGCCCACAGCGCGCGACCGCTCGGATCGTTTTCCGTCCTGCTCCCGAATCGGCAAGGACTATAATGAGTGGTCTCATACATCCGCGCGGACGTCCCACTGCCGAGGCATGCACCTTGGCAAGCGTCCCCATAACCCAGG
The DNA here is from genome assembly GCA_964408515.1 of uncultured Acidobacteriaceae bacterium. GTDB lineage: Bacteria > Acidobacteriota > Terriglobia > Terriglobales > Acidobacteriaceae > CAYOZX01. The sequence goes on along the minus strand of CAYOZX010000255.1, from coordinate 3,901 downwards.
CCGACATCTAATAACGCACCGCAGAACATTCAGCCCAGGAGAACTCGAATGGCGAAGAAAACCCTTGCCGGCAACAACGGAGGAATCACTGCCCAACCCCACTTCCACCAGAAAGCTCATGAAATTCAGAAATTCGGCACCGTCAACCACGCTCTGCCCCTGGAACTGGAAGAGCCCGTCCGCCTGGAAATGACCGAACAGCTCAACCAGCTTCTGGCCGACACCATGACCCTGCGCGATCTGTACAAGAAGTCGCACTGGCAGGTGGCCGGTCCCACCTTCTATCAGCTTCACCTTCTGTTCGATAAACATTACGGCGAGCAGGTCGAGTTGGTCGACGCCATCGCCGAGCGCATTCAACTGCTGGGCGGACTGAGCCTGGCCATGGCGGCCGATGTTGCTGAGACCACCCGCATCGAACGTCCGCCACGCGGCCGCGAGGAGGTGCCGGTGCAGATCTCGCGCCTGCTGGATGCGCACAAGATCATCATCGGCCAGTGCCGTGAGCTGGCCGCTCGCGCTTCCAGGGTCGGCGACGATGGCACAAATGACCTGGTGGTGAGCGACGTATTGCGTACCAATGAACTCCAGGTCTGGTTCCTCAGCGAGCATCTCGTGACCATGCCCCTCACCGAGGCCAAAGATTAAAAGATTAGCGGAGTTGCGGAAATGGCGCGGGGCTGGCGGCTGCCGGCCCCGTGGTTTCAGCCCGGTCCATCGTGCGCGCGGCGCTCGTGTGTCCGTAACTTTTCCGACCCCTCGTGTCCAAGGAGCGGAACCAGGGCCAATCTGTACCTACTTGTTCATGGACTTTTGGATAGATTGCCAATCTTGCCCTGCCCCGACCACGCCCTAGAGTAAGACCCAGCGCGTAAATCTTGCTTCATCGGGGCGTAACATGACTCGAAACCTGAACCAGACTCTGCCAGCGCTCTTGTTGCTCTTATTGGGGACGAGCGCAACAGCGCAGGTTTATTCCAATATTCCTGCCGGCACGCCATTGCAGGTGCGGATCATCGAAAAAATCAGCAGCGAAACTGCCCATGTGGGAGATTCATTTCACGGAACCCTGGCCGCTCCGGTGATCGCAAGCGGCAGAACCCTGTTCCCCAAGGGCGCCGGAGTCACTGGTCAAGTTGTGGAAGTGGAACGCTCGGGCCGCCTGAGCAATCCGGGGCGGCTGGAGCTTAGCCTGCACACGCTTGTCTCTCGCGGACGCACCTATACCATTTCCGCCGAGTCTTTCGTCCTTCAGGGCGGCTCGCACGCCAAAAGCAACGTTACGAAGATCGGTGGAGTCGCGGCCGCAGGCGCCATCATCGGAGCCATAGCCGGCGGGGGCAAGGGAGCCGCGATCGGCGCTGGAGCGGGTGCGGCAGCAGGCACAGGCGTCGCGGCGGCCACGGGGAAGAAGCCCGCCGTAATCGAGTCGGAGGCGATATTGACCTGGGTCGCGGCCAACACGTCCCAGGGCGGTGCACGGCAAGCAGAGGAAGATGGCCGGGGTGGAGACCCCTACGCCGATGACTCCCGCCCCTACCATGGCCATCACCGCGAGGACCGGGACGAGGATGCATACGAAGAAACCGGCTATGATCCGCGCGGGCCGGCAGAATTTTCGCCGCGCGAGCGGCAGATCATCCGCGAATGCATGGTGGACGACCGTTCCGGGCTGCCCCCGGGGCTTGCCAAGAAGGATCGCCTTCCCCCTGATCTGGAGCGTCACCTGGAGCGCAACGGAACCTTGCCGCCGGGATTGCAGAAGCGGGTTCAGCCGAGACTGAGAGTCAGCGCGAGAAATTGAAGGCGCGGGTCGGAATCGGTCGGGGGAAAAACCCGGCAATTAGCGCGCCGGCCGAGGAGAATCAAGGCAGAATGATGCCCTTTACGGGGACAGACAGTTCAGGAAATTCGGGATCGCTGGTACGGATGATGATCTCGCCTCCAATCGCGCCAACATTCAGTTTGTCTGGCAACAGCGAAACAAGAATCTGGTAGCGGTCTCCCGCAGGGCTGCGCCCCACCGACATCGAGATGCAATCCAGACTGCTGCGAGCCGATACCCGGAAGTCCGTGCCACCATCTTGGTAAACCATCAAAATCTGGCCTTGTCGCAGAAGCGAGGGATTACTGGCGATGTCTGAAAGGCGCAGCGTACCTATGTCCAGGGCGTCAGGAAACGTGTGCACCCGGGCACGAAGTATGGTGTTGGCTTCAACCAGCACGGTCGGATTCTGAGCGCTTGAGGTGCGTAGAATGATCCGGTCGCTATGTCTGCCCGTCACGCCATTGGCATTGAGAATCAGTGTAAGACGGTAGTGCCAGCCTGGATCAACGGTTTCCAGTTTCGTTGTGAAGTTGTCGGTTGGGTGCTCGACAGCGCGAATGAGTACGGGCACGGACTCGTGATTAATGATGTCGAGTGATTGCTCCGTGATCTTACCCTTCTGACCTGCAACAAAAAATGCGGGCCACGGCGCCACTTCAATTCGCCCGACGACCTTCGCTGCAAGTGTAAGCTCCACACCACTAATTTCTGGGTTTGCGAAGTGGACAATCGCAGATCCATCGAATCGTCCCAGAGACTTGCTAGTATCCAGATGCACGACGATCGTTCGTTGTTCTCGGGGTGGCAGTATGGCCGGCATGCTCTTGATGGTGAGAGGCGGGGTCAGATCCACCCTGGCGATTGCGACGGAAACATTCCCGTCATTCCGAATTGTGAACGTATGCTCAGCGGGTTCGTCCGAAAATACCTGACCCCAGTCAAACCGTGTTTCCTTAACCGTTAAAGGAAGCTGCTGTGAGGCTGCCAACTGAAGCCCCGAGACGAGAAAGAACAGAATGCGGAGAGTGGACATGGCGATTCACAAAGGGCCGGAGGCGATCAGGCCCCGGCCCAGTTTCCTCCACGTCTACTGGATGGGGTAAAAACGCAACTGTGCCAGTCGCAGACCGGTGTTGTCGTAGTTCCAGAAGTAGTCGTACAACGAGTTGTCGAAAATGGGGATGGTAACCTGGACACCGTTAATCGTCCCCGAGATGGTCGTCAACTCGGTCGTGACGTTTTTCCAAACCGGTGTTCCATTCTTGCGCACCAGGGCATCCGCGGTATTCAGCGTCGAGCAGACCACTTGATCATCAGCAGTACTGGTCGTTCCCATGGTGGACACCGCGCACGTAGTCATCACTGCGGAGCCACCGGGTGTGCCCAGGGCACGCGCCCAGATCTGGTAGCTGGTAAATGAACATACCTGAGTTCCGTCAGCGGCGACCGTGCACGTTACCGGCAATTGAAACTGAGCGCCGGTTCCATCGCACGCGTTCCCGTCCAACACCTGAAAAGACCCATCGGTTGAGCCGGACAAAAATATCTTGTTTACCTTCGATATTGACGAGGCGTTGGAACCGTTCAGCTGGGTAGCGTTGTCCCCACCGTTGAGCAGAACTTCAATCACGTGGCGATTTGACCCCGTAAGGTCGGAGCCGGCGCAGTTCGTTTTTCCAACGATGTTCAGGTTGTAGTGTGGGCCGTTGAGATTAATCGTTCCGGCAAACATCGGGATTGCTGTCAGAGCCATTACGATGAGCACGAGCTTTTTCATCAAGTCCTCCCTTGGGGATCAGAGTGGTCTTTGCCGTTTCGCGTTCCATCCCTGCAATAGCTATGTGTCGGAGTTTGCGTCGGATTGCGGATGAGGACAATATGACGAAAGGTCGATGGTGAATGGCTGATAGTACACAGCGTGGCACACGCAGCGCGTGTAAATTGCTAGTAATGCCGCATTCCAGGCGCTCCTACTAACCATTGCATCGGCTGAGTCTGGTGACCTCGTGACTGCGGCTGCTCAGCACGAAATGTGGGGCGCAAGGGGCTTTTGAGGCGGCCATTCGTAGCGGA
>CAYOZX010000254.1:0-5441 GCA_964408515.1 uncultured Acidobacteriaceae bacterium | reverse complement strand
ACCGCAGCTTCGGTGACACTCATCGCCACATTACCCAGAATTCGATGGGGTTTTACGCCCAGGATGATTGGAAAATTAAGCCACGCCTTACCCTGAACTACGGCCTCCGCTACGAAGTCAACGGTACCATCCGGGATACCGGCAATCGCGAGGCGAATTTTATTCCGGGCCGTGGGCTTGTGCAGGTAGGACAAGGGATCAGTGGCATTCACAATGTGGACTACCACGATTTCGGTCCGCACGCCGGTTTCTCCTGGGACATTTTCGGCAACGGTAGGGCCGCGCTGCGAGGTGGTTACTCACTCACATTCGACGTGGCTAACTTCGGCGCGTTGGCAGCTCCCTATGGATTTGCGGGAGCGCGTGCCGGGGTGTTTACGCAGCCTAGCCTGGGCTTTTTCCAGATTTCGAACCTATCGGACATTGGCGGGGGCGGCGCGGGCAACGCCGGTACGTTCGATCCCCCCTCGGCCACCAATTACACACTGGGGCAGGGCTGTTACGATCCCGTGGCGCATGTGGGCGATTACATATGTTTCGACTCAGCCGTCGCCGGGCCGTTGTATGGAGCTGATCCCACCGGCGTGCCGCCGTTTAACGCGTTCTCCGTATTGCAAAACTTCAAGACACCTCGATATCACAATTTCAACCTGAGCCTGCAGAGCGAGTTGTTTCGCAATAACGTGCTGACCGTTACTTATTCCGGCCAGCGCGGAAGGGACTTGCTCATTTATCGCGACCTGAACGCCTCGCCGCTTGGCTCTCCATGTACCAGTTCGAGTGCTTGCGATCCTTTTCGCCCCTATGCCAGTACATTCCCTACTTTGCGGCACGTAATCGAGGCCACGAACCTCGGAACTTCACAGTACGACAGCCTGCAGACCTCCTACACCCAGCGTGCCTGGCACGGGCTGGACACCGCGTACAACTTAACCTGGAGCAAGTGCTTCGATTTTAATTCGGTGAACCGCGGGGGGCAGGGCGACTATCCCCAAGTAAACAACCCACTCGACATCAAAGACAATCGGGGCCTTTGCGATCACGACAGAACCCTGAATTTCAATATCGGAGGTGTGTACTCACTGTTCAGCATCCACGCGCTGGGAAGCCGCCTGGGCAGCGGTTGGCAGCTCAGCACGATTTTCACCGCTATCAGCGGGAAGCCGTTCAGTGTCTTCAAGAACGGCGGCTCTGATCCTTCCGGCCAGGGACTCCGCGGATCCTCTATTCGCGACGATTATGATGGTTCGCCGATTGTCTACAACACGCGAAACCCAGACGCGTATGTGGCCATTGTCCCCAACCAGTTTACGATTCCAAACGCCGGCACTGTGGGCAATTCGCGCCGGAACATGCTGAGGGGTCCGGGGCTCAGCCAATGGGATATGTCTCTGGTCAAGAATACGAGAGTCAATGAGAGACTCAGCATCCAGATTCGATGGGAGGTGTACAACCTTCTGAATCGAGCAAATTTCGCCCTGTCTTCGATTGATAACACTGGCACAAGCTCAAGCTTCGGCACGTTAACTCAGACGCCGGATGTCGCCTCTGGCAATCCAGTGATCGCTCAGGGCGGGCCTAGAAACATGAATTTCGGCTTGAAAATCATCTTTTAGAAACATTTGCCACCATCGTCGTTCCAGGAGTCTGCCTATGGTAGACTCCCTTTTCATTGCTATGGCGGTGCGGCGGCTCGTTTCATCCTTCCTGGTGTTCCTGTTAGCCCTTCCCCTGGTCAACGCTCAACAGGTCAAGAGTTCTCCGCAGACAAGGGCTAATCCGCCGGCAAAACATGCGCCAGCCCCAAAACCGATCAGGGCGGACAGGAGTGTCCGCCGCACACTTGCCGAGTATCCCAACATCCTCTTGATCACCCTGGATACGACGCGCGCCGACCGCATGGGATTCCTGGGGTCTAGGCGGGGATTGACGCCCCACCTGGACGCTGTGGCCGAGCAGGCGATGGTCTTCACGCGCGCCTACTCGCACGTCCCGCTCACCACCGCCTCGCACACCACGATCTTTACCGGGACTTATCCGCAGTTCAATCATGTGAACGATTTCGGAGTGCCTGTTTCAGCCAGACTCCCATACCTTCCCGACATCCTTCACCGGCATGCATACCACACGGGAGCATTTGTCGGGTCGCTGATTCTGGATCCGCTTGACGGCACGGCTCCAGGCTTCGATCGCGGTTTCGACGTGTACGACGCCGGTTTCCGGCTACGGCGCCATGGGAGCGACCGCTACAAAACTGTAGAGCGCCGCGCGGAACTCGTGGTGCAGCATGCCCTGGGATGGCTAAGCCAGGTGCCCAACGGCCCCTTCTTTCTATGGGTGCACCTATACGACGCCCACGATCCTTACGACCCGCCGGCGCCCTACAAGGAGCGTTTTGCCTCCCAGCCCTACGATGGAGAGATCGCCTACGCCGACGCCTGCGTGGGCAAGCTTCTGGACGCGCTGCGCCAGCATGGCCTCTACGACGAGACCATGATCGCGGTGATGGCCGACCACGGCGAGTCTCTGGGAGCGCATGGCGAGAACACTCATGGAGTCTTTCTCTACGATGAAACCCTGCACGTGCCGCTCGTGATCAAGCTGCCGCTGAATCAAGCGGCGGGGAGGCGGATCGAGACCCGCGTGGGACTGGTGGACGTCGCACCCACCCTGCTGAGCGCCGCCGGCCTCCCCGTCCCTGCGGAGATGCAGGGCGGCTCGCTGCTCGGTCTTCTCACCGCAGACAGGAGCTCCGCCGCCGCGACTGAGGATCGTCCGAGCTATGCCGAGACTGACTACCCGCACCGCGCTTTTGGCTGGAGTGCGTTGCGCGCCCTGCGCACCGGGAAGTATCTCTACATCCAGGCGCCGGAGCGGGAGCTTTACAACCAGAGCGCCGATCCCGGGGAGGTCCACAACCTGGCAGGCTCGTCGCCGGCGGTCGCGGACACGCTGGGGTCGCAGCTGGCGGATTTTCGCGTCAAGACCAGCCAAACTCTGATCGAGCTGGCCAAGCCCGATCCGGAAAAGATGCAGAAACTGCAGGCGCTGGGCTACATCGGTTCTGACGCCTCATCGGGCCAGCAGGAGGATAAAAAGCTCACGGGCCGCGACCCCAAAGCCAATATAGAAACCGCCAACCTTCTGCATGACGCCATGTTCGATGTGGAAGACGCACGCTATGAAGAGGCTCTGCCGATGTTCGAGCGAGTGCTGCAGGCGCAGCCTGACATGCCCGCGGCCAACATGCAGTATGGAATGGCGCAAGCGCGCCTGAAACGCTTCGATCGCGCGGTCGCCCCCTTGCGCAAGGCGCTGGCCCTGCAGCCGGACAATGGCATGGGCCACTATGAGCTTGGCCTGGCCCTGTTTGAAACCGGCGACTGGAAAGGAGCGGCGCCGGAGTTCGCCGCCGCGGTGGAACGGGCGCCGCGCTGGGCCGATGCCCACTTCTCGCTGGCGGCGGTCTATGCCCGCATCGACCGCGTGCCTGATGCCATGACCGAACTGGACACAACTCTGGGCATCATTCCGGACCACTACCGCGCCAACCTGCTGCGCGGTCGGATTCTCTCCCTGCAGCGGAACCCGCTTGGCGGGTTGAACAACCTGGAGAAGGCGGTGCAGGTCCAGCCCGACTCCTCGGAGGCGCATCTTTTTCTGGCCGACGCCTATGCTCAGTTGGGGCGCGTCCTGGACGCCGCCCGCGAGCGCGCGACGGCAGAGAAACTTTCATCGCCGGTGAGCCGATAAAGCGCGTCAGCGCCACAGAGCGCTGGCCAGAAAGATGACCAGGGGATAACACTCCAGCGTGTAGCGCGGCTCGGGGTTCTCCAGCGTTCCCAAAAAAGCGGAGCGCAGCGCCACGAAAGCAAACAATAGTCCCAGTTTCGCGGCTGTAGGCGAGCGCAGCGGGCCAACGAGGGCCAGCCCTGCGTAAATCAGGCCGATCGCGCCCATGGCCACCGCCCAAGCTGACCCTCTGGGATCGTCATCAAATTCCCACCAGCGCGTGTCCGAGGGCAGGGTCTCGGTGCGCGGACGCAACCACATGTCGGTGATGCGAAGCACGGGAAGCCAGAAGTAGTAGCGCAGGGGCGCCGCGGCGATGCGCTCACGGGCCAGCGACTCGAATCCGGCGTCGAGTTCCGGAGTGACGTGAAGCTGCTGGTTGTACTCAGCGATCAATCGCAGAGTCTGCTGATGCTGCACCTCCGAATCGAAGGCGCGGCGGGGAAGCCTCCCGGCATCGACCGCCTCGCCCGGAACCGGCCAGTAGATTTCCTCGACGGAAACGTAGTCGGCGATCCAGGTTTTGACCCAGCGGTTGAAGCCCATCGGAACGAACTCGTCTTCCTCGTTAGCGTAGCGTGGCGCCAACGGCTGGAAGCGGCCGAGAGTGTGCAGGTTCCGCAATCCCCATGGAACCAGCGGCGCCAGGGCGACGAAACCGATGATCAGGCCGGCGCGCACCAGGTCGCGCGGCGCGACGACCCCCGGTGACGCCGCCACGCTCGCCGGCTTGCGCCAGGCTCGTACCAGCATCGCCAGGAGATATAGCCCGATGGCCAGGAGCAGCAATCCGCCGTCCGGGCGCAGGAGGATGGCCGCAGCCACGGCCAGTCCGCTGCCGAACCATGCCTCCAGCCGGCGGGCATTTTCCAACCCTGCCAGCACAAGATCAAGGGCGAGCGCGGTGAAAAATACTTCCAGCGTTTCGGTCAGAGCTGCGGCAGCGTAGCTGGCAAGGAAGGGACATAGCGCGGCCAGCAAGAAAGCAGCCTTCCCGGAGCGCGGCGAAATCAGGCGGCGCGCCATATCCGCTGTCAGGAAGCAGGTGCCGACGTCGACCAGCATCTGCAGAAACAGCGCCGCGCGATAGTGCTCCAACCCGAAAATGGCGAAAACGGCGGCCAGGAACGCCGGGTAGCCGGGCAGGCGGATGTAGGTTGGCGAGATGGCTTCCGGCCCGCTCAGACCATAGATGCCATCCTGAAGCCAGTTCTTGGCGATATCCCCGTACACGAACGAGTCGTTGGTGGTGGCCGGGAAACGGAAAATAAACAGCAGCCGCAGGGCGAGAGCAGCCAGGGTGGCAACCAGGAAGAAGCGCAGGTTCTGGCGCACGAGTTGGCGCACGCTAAGAATATAGCTCAGCCGGCCACGGCAAACGAGTGAGGCGACCGGCAAGACCAAAAGGTGGTGACCGTAACGCAGGCGACGGGTTGGGCACGGACCGCAAGAGACAGGCATCCACCGGATCAGGGCAGGCAAGTTCTTGCCGTGTTTGACCGCCTTTCCACCTCAGCTTAGGATGGAAACTCAGCAACATTCATGGCGCAGCCTGTCTTTTATGATCCTCGCCGAGCCCGCTGGAAGCGGCTCCGGCTCCTGTTTGACGCGATTGGCTTGAGCATCACCTTGCTGGTGATTTTCTTTGC
>CAYOZX010000253.1:0-5465 GCA_964408515.1 uncultured Acidobacteriaceae bacterium | reverse complement strand
ATTGTTGTCAGGGACGACGGCAAGCCACCGAAGGCCATTCTTGGCTTTCGTAACGAGCAGGCCCTGCCGTTGAGGGTGGGGGTGGCAATTGACACAAGTGACTCTGTCACCTCGCGATTCCGATTTGAGCAGGCAGCCGCGAGCGCGTTCTTTCGTCAGGCAATCAGGAGAGACGTCGACCTGGGCTTTGTCATGGGATTCGAAAACTATCCCACTGTAACTCAAGACTTTGCGAGTGATCCCGAGCGTTTGTCAGAGGGCGTCGACAAGCTGACCATCGGGGGAGGGACTGCTCTCTACGACGCTGTGCGTACCGGTTGCAAGAAATTGCTGCACCGTTCCGAGGATGACGTGGTTGCGCGCGTACTGGTGGTTCTGTCGGATGGCCAAAACAACGCCGGGGAAGCCAGTCTTGAAGGGGCCATTGACGCTGCTCAGGAGGCGGAGGTCACGATCTATGCGATCAGCACGAACTATTCAACGAGTACTTTGGGTGGCGAGGACCTGGCGGCCGAGGCGGGCAATGCCAATCTCCGAAAGCTGGCGGAGCAGACCGGCGGCCGCGTGCTCTTTCCATCTGATCCGAACGCCGTCGCCAAGGCCTTTGCAAAAATCGATGAAGAACTGCGCAGCCGGTATGTCGTGTCCTATAAGCCAGCGGACTTTGTGCCGGACGGTCACTATCGAAAGATCAAGATCGCGGCGCGCAAGACTGGAGACAAACTCGAGGTCCGCGCTCGAAAAGGATACCGCGCCCTGGCAGTGTCATCCCTCAGCTCTGATCTGAGTGAGGATGGGAAGGTGATGATCTCTTCCCGATAGCTCGCTCAAGGAAGATCCGAGGCATCGCTTAGGGCTGGGAGGTTTCCATCATGAACTTAGCAGCGGTCAGGCAGGTCGCCGGTTTCGAGTGGCGTATTCTGTTAGGCCCCACCTGTGGCTGGCGAGTGCCAGACCGTGAGCTCAATGCGCCGCCAGCGTCCTCCCTGGAGCGCTGCGAATTGTGTCGTGGGCTTGTAGGCGACGGCCGGCCGTTTGTGGTTGATTCGGCAGGGCAATACCCAGTCCACGTGGCTTGTTCAAACCGGTGATCCCCGATTTTTAAGGCCTTACGCTTCTACGCCAAAGGATTCCGGTGCCGTGCTTCGACTGGAGTTATTTTCTCGTGACCATCATTGAACTCTAGGGAGAAAGTCCGGAGCAGGCATTCCGACGCAAGGCACTTGTGGTCCCATTCGCCAGTTGCCAAATTGATTGGAAATGAAATATTACACCTCTTTACGTTGACCTTCGCACCCGCACCGCATGAGTGGCGAAGCAGCGGAGTTGCGGCACCTTAGGCGACCCTCATGCTGCCAGCATGGATCTGCGCTCGTTGCCGTGGGTTCTGCCGCCTGAATATAATCCGAGCGGCGAAGTCGGTCAGCCACCAACCCTTGGCATGAAGGAGAATCCGCTTGCCCGTTGGAACTGCTCTTCACGAAAGAACCTTTGCCCTGTGCCAAAGCTTGAACTATCGCGAGTGGTCGGGGTACTACACGGTGAGCGTGTACGAAGTGCATCACGAGCACGAGTACAATGCTATCCGCAATGCCTGCGCGCTCATCGACATCACCCCCCTGTACAAGTACCTGATCAGCGGCAAGGACGCCACCAAGCTGGTGAACCGCGTAATCACCCGCGACATCAACAAGGTCAGAGTCGGGCAGGTGATCTACTGCTGCTGGTGCGACGAGCACGGCAAGGTGATTGACGACGGCACCCTCACCCGCCTGGAGGACAACAAGTACCGCTGGACGGCGGCCGATCCCAGCCTGCGCTGGTTCCGCCAGAACGGCCTGAACATGGACGTGCAGGTCGAGGACATTTCGGAAAGGCTGGCAGCGCTGGCCTTACAAGGTCCCACCTCGGGGAAATTGCTGAAGTCCGTGGCCGAGGCCGATATCGCCAATCTCAAGTACTTCCGCATGACGCGAGGCAAGATCGGCAATGTGTTTGTGGACATCTCCCGCACCGGCTACACCGGCGACCTGGGTTACGAAATCTGGGTTCCGTGGAACGACGCCGTCAAGGTGTGGGACGTGCTCATGGAGAAGGGCAAGCCATTCGATATTCACGCCGCCGGCATGCTTGCCCTGGATGTGGCGCGGGTGGAGGCTGGCTTGTTGCTGATCGAGGTGGACTACACCAGCAGCAAGAAGGCGCTGATTCCCTCGCAAAAGTATTCTCCGTATGAGCTGGGCTTTGGAAAGATGGTCCACCTGGAGAAGGAGAATTTCATCGGCAAGGCAGCGCTGGTCCGCGACCAGAAGCAGGGGGTGCCGCGGCAGTTGGTGGGCCTCGAGATCGACTGGATTGAAGTGGAGGAGCGCTACGAGAAATTCGGCCTGACGCCTGCGGCCCCAACCCAGGCTTCGCGGGTTGCGGTCCCGGTCTATGTGGACGAGCGCCAAGTGGGCAAGGCCACCACCACGACCTGGTCTCCGGTGCTGAAGAAGATGATCGCCCTGGGCAGCGTGGAAACGGCCCACTCGCAGATTGGTACGAAAGTGCAGATGGAGATCACGATCGAGGCGGTCCGGCAGAATGTGACCGCGACGGTTGTGAAGCTGCCATTCTTCAATCCGGAGAGAAAGACGAAAGTCCCGGTGTGATGCCGCCAGCGCAGCGATGAACGGGCCGTCCGGAGACGGCACGGCATGATGCCCGGCTACGAAGATCTTGCCCGCCTCTTTCCCGCCCAGTAAATCCACGCGCCCATCAGCACCAGCAATGCCGACAGGCCAACCACTTTCAGAACCGCCAGGGGCTTGTTCGGTTCGTCCGGCTGCGGAATCAAGGATAGAAAGATGGTGAACGTGGTCGTGAGCAGGCCGATCACGGCAACTATTTGGGCCACGGGCTTCCCGCCGGGCACACGGATCACGTCATCCCCCGCGGGTTCATTCTGCAACTTGAACATGGCCGCAAACAGATAAAGGAAGGGAATGAAGTAAGTAATTATGCCCATGGCCACCAGGACGTCGTACGCGCCCTTGACGCTGGTGCCGGCCTGTCCCAGGAAGACGAACAGCGCCCCGAAAACAAACTGGGTCAGGATGCCGGCCCACGGCGTTTTCCAGCGCGGGTGAAGCGCTCCAAACCAGGACGGCAGGAAATGATCCAGGCCGGCAACAAACGGCAAACGCGCTCCCGCGGCCAGGTAAGCCGCCGCCGCGCCTACGTTGCTCAACGTAATCAGAAGCGCGGCGAAAGGGATGATGCTCAGAAAATCCAGGCGTTGCGCGGTGCGAGAGATGGCTTGCATCAGTCCCTGGAGATTGCCGACCTCCGATGCCGGGAGGGCCCAGAGCACGCTTACTGTGCCCACGACATAGCAGATGGCGACGGTAACGCCGCCGAAGATGAGCGCCAGCGGGATGGCCCGGCGAGGGTTCTTGATTTCCCCTGCCATGAGGGAGGCCGTCTCGCATCCGGCAAACGCAAAGATCAGCACGGACCAGAAAATGATGTCATTGAGATGAACGCTTGGCGTCATGGAATGGGTGGTAAACGATGTCGCAGATCCAAAGCGATGCCGGGCCACCGCGCCCATCGCGATCATGATGCCAGCCGGAATCCACATGCAGATTGCGCCCAGGTTGTGCAGCCATGTGCCCACGTTGAGACCGTAGAGGTTCAGCAACGTTGCCAGGGCAAGCGCCAGGAGGGAGAACACAACGTAATAAGTGGTGCTGCCGGCGAGGTGGCTCCAGCCGTCCTGGCGTATGTAGAGCGCGTTGCTGGCGGCGAAATAGAGCACGGCCGGAAAGTAGGGAAGGTTGCATGCCCAGTAGGTCCAGGCGGTGATGAAGCCCGCGAAGTCACCGAAAGCACGCCGGCTCCAGACGTAGATGCCGCCCTCATCGGGATAGCGCGAGGAAAGTTCCAGGACGGACAGCGCCAGAGGCAAATAGAAACCCAGCCACGCGCCGATCCAGATCACGACCGAGCTGGGACCGGCCGCTGCGGCGCTGGCGATCCAGCGCAGGCTGATACCGGTGACAACGTAGAACAGAACCAGGTCGCGAAAACCCAGGACACGCTTGGGCTGAGCGGAGGCGGCGGAAGTGGCCGATTCGCGCAATCGTTGGCCTTGGACCAAAGCACACTAAGGTACACGACGGCAGCGACGAAATCCTACTGGGTCGGCTACTCTTGCCGCCGGGCGTCCGGGGTAAAACCGCGGTCTGACGTATGCCAATACGGGCGCAAGACTTTGTTTTGGAGAAGACCTTCTCGGCGGCCTTTGCGAACCTTCGCGTGCTTTGCGGTTTGCTTTTTCTGCTTTCGCATCGCCCAAAACCGCGCCAAGCGCAAGAGCCTGCCACTCATGACGCGGCTAAGGATTTTCCACCAGCGCGCCGCGTTGTCCTCTTCCAGTAGAGATACCCCGGCACACCGGCCAGGACAATGGCCGTGCCTGCAAGCGCTTCCTTCGGACGGGTGACAATCGTATTCAGGGTCCAGGCCGCACCAATGGCAACATAGATCGCTGGCAGCCAGGGATAGCCAGTACAGCGATAAGGGCGGGGCGCTTCCGGGCGCTTACGACGCAGGACGAACATGCCCAGAACGGTCATGGTGTAGGAGAGCACCATGCCAAACATCACGTAGGTGTAGAGCTGATCATAGCGGCCGCTGAGGGTAAGGATGGCGCCCCAGATGCCTTGCCCGATCAGGCTGAAGGCGGGCGTGCGCCATCTTGGATGCACCTCCGCCATCTTCTGGAAGAAGGCTCCATCCTGGGCCATGGCGTAGTACACGCGCGCCCCGCTCAGGGTGCAACTGGCCATCGCGCCGAAACAGGAGAGGGCAATCAGCGCCGAAAGCCAGACTGCAGCCGCAGGCGAGAAAAGTGCGCTGGCCGCGGCGTGTGCGATGGTCTCGTGCTTTGCCACTTCGCTCAGTGGCAGGGCGTACACATAGGTGACGTTCATCGCCATGTAGATGACTCCCACCGCGATCACTCCCAGAACCATGGCCAGCGGAACATTGCGGCGAGGCTCTTTGACTTCGCCTGCAACCCAGGTGATGTAAACCCAACCGTCGTACGCCCAGAAAACGGCGATCAACGCGACGCCGAAGGCAGAGATCAACTGGCCGGGGCTTAGGCCCAGAGTTAGTCCCAGCCCGGATGGCGCCGCAAAGTGGCCCCAGTCCCCCTTGCCGATGGCCAATCCCAGAGCCACGAACGCTGCCATGGCCGCGAATTTGGCCCAGGTGGCGAGGTTCTGCAGCCTGGCGCCGGAGCGGAGTCCGACGACGTTCGTCCAGGTGACCAGGAGGATCGACATCAAGGCGACGACATGAGCGCGGGTGAGCACCAGACCGGCGGCAGAAAAGACCACATGGTCCTGCGAAATGGCATGAATAATTCCGCCAAGGTACGCCGCCGATGCCACCGAAAGCGCTGCGATCGTTCC
>CAYOZX010000252.1:0-5467 GCA_964408515.1 uncultured Acidobacteriaceae bacterium | reverse complement strand
CGGCGCCTTAACAGAAAACACCCCCAGATCCCCCCAACCAGCCCCAGGGCCAGGAACGATGGCGCACCTACCAGCGACGCAGACGGCTGGGGCTTGGGCACGGTACTCACGATGCGCTCTCCACCGACAGGACGCTACAGTCTAGCAGCCGGTCGCTGTAGTACATTGATGTTCCGCACAGCGCGGTCCAGCATGCTTCCATCGGACAGCCCTTCGCCCGCATCCATGAGGAAAGGGTTCACCCGCGCGCGTTGGATTCTGCCGGGAGTTTTAGTGCTCCTCTACGCGCTGCAGTGCGCCTGGTTCCTGGGCACGCAGTCGCTCACCTACGACGAGCCCGTGCACATCGCCGAAGGCTTAGACGCCTGGCGTCATGGCCGGTTCGAGCAGTATAACGATCACCCTCCCCTGGCCCGCTTGTGGTGCACCCTGCCTCTCCTCGATTCCAGGTTCCAGGTGGATGTCGAGCCTCTCGCCGATTCCTTCCATATTCCCCATATCGCGCCCGATCCCGAGGCTCTCGCCTGGCGGGCCCGGGCTATGAACCTCCTGCTGGGCGTGATCCTGGCCATGCTGGTGTGGTGGGCGGCGAACCGGCTGTTCTCACCGGGTGCGGCCAATCTCGCGCTGGCCCTGTTCGCATTCTCGCCCGGCCTGATTGCGCACTTTTCCGTCGCTGCCACCGACGGCGTGGCCACTCTGTTTCTTTTCGCGGTCGCGCTGGCACTGGTGCGATGGCGGCGAAATCCTGGCTGGAGCCGCACCCTGCTCCTCGGCCTTCTGCTCGGACTGATGCTGCTGGCAAAATTCTCCACCTTGCCTATGTTCGTGGTGGCGCTGGTGTGGATTTTGCTTCTCCGCCGCGATGAGATCGCATTCCATCCTTCACGCTGGAACTGGACTCGCGCTGCCGTCGCTCTGCTCGTCGCATGCTTCACCCTCTGGGCCGGTTACTTCTTCCACGTTTCCAGGCTCACCGTTGGCGATGGCACGCTGACCGCGACCTTTCCCAATTGGAGCCAGCCCATCGTCAAGCACATCGGCGGCAGCAGGCATTACAGCTTGTTGATTCCCGCCGGAGAATACGTTGAGGGCTTTCGCGAGCTGGTGCGACACAATCGCCACGGCCAGGCTGCTTTCTTCCTTGGAAAAGTTTCCGGCCAGGGTGGGTGGAGGCTCTACTATCCTGTCGCCATCCTGTTAAAGTGGCCGACAATTCCGCTCGTGGTCGCCTCGGCCGGCGTCGTGCTGGCCGTAGGTGGGAAGCTTCGGGCGCCGCCGGATCTCTGGATCATGGCTTCATTTCCTGCGATCTACCTGGTTCTGGCCGTCTTCGCCCGCTTCAACATCGGCGAGCGCCACGTCCTGCCTCTGTATCCCTTCGCCCTGTTGTTTGCAGGAGCGACCTGGGAGTGGGCGAGCAGCAAGCGGGCCGGCTTGCCTCTTCTTGCCCTGCTCGTGCTGCTGAACGCCGCCGACGTCCTGCGCCAGGCGCCGGGATATCTCTCTTACTTCAATCCCTTTGTGCGCCCGTCGGAAGCCCATCGCCTGCTCACCGACAGCAATCTCGACTGGGGCCAGGGGCTGCTCACCCTGCGAGATTACGAGCGCGCCCACGCCGGCGAACGCGTTTATCTCGCCTACTTCGGCAGTATTGACCCCGCCTTGTACGGCATTCAGGCACAGCCCCTGCGGGAAGGACAGCGCGTCTCTGGCACAGTGGCAATCGGGGCCACCCATCTTTCCGGACAGTTCCTGGCAGACCCGCAGAGCTACCACTGGCTGTTGCAGCACCCGCGCAAGGAAATTCTTGATGGCTCGATTTACATTTTCGATGTGAGGAATGAGGACAGCCGGGGGCAACCCTAGGTCTGATGCCGATGAAGATGCGCGGGGAGGATGTTGAATCGGGGCGCCCTACTGTCCAGCCCGCAGCGGAGAGATCAGCAGACGGCCTGATGCCTTCTTTTCGTCCTTCTCATAGGCCAGACCGAGAGCGCCTTCGCCGGCCGGTGCTGCCTGTGCCAGGGTCGCCGCCAGGGAGCGAAACGAGCGCCCTATCTCGGTGTTCTCCTGCAGCGCCACGGGAACGCCCTTGTCCACCGCTGGGGCGATCGACTGGAAGTTGTTCGGAATCTTCCACAGCAGCTTGCAGCCGGTTGCCTTCTCCACGTCTTCGTCGGTGAAACCGGGAATCTTCTTGTAGCGGTTGAGAACCACGCGCACCCGGTCTCGCGCTCCGCCTTCTTCCAGGAACGCCCGCATGCGGGCGGTGCTCCATAACGAAACCACATCCGCCTGGGCTACCACCAAGACGGCGTTAGAGAGGTCTGCCAGCAGCCGCGTGGTCTGGTCGGCGCGTCCCGAGCAGTCCACCACCACATAGCGGAAGTGCGCTACCAGCAGGTCGAACAGGCGTGCCAGCTCCGCCGCGGCCGGCGTAAGGCTGTGTGGCTGTTGCGAACCGGCCAGCAACTGCAAGCCGCCCTTGTGTTGCGGCATCAGGCCTTCCAGCAGAGAAACGTCTAGGCGGTGCAGGTTTTGCAGCGCATCGACGACGCCAAAGGTCGGCCGCACATTCAAGTGCAGGGAGCAGTGGCCCAGGGGCGCGAAATCCACCAGCAGCACCCCGCCCTGCGATTCCTGTAGAGCAATGGCGGTGTTGACGGCCACCGTCGTGCCGCCCGATCCGCCCTTGGAATTCACCACGGTAAAAATGCGGGCACGGCCCGAGGACGTCCGGCTCTTGCCGCGCGACGCCGTGAAACGAGTCAGCGCTTCCGCCCAGGCCTCGGAAGTGGAGTTGCGTTCCAGGAACTCGCCCGCCCCGGCCCGCATGGCAGCCACAATCGTGGGCGGGTGGTTCATCTCCCCGATCGCAAACACGGAAATCTCGCCGGTATTGGCCTGGATCAACTCAATGGTGCTGACAGCCCGCTGGGGGCTGGCGGCGTCGATATCCACAATGACCACTTCGGCGCGCATGTCCTGGATCTGGCGCAGCACCGGGTCGGTGGGACTGGATGGGAACCCTACGTGGCTGAAGACGTTGCGGCCCATCCCGCTTCCTTCCAGGCGATGCTGCAACACCGCGATCCGATCGCGGTCTTCGGTCAGAAGGGCTACTGCTACACCCTGCATGTCGTCACTCTCGGTCTGAAATCAGCATGTTATTGACAGATAAGGGCTACGCCAAATGACTTCCGTAACTCCATGAAACGGGGCCGAGAAACTTTCCTTCCCTGCCTTGCATTCCCGCAGGGAAGTCGCCGCTGGATGAGTGGGGGGCAACACATCGGGGATGGCCCGAAGTCACTCAACAGTACACGTATTCTAAGCAAAACGATGACAATTGGAAAGGAGGAAAACCGGGCGAAATGGGCGTCCCGCCTGCCCTCCAGGGTACTCGATCAAGCGGGCCAAAACCGGATGACCCTTCACCTGCAAATTCGCGTGGAAAACCAGAAGACGCAGCCAAAGGAAGGAAAACACTCGGGCGATCCAGTCCCCTGGTCCTGGAACGGGCTCCGTCGGTCGTGAGCGCCCGGCCTAGCTCCTTCCACCGCTCGTTGCCGCAGCCGCTGAGCCCAGGAGGGGAGCCTTCTCTACCGCAGCAGTCCCCGGAATGGCCGGGACTTGGGCGGCAGCGCTCGCAACCTGGGGCGCGCCTGCCAGGTCCGGCAGGTACTCATATTCCTCGAGCTGAACCGCGACCCCCAGCTTGCCCTGCACCGCCTGGACCCGGGTCACCCGGCCCCGGCAGCGGACACGCAGGTTCTCCGTCAGCGAGATCTCGGCGGGCATGACCAGCGTCAGTTCGACGGCTTCACCTTCCGCCGCCGGAAGATCGGTGTAGAACAGAGTCCCGCGGCCGCTCAGATTCTGAGTGAGGGCGCAACCTTCGAGATTCAGGCCGGGGAAGCGTACCGCAACGGGAAGCTGGAAATCGAATCGCTGTGCTGCCCGGCGCTCCAGACGGTTTTCATCAGGGCTCATATCTTCTCCGCTGACTGCCGCGGCGAGATTGCCACTACCAACCCGCCGGAAAAATGGCTCTGAAGCTCCTCACATGCGCAACGAACCTGATTCCCGGCCGACCCTGTACTGTGATCTGCCAGTCCTGGTCACAATCTGAGGTCCGGGGCAGGACCGCTCTGCGAGGAGCGACTACTCTACTCCAGCTCAAGCCTGGACGGAAGCGTGAAATTTCGCCGGGGAACCGGTCGGACATGCCGCACGCCTTGCAGCAGCCGTTCCAGGGGCGCTTGAATCACTTCTGCCCGAAGACTATGCTTTTGCCCCTGGACGACCCCCAAGTCCCAGAGGTGCTATGCCCACTTTAGCCGAAGCCAGCCGCTTGTCCGACCTTCTGAAATCCCTCGAAGTCGACGGCCATCAGCGCTTCGAGTCCCTCGACATCTTTCATCTCCGTTGGACTGCCGGTGGCAACGGTTCAGACTACCTCACCCTCGACGGGGCTTTGGAAGCCGGCTGCATACACATCGCAGAATCGTCCGCGCAGGGCTCCGTGCCGCAAATCACGATCACCAACCGCTCGCCGCGGATGATCTTTCTTATGGCCGGCGAGCAACTCGTGGGTTGCAAGCAAAACCGGGTTCTCAACACCAGTATCATGGTTGGGGCCAACACCGAGACGCCGCTGCCGGTCACGTGCGTGGAGGGCGGGCGCTGGGGATACACCAGCCAGGCGTTCTTTACCGAGCACAGCTCATCCCATCACCATCTGCGAGCGATGATGGCCGCGCAGGCTACCAGGAGCTACAAGACCGCGGGTGCGCCGCATTCGGACCAGGCCGCCGTGTGGGGCGAGGTCGCACGCAAGCTCGACGCCATGGGCTCACGTTCGCCCTCCAGCGAGTTGCAGGCCATGTATCGGGATCACAACGCTCGCCTGGCGGACGTGGGGCAAAATTTGCCGGCTCCCGCAGGCCGGCACGGCGCCGTGTTCTGCGTTGCCGGGAAAATCATGGGCGCCGACATCTTTGACAAGCCGGAGACGCTGCGCAAGCTCTGGCCCAAGTTGGTCAGAAGTTCTGCGATTGATTCCTTCGAGGCCTCGAGGAATGACGCAAAGGCAATCTCCACCCAGGAAGTTGCCGCCTGGGTAGGACGCAGCGCTGGTCTGAACCAAAATGCGTTTCCCTCGCCTGGCGTCGGGCAGGACTTCCGTCTAGAAGGACAAGACCTGTTCGGTGCTGCCTTGGTGTTGGAGGATGGACCTGTTCACGTGGAGCTGTTCGCCAGCCGGGAGAACCGGCAGCACTGGCGGCCGCATCGGCCTTCCGGCCAGACACCGGACGCGGGCGGCTCAGAGGCCCCCGCCGGATCGCGGACCTGGAAGGAACGGTGGCGGAGTCGCATTTTCCGCCGAAAGGCCGCCTGAAATAAGTTCTAGCGCCCCAGAAGATTTATCGGGGAAGCCGTCAGGGTCAGGAGCAACATCAGA
>CAYOZX010000251.1:0-5507 GCA_964408515.1 uncultured Acidobacteriaceae bacterium | reverse complement strand
AATAGGGAGACGCGGCTTGTCGAACATCCTGGCTGACACCAGCGAAACACTGCGATGTTCACCACCGAGCACGCGAAGGACACGGAGGATCGAGGACCGCGCGTGAGTTCCCTGTGTCGGTTGAGATCTGCTGCTATGCTCTCGGTGTGACGGTCCACAACCAAACGATCCGTTCGATATTTCTGCCGGGTCCTGCAGGCAGGCTGGAGGCGCTGCTCAACGCCGGATCGCCAACCGCCGGTTATGCCGGGCTGGTCTGCCATCCCCACCCGGTTTATGGCGGAACGCTGCACAACAAGGTCGTATTTCATGCCATGAAGGCGCTGAACAGCTTCGGCTTTCCGGTGCTGAGATTCAACTTTCGCGGGGCCGGGTTGAGCCAGGGCGAGCACGATGATGGCAGAGGGGAACGAGATGACGTTCGCGCGGCGCTCGGTTGGCTGGAACAGGAATTTCACCTGCCGCTGCTCTTCGCTGGATTTTCTTTTGGCGCGGCCGTGGGCCTGAGCGTGGCGTGCCCGGATGCAAGGGTGAGAGCAATCATCGGCCTCGGGCTCCCGGTTGCTCCCATCGACGACCGCAGTTATGACTTCAGTTTTCTCAAGACATGCTCAAAGCCCAAATTGTTCGTCAGCGGCGAGCGCGACCAGTTCGCTTCGCCGGCAAAGTTGCAGCAACTGGCCTCATTGCTTCCCGAACCGAAAAAGCTGGTGCTGATTCCCGGCGCGGACCACTTCTTTGAAGGAAAGCTAAGCGAGCTGCGTGATGTGATCGAGTCGTGGGTGAGGGATGCGCTGACTCCATAGCGCGTTTCGCCCGAGCAAGAAGGGGCGGGCGCCGGCGCTGCGCCTTCGAATTCTATAATCCTTCTATGGCTTCTGTAAGCGACCGCGAACGGCTCGCCCTCGACATGCGGATCACCGCGCGGCACCTGTTCGAGCATGCGCTCGTGGAAGCCAGCGTTGATCGAGCCTTTCAGAGGCACGTGGACTGTGAGCGCGGCGTGTTGCGGGTTTGCGACGATCTGTATCCTCTTGATTCCTACAACCGCGTGCGGGTGATTGCCCTGGGCAAGGCTGCTCACAGCATGGTCGACTCCCTGGAGATGCGGGCGGGAGACCGCTTCGAGGGCATCGTCGCCTGCGCGGTCGATCCCCTCGCACAGCGGCGCGGTTTCCGCTATTTTCGCGGTGGGCATCCTCTGCCAGACCAGGAATCGATCAGGGCGGCAGGCGCCATCCTGACGTCTCTGGGCGCGCAGAATGCGGGTTCGCTGGTGATTTTCCTGCTGAGCGGGGGCGGTTCCGCCATCGTGGAAAAGCCGATCGACGACGAAATCTCCCTCGAGGATCTGATCACAACATACGAAGTGCTGGTGCACTCGGGCGCACCGATCGCGCACATCAACGCCATCCGCAAGCATCTGTCCGCGGTGAAGGGGGGAAGGCTGGCGGTGGCGGCTTCCGGGACGCAGCAGGTATCGTTGTCGGTTTCCGATGTTCCCGACAGCACGCCGGACGCCCTGGCCTCAGGTCCGACCATGGCGGACTCGACGACCGTGGCTCAGTGCTATGACATCGCGGAAGAGTATGGGATGACAGGCCGCTTTCCCCTGTCGGTGCAGGAGCTGTTTCGGCAGCGTACGCTGCTGGAAACGCCCAAGGCGGACGATCCTGCGTTTCAGCGGGCGCGCTGGTGGACCTTGCTCTCCAACCGGTCATTGCTGGAGGCGGCGCAGGTGGAAGCCCAGCGTAGCGGATTCAGAGTGTATACGGACAACCGCTGCGACGATTGGGACTATATGAAGGCGGCTGAGTATCTTTTGGACCGCGTCCACGAACTGCGTTTGCATGAGGAACGGGTATGCCTGCTTTCCGGCGGTGAGGTGACGGTCAAGGTGACCAACGGGGGCAGGGGCGGCCGCAACCAGCAGTTTGCCCTGGCTTGCGCTGGGAAAATCCCCGGCCAGGCGATCACCGTGCTCAGCGCCGGAACCGATGGCAGGGACGGAAACAGTCCGGCGGCAGGCGCGATTGTGGACGGCAGCACGCTGGAGCGGGCCAAGGCCCGCGGGCTGGATTCCGATGCCGCCCTTAGGGCTTTCGACGCCTACCCGTTTTTCCACTCTTTGGGCGACGCCCTCGCCACCGGACCTACAGGCAACAATCTCCGTGATCTGAGAATTCTGCTGGCGTACTAGAAAAACCGGGTCACGCCTTCTTCCAGCACGACCACGCGATCTTCGACGCCCGCAGCCCGGGCTTCCTGCGCCAGCAGCTGCAGGGGTTCGTCCATGGGTTCGTGGGAGAGGCGGAAGCTGCCGTAGTGCATAGGTACCATCCAGCGGGAGCTGAGATCCTGGAAGGCACGCATGGCGTCGGCGGGGCTGGCGTGCACGTTGCGGAATGAGGGAGGATTGTAGGCGCCGATGGGCAGCAGAGCCAGTTCCGGGGCCAGGCGCTGCCCGATTTCGCGGAAGCCGGAGAAGTAGGCAGTGTCGCCGGCGTGATAGAGAGAGTGCCGGTAGTCACGCAGAACGTAGCCGCCGTATCCGCGGTGAGAATCCTTGATGACGCGCGCGCCCCAGTGCCGCGAGGGCACGTGGGTGATGGTCAGGCTGCGGTGGCGGTAGCTGTTCCACCAGTCCAGCTCGACCACGTTTTCGAAGCCCAGATCGCACACCAGATCAAAAACATGGTGCGGAACCACAATGGTGGGAGCGTTAGCCTGCCGCCTGGTTTGCTGCACGACCGCCCTCAGCGATGGCCGGTGCAGGTGGTCAAAGTGAGCATGGGTGACCAGGACCAGGTCGATCGGGGGCAGGTCCTGGACCTGTAACCCGGGCCGGCGCAGGCGTTTCAGCACGAACAGCCAGCGCGCGAAGTTGGGATCGATCAACAGATTCTGCCCGCCTATCTGCACGAAGAAGCTGGAATGGCCGATGAAGGTCAGTCCCATCTGGCCATGGCTGGCGAAACTCGGCCGGTGGGTGTGCCCGGTGCGGGGAGTGATGACGGAATGCCGCACCAGGCTGCCAAACTGGCGGGCCCGCTTGCGGAGGGCGGGATTCTTCCAGGTATTCTTCAGCATGCGCTGTATCGAATTCTAAAACAAAGTTGCGCCGGATTGCTTGACCCATGGGCCGGGGTCGTTTCTAATCGCTGCTGGTCATCAGGAGACACTCAGGATGCGGGTTGCCTTTTTGGGTTTGGGAATTATGGGCCGGCCGATGGCCGGCAATCTTGTCAAGGCCGGTCATGAAGTCGCGGTGTGGAACCGGACGCCGGGCGCTGCCGTCGAGGGGGCGCGCACGGCCGAGTCTCCCGCGGACGCTGCCCGTGGCGCTGAGGTGGTGTGGATGTGCGTCTCCGATACGCAGGCGGTGGAGAGCGTCCTGTTTGGGCCGCGAGGCGTGGAGGAATCCCTGACCGAAGGCATGATCATCGCGGACTCGAGTACGATTTCTCCCTCCGCCACCCGCGCCTTCGCCCAGCGCCTGGCCGCGAAGGGGGTTCGTTACGTAGATGCGCCCATGAGCGGCTCCAAGGCCGGAGCCGAGAGTGGGACGCTGATCTTTTTCGTGGGCGGAGAAGAATCTGCCATTGAATCCCTGAAGCCGCTGTTCGCCGCTATGGGCAAGGTGTTTTTCCGCGTCGGGGAAACCGGTAAGGGGCAGTCCGCCAAGCTGGCCATGAACCTGCAAATCGCTCTGATCTATGAGGGCTTCGCCGAAGGCTTGACCCTCGCCACCAAGCTGGGCGTGCCCGCCGAGACGCTCCTGCCCCTGATTCAGGCCTCGATGGTCCGCTCGGGCGTGGTGGAATACAAAGCGCCCTTTGTCCTGAAGCGCGATTTTGCCGCCAACTTTCCCCTTCGCCTGATGCTGAAAGATATCCACCTTGCCCTCGAAGCCGCCAGAGAAGCGCGGGTCAAGCTCCCCGGACTGGAAACCGTGGCCGACATCTATGAGATGGCCGCGGAGGAAGGACACGGGAACGAGGACTATGCCGCGACTCTCGCTCTGCTGGAAAAGTGGGCGGGCGTGCAGGTAAAGGGCGCCTCGCTCGGATAGCTTCTGTCGACATCCCGCTTGCGCTAGTACCTCCGTAACATCCTGTTTGCTTCTATTACAGAACTCTTACACGCGGGGCGGCTTTTGCCTGTTACCTTTCCCCTGGGGCTCAAATACCGCACTCGGGAAAGACTATAGCGATGGACCTTGAAACCTTGAGTCGAAAGCCGGCCGCCGACGATCAGATCAACTGGGTGACCGCCACGTTTATGGCACTGTTCCACGCGGGTGCAGTCGCGGCGCTGTTTTTCTTCACTTGGAAGGCGCTGCTGGCGGCGCTTTTGTTGTGGTGGGTTTCCGGCAGCCTGGGTATCGGCATGGGTTACCACCGTCTGCTCACTCATCGCGGGTACAAAACCCCAAAGTCGATGGAGTATTTCCTAACCATCTGCGCCACCCTGGCGCTGGAGGGCGGGCCGATCTTCTGGGTGGCCACCCACCGCATCCATCATCAGCATTCCGACCAGGACGGCGACCCGCATTCGCCCCGCGACGGCAAGTGGTGGGCGCACATGGGCTGGATTCTCACCGGAAAATCCATGCACCATGACACTACTACGCTGGCCCGTTATGTTCCTGATCTGGCCCAAGACAAGTTCCACGTATGGATCACCAGGTATCACTACCTTCCCCTGACGATCCTGGGTCTCGCGCTCCTGGCCCTGGGCGGGCTGCCGTTCCTGATGTGGGGAATTTTCCTGCGCACCGTCATCGGGCTGCACGCTACCTGGCTGGTGAACTCCGCGACCCATAGCTGGGGGACCCGGCGTTTTGCCACCCGTGACCTTTCCACTAACAGTTGGTGGGTGGCGCTGGTCACCTTCGGCGAGGGCTGGCACAATAACCATCATGCCCACCCTGTCTCTGCCCGGCATGGGCTGAAGTGGTACGAAATCGACCTCAACTGGTACGGCATCTGGGTGTTGAAAACACTCGGACTGGCGCGCAATGTTTACCGGGTAAAGCTGTCCGAGCTTCGCCAGCGCGAAGAGAAGGCGGCGCAATCTCTGGAGCCGGTGGCCGCCTCGGAGTTGGTGTCGATTTAGCCGGCGGGTGGGGCGGACACTCTTGTCCGTCCGGTTCGACTTGATGAGTACGGGGCATGAGCTTCCCAAGGCGAGCCCGATAAGCCAGATTTCCCTTGACCGCCGCACGGGGCCGCAGGCTGACCAGTGTGTCGGGTCTTCCCTTTGACCTCTATGCCCGCCCCAGGCGGACAAGACTGTCCGCCGCACACGGTCTACGCGGTAGAATCCTGCCATGCGCGTCAGCAGCCGCCGCGGAACCATCGCCTTCTTTGTCGTTCTGGGCGTCTGCCTGGTGCTGCTGGCCGTCGGACTTAACGTCGGCTGGATCCTCCTCAACCGGCCAGAAGGGGTCCTTCCCTTCCTGGGGCCCTTGCGTTTTGTCGTCCTGCTTGCCGGTCTGATGCGTA
>CAYOZX010000250.1:0-5523 GCA_964408515.1 uncultured Acidobacteriaceae bacterium | reverse complement strand
CGCGCTCCAGCTCATTGAACTTCTCCCAGTTCGACCAGTGCCCCACCAGGTTGGAGTTGGCGATCAGCACCCGTGGAGAATGCTCATGGGTCTGGAAGACGCCCACCGGCTTACCTGACTGCACCAGCAGCGTCTGGTCATCGGCCAGGTTCTTCAAGGAGGCAATGATGGCGTGGTAGGCATCCCAGCTCCGCGCCGCCCGCCCGGTGCCGCCGTAGACGACGAGGTCCTGCGGACGTTCCGCCACTTCTTCGTCAAGATTATTCATCAGCATGCGCATGGCTGCTTCCTGCTGCCAGCCTCTGCACGTGATTTCCTTGCCCCGCGGTGCGCGAATGGGAGTGTAGGCGGAAGGCTTGATCTCAGTCTCAACCGGCATGACCTCAATGTTAGTGCCTGGTGTGGGGGCGCGCAATCGCCCCCTCACCAAGCAGGAATCTGCGCTCTTCTCCACCCGTCGCGGAGGGCGCGGAACCAGGGAAATTCTCGGCTTAGTATTTTTACGTTATGGCCCCGTCAGCTCTTTCACGATTCAATGCCAGCACTGCGAGCGGACGCCAGCCCGTCCGCCGGTTTCCGGCCATTCTGAAGCGCGGAGGTTGATGTGGGTAAGATCGTTCTCTATGTGCTCTTGACTGCCGTATCCGCTTGCGCGCAGAGCAACTATGCCGCTATTGGCGGGACGGTCAGCGATCCCCAGGGGCGTCCGTTCGCGGGTGCGGATTTGCGGCTGACTTCCGCCGCGACGCGTGCCGTGCGCCAGGCGTCCACTAACGAGCAGGGGATCTTTCAGATTCCCGGATTGCTGCCCGCTGAGTATGACCTGGAGGTGCACGCTGCCGGTTTCGCCGTCATCACCCGGCACCTTCAGCTCGAAGTCGGCCAGCAGTTCACTCTCAACTTGCAGTTGAGGCTGGCCGCAGCCAAAGACGTCGTCGAAGTCGTGGACCGCGCCCCTGCGCTGCATCCCACCGACGCATCCGTCGGCGAGGTCGTAGAACCAGTTTCCATCAAGGAACTGCCTCTGAACGGCCGCAAGCTGATTGACCTCGTGCTCACCGTTCCCGGGGCCCACGTCGGGCATGGAGCCCAGACCGGCAACATGAACCCCCTCTATTGGCGCCCGGGCCAGCGCTCCGCGGTCAGCATCGGGGGCAACCGGCCCAATGCCAACTATTTCCTGCTCGACGGCACTACCAATACTGACCCCACATTCAACAGTCTGAACCTCAGCCCTTCGCCCGACGCCGTTCAGGAGTTTAAGGTGCAGACCGGAAGTTACTCTGCCGAAATGGGCGGCGCCGGGGGCGGTCAAATCAACATCGTCACCCGCTCCGGCTCCAACCAGTATCACGGGACCGCCTATGAATTTCTGCGCAATGGCGGGCTCGACGCCCACACCTTCAATTCCATGGGCACCAATCATCTGGTGCAAAACAATTTTGGCGCTTCCTTTGGCGGACCCATCGTCCACAACAGGACCTTCATCTTTATGAGCTACGAAGGCTTCCGTCCCGCCAACGCGGAAACCATGACTGACACCGTTCCCACCCCGGCCGAGATCAACGGCGACTTCACCCAGAGCGGCGTCAACATCTATAATCCCTTCAGTTCGCACCCGAATCCCGGCTTTGATCCCACCAAGCCCGTCAGTCCCGGCAATCCGCAGGTGATCCGCGACCAGTTTCAGGACAGCGGCGTCAATAACGTGATTCCCGCCAACCTCATTGATCCGGTGGCTCAGTCGTTCCGGATGGGGAACGTTCCCGTGCCCAATGCCGCCACCATGAGCCCGAATATGACCCTGCCCTGCGGCTCGGCCACGATGGGCGCGCCTACCGTGGTGGGCGCCGGCACGGACTGCAATAACTACCTGGATGTCCGTAACCAACTTCACTCCGCAGATCAGGGCACGGTCCGCGTGGACCAGATGTTTTCCGGCGGCGACAGCCTTACCGCGCGCTACTCGCTCAGCGCGGAACGCGGCTTCACACCCGGCGAAATGGTTGCCGGCCTGGGCTCCCTGCTGCCCGGCTTTGGCTCCTTCCATGAGAACTTCGCCCAACAGGGCAGCCTGGCGTGGACCCGCGTTCTCAATCCGCGCCTGGTCAATACCGCTGCCCTGGCCGTTTCACGCCTGGCTATGCATCGCTCGTCAGAAAACAGCGAGGACAACGACATTGTTTCCCAGTTGGGCATTCAGGGAGTGGGTTTCGGCGGTAAAGGCGCCTTTGGCGCGCCTTTTTTCAACGTCCAGGGCTACTCTCCCATGGGCGACAGCTACAGCGCCACCCCCATGAAAGCCTGGGACACGATTCTGGAAGCCCGTGACACGCTCAGTTGGCAGCACAACCGTCATAATCTCAAATTCGGCGGCAGCTACCGGCGCTTTATCTGGCCCATGTGGGGATTTTTCCAGAACCGTGGTTACTATCAATTCACCAATGGATTCACCACGCAAACCGCTACCAGCGACGGCACCGGCGCCGCCCTGGCCAGCTTTCTGCTGGGCCTGCCCGCAGTGAAGCAGCGTCAGGCCGGCATCCCGCAGATGCAGTTGCGGCAGTGGTATGCCGACGGATTCGCGCAGGACAGCTTCCGCCTCACCTCCACTACCACCATCGAACTGGGACTGCGCTACGAATACATGGACCCGCTGCTGGATCTCGTGTACACCAACAGCAATCTGACCTTTCAAAATGAGATCCCATCCGTGTTCGTGGGCGGGCAGAATGGCTATCCCAAGGGTCTCAAGTATCCCAACGCGCACAATTTCGCGCCCCGGTTGGGAATTTCCCAGGCCTTCCCGAGCCGCGGACTCGTCGTTCACGCCGCTTTCGGAATGTTTTATACCCCGGTGGACATGAATACCTGGTGCAATCAGCGTCACAATGTTCCCTACGTTTTTCCCGAAACCCAGCAGAGCGATAATTTCAGCCCCTCGGCCGGTGTTCTGAACTCCCACTTCAATTTTGCCGATCCCGTCCTCGGTCAGACCACGGTCAGCTTCACGGCCATGGACCCGCACGCGCCGTCGCAGTACATCGAGCAGTGGAGCGCTTCGATTGAGAAGACCCTGGCCCGCGAAACCACCCTGGAATTGGGCTACCTCGGCTCACACGGCGTGCACTTGCAGCGCGCCCACCTTATTAACAACGCCCTACCCGGACCAGGCGCGATCGGTCCCCGCCGTCCCTTCAAGACTCTGAGTTTCGTCCCTGACACGGTGTTGCCTGACAACGTGGCGGTCGTTCTCCCCGCCGCCGGCTGTCCCAACGGGCAGATTTGCTTCCCGGTCAGCACCATCAACCTGCTCGAGAACACCGCTCAGAGCTGGTATCACGCCGGTTATGTAAATGTTCGGCGCCGCTATAGTCACGGCCTGACGTTTCTTGCCAACTACACTTGGGCCAAGAATCTCAGCAACGCTCCCGACTTCCGTTCGCCCATGTTCGAGTCTGCGATTCCGCAAAACAACAATGATCTGAAGGCGGAGAAAGGTCCCGCCTGTGATGTCCGCCACCGCTTTGCCATGAGTGCTGTTTACGATCTGCCCGCGTGGAGCAGGACGGGTTGGCTCAGCGTCGTCACCCGCCATTGGCAGATCTCTTCCGTGTATCAGGTCCAGACCGGGTTTCCCTTCACGATTTCGGTCTTTGGTGACACGGCGAATTCCGGGACCGTGCTGGGCGAGAACCCCATCCGCGCCAATGTCACCGGCAAGCCCGTCTTCGGCCCCGGCAACCAGACAGCCGAACGGTGGTTTAACACCGCCGCCTTCGCCACTCCGCCCGCCTTCACCTTCGGCAATGCCGGCCGCAATTCCGTCTATGGCCCGGGGCTGCAGACCCTGGATCTGGCTGCGGTCCGTGATTTCAGTCTCAGCGAAAAGGCCCGCTTCCAGATTCGGGGAGAATTCTTCAACGCCCTCAACCACACCAATCTTGGAACCCCGGACCGCTTTGTGAACACGCCCCAGTTCGGCACCATCACGGAGAGCACAACTCCCGGCCGCGAGATTCAGCTGAGCGCCCGTCTTTCTTTCTGAGTTGTGTTGCTGTGGCTGGCCTATTGTGGCGCGGACACTCCTGTCCGCGCCTGTCCGCGCCTGGTGGCTGTGGGGCAATTGCGCTCGATGAGGAAACTGCCAGTGAAGGGTCGCTACCAGGTGTTATAAGCAGTGCCGTCGCTGGAGATCGACTCGGCGCCGCTGTGCACATCGCTGATCCCCGGATCCTGCTGATCCACCGACAGGAGCGCGTCTTCCTGCTCCACCGTCCAGGTGGTGTTGCTCCCGGTCATGGGATCGATCGGAATGAACTTGATATATCCTGCCTGCACCAGGTCGTCGAGCGACTGCGGCGCCTTTTGCTTGTCTAATGTGTACTGGGAAATGAGCGAGCGGAGCTGGAACAGGTCCTGTTTCAGCACCGACTCCCGCGCACGCAGAATCGATTGGTTGTAGGCCGGAACCGAAATCGAGACCAGGATCAGAATCAGGCTGATGACAATCATCAGCTCTATGAGAGTAAAGCCACGATACTGTTCCCGCTTCGCCATCACCAGTCCTTGTACTGGGTCCCGTCGAGGGCCGTGCCCTGCGATTTGGTGAACACGTCGAACACGTTCTGGCCGCCCCACGAGTCTGAATCGGGATCGTCCTGCATGGAGCGCAGGCCCCACTCCTCTCCGGTCATGGGATCTTTGGGAATGCGCCGCAGAAAGCGCACTTTCTTGGTGCCTACCTCCACGCCCTTTACCAGCGTATCCAGATCGGGAGGCCATCCTTCGGTTCCCGCCTTGATCTGAAAGGCACCGCGGTCGGCGGCATCTTTATAGCGGTCGATCGCGTCCCGCAACTCCCACAGATCCGCGCGCAACTCCCGCTCTCTTTCCCGCTTGATCGCGACCCGCGCCATCGGGACCGCCAGGCCGGTCAGGACCACAAGGATCGCCGTGGCCACAATCAGCTCAATGAGGGTAAAACCCCGCCTTCCCTGCGCCCGACCGGGTTTGCGATCAATCCACCTCATCGGCTGTTATCGGCCACTCCCGCTTATAGTTTAAGCCTTTCGGCTGCTGCGGGCGGCAGCGCCCACGGATTACTGCACCGTCACTGTGGTCACAGCGCCGGCCACTTGTATGGCCTTCATGGCCGGATCCCGCGCCCCGCCCTTCGAAATGGTCAAAGTGGATTGTCCGCTGGCCTTGGTCTGGAAGGTCAGCGTCACCACCGCTCCCTGCCCGGAAATCCCGCCCGCTCCCGGGGGACGGGTAGCCGTCACCTGCAGGGTTCCGGTGGATTCGTCATCGCGATGCACCAGGGCCACGGCCTGCCCGTCTTGCGACAGGAGTCCGCCGTTGGACACGTTGATGAGCTGCAGAACCTTGGGATCGTAGGTCAGCTGCAGGGGTACGGAATACACATTCTGCGCCCCCTGCAACATCACGTTTATGGCAAAGGTCGCGCCCATGGTCTGCGTCAGATTAGCGGGTTCGAAGGCAAAGCTGGCCGCCGGAGCC
>CAYOZX010000249.1:0-5526 GCA_964408515.1 uncultured Acidobacteriaceae bacterium | reverse complement strand
GCTCTCCATGAAACACGTGCTCCAGGTTTACGACCGGACCCACCCCCGCGCCAAATAGAGCTCCCCCTTGGCTCCGGAAGGCCAGTGACGACAGTAATTTGGAGGCGCTTCGTCCTTGCCTCACCATGGCTACTGGAGCGGGCAACCGCCCCCCGGGATTCTTGTGGTATTTCGACTGCGACTGCAGTCGTCCAAGGAATCGGAGAAACGTGCGCAAAGCCGAACTCGTCCTACTGCTGTTTTTGGTGGTGATCGCCGCTGTCATTCACTTTCTCGTGGCCTCGCAGGCGATCGCGCTGGTGTTTTATTTCCTGCCGACGCTCTACTCCGCCTATCACTTTGGCCGGCGTCACGCCACCCTGACCGCCTGCGCCAGCGTATGCCTGGTGGCGCTGCTGACGTGCCTGAACCCGGCCATGTTCAGCCGCCGCCTGGAGATCCTGCCCTTCGACAGCCGCTGGCTGGACCTAGCCGTCTGGGGCGGCGTTCTGGTGGTGAGCGCTTACGCCATGGGGACACTCTACGAGCGAAACCAGAAACACCTGAAGGAAATGAAGGACGGATATGAGGGTCTGCTGGTGGTGCTGCAGCAGTTCCTGCTCAATCAGAAAAGCAGCGATGCAGATTCCGTCCGGGTTTCCGCGCATGCAACCAGCATCGCCAAGGCTCTCGGGCTCGATCCGGGGAGCACGGAAGACGTGCGCACGGCCGCCCTCTTGCGCCACATCCATGAGATCGGCATCAGCCAGGACATCCTCTACAAGGCGGCCAATCTGTCGCAGCAGGAGCTGGAACTAGGCCTGCGCAAAGGCAATCAGCACGCAGCCCGGAAGGCTCAGGCCATGGGCGGCTCCTTGCGCCGGGCCATCCCCATTCTGGTGTCGTCGCAGCGTCTGCACGAAAGCAAGGAGAGTGCCGCCGATTTAGCCGTGGAGGTTCAGATTCTGAGTCTGGCGGAGAAATTCGAGTCCAACCTGAACGGCGGCGGAAAACTGACTCCCGCCCAGGCGGCAGAAAAGCTCGCCAAGGAATCGGAGAACAGCTACGACTCCATGATCGTGGATGCCCTGCTGAAAGCCTTCGCCGAAAAAGTGCAGGCGGCCAAGGCCTAGGTCAAAGATCAAAGATCCGTTCTGCGTTCTCAATGCAGCCCTTCGGCTGTCTGCTCCGCGGCCTCTCGCTGGCGCAGCTCTTGCCACATCTGCACCACCCGCGTCCTCAACTCGGAGGTAAGGTTCTCGTATGCCGCTTCGGAGGCCTGGCTCTCCGGCGGAGGATAAAGCGGGTCGCCGAACTGAATGCGGAGGGGCGCAAACTTCTGGAAAAACTTTCCCCGGGGCCAGGCCTCGTAAAAGCCTTCAATCGCCACCGTAACAATCGGCGCCTGCTGATGGATGGAGAGAATCGCTGCACCCTTCTTGAACGTCCGCGGGGTGCCGTCGATGCTGCGCTCCCCCTCGGGATACAGAATCAGGATGCGTCCCTGGCGCAGCCCAAAGGCGCCAGCCCGCATGGCCGGGACCAGATTCGCGTCCGGATCCACGACGACGACGCGCAGCCAGCGCGCCAGCTGGCGCATGAACCCCGATCCGAAAATCTCGCTCGTTCCCACCGAGAACACCTGGCGGAACACCGGCCAGGGCAGGACTGACCCCATGATGACGGGGTCGAGAAAACTCTGATGATTGGAGGAGAGGATGTACGGGCCGCTTGCCGGCAGCCTTTCCAGGCCGCTTACGCGCAGGCGGAACCTGTCATAGGCAAAAATCTGCACCAGCCGGCTCACCACAAACCAGAAGGTCTCCGCCACGCGCCGTGGCTTGGCGAGCGCCCGCACTTCGGGATCGGTGGGCTCCTCCTGCAATATCGTTTTCCAACCGCCCAGCTGTTCGCGGGTGGAAGGTGTCTTTCCTTCGGCAGCGCTGGCCAGAACCGCATCCAACAGCTCGCTCACCGTATAGATCCCGGCCATGGCCGACTCCTCCACGTCTCCGCCCAGCTCCTGTTCAAGCGCCACCAGCAGTTCGATACGCTGCATGGAGTCGAGGCCGAGGTCGAGTTCCAGGTTGTCGGCAGGGCGGATCTGCTCGGGTGCGCTGCGCGCCGCCTCGCGGATGATGGCCAGCGCCCGCTGCACTTCCGGTCGATTCAGCCACTGCGTCTCTTCCGCGCTGGGCGCGGGCTTCGAGCCAATCTCCGCTTCGGGCCCGCCCTTCTTCTGATTGGCTCGCACCTGCTTTTCCAGCTCAAAGCGCTTCAGCTTGCGCGTGGTGGTGCGAGGCAGGGGCTCCTGCCAGATTTGGTAGCTGCCGATACGCTTGGTCGAAGCAATCTGCGATGAGATGGTCTCGATGTCGAAACGGATGACTTCTTTGGCGTTTACGATCTTGCGTTCTTTCAGCAGATCGAAATCGGGAACCACCACTGCATAGAGGCGATCGGACGAAGGGTTGCCGGGCTCGCTTTCCAGGGCCATCACGCCGATTTCCTTAATGTACGGAGACTTCAGGTAGTAGGACTCAATTTCCTCGGGATACACGTTTTTTCCGTTGCTGAGAACGATCACTTCCTTCTTGCGACCGGTGATGAACAGATTTCCCTGAGAGTCGAAGTAGCCGAGGTCCCCGGTGTGCAGCCAGCCGTCCTTCAGGACGTCGGCCGTGGCGTCAGGCCGGTGCCAGTAGCCGTTCATGACCACCGCGCCGCGGATGGCGATTTCGCCGCTGGGCGGTCCGCCATCCTCGGAGACCTGGGGATCGATAATCTTGCCTTCCACACCGGGCAGAGCAGGACCGACCGAGCCGATCACGTTGTGATGCGGCAGCGCAGCGAAGGCCGCTCCCGTGGTTTCGGTCAAACCATAGGCCTGCAGGACATCGATGCCCAGGGCATAGAAGTCGTGTCCGATTTGCGGATCAAAGCGGGAACCCCCGGTGATGAGATACCGCATCCGTTCGCCAAAGGTCGCATGCAGCTTGGCGAAGAAGATGCGGCCGCCGTTCAGTCCTGCGCGGCGCAGCGCGCGATTGAGCTTCATCAGAACATTCAGCGCCCAGGCGGCCGCTGCTCCGCGCTTGCGCACTTCCTTGAAGATGCGCTCGTGTATCAGATAGAAGAACTGTGGAACCACCGCAAACACGCTGATCTGGCGTTCCTCCAAGGCGCGGAGCAACTCCGTGGTGTTCAAGGTTTCGAGATAAACCACGCGCGCGCCCTTCACCAGGGGCAAGAGCAAGTTGGCCATCTGCGACAGAACGTGAAACAGCGGCAACACCCCCAGCACCGCGTCTTCGGGGCCAACCTGCGCCCAACGGAACACGGCCTCGACCTCCCCCAGCAGGTTGCCGTGGGTCAGCATGACTCCCTTGGGATCGGACGTTGTCCCGTAAGTGTAGAGCAGACACGCGACGCGATCCGCCGCGGACTCCGCAGGCGTGAACTCGCCTGGGCCAGCGACGAAAATCGCGTCCAGGTCACCGGCCAGATTTTCCCGCGCCAGGTTCCCTTTGCTCTCTGCGGGATTGGTCAGGAGCAGTTTGATCGCCGACGAAGCAGTAGCCTCCCGGGCGGTGGGCAGATGCTTGCCGTCGCACACCAGGAGAGAAGTCCCGCTGTCTTTCAGCAGCTTAGCGATCTGATCGGCATGCAGGGCTGTATCCAGGGGCACGGCCGTGCACCCGCTGGCTACAATACCCAGAAATGCCCCTACCCATCGCGGGTGGTTGTCGGCGAGAATCGCGATGCGCGCGTCGCCCGCGTACCCATGCTGCCCCAGCCACCAGCCCACCGACTCCGCCATGTCACGGACCTGCGCGTAGGTATAGCTCTCCACCCGGTCGCGGCGCTGGATTTCAAGCGCCGTATGGTCGGGCCAGCGTTCTGCGCAGTCCACGAAACGGGAATAGAAAGTGGGCATGGGTTCGCCGAGATATTACATGAGAACGGCGCGCCCTGGTGAATGTCGAGAGTGGCACAATGCCAGGCAGCTCCGCCCTCCCGCCCGCTGTCTGGCGGCGGGCGTAGCGGGCCAGATCCCTGCGCTGCAATGCGCGAGGGTGGGCCCGTCAGATCGTGCCCTTCTGACGCCGCACAGTCCGTCCACCGGTTCTCTCCCAGCGACTTACCCTCGCCGCCGGCATCTAATATGCTAGGCTTTTATCCGGGGAAGCTGTGTATCTCAAAGAAGGTACTGTGCTTTGATCAACAGTCTGTTGGGCAAGGTTTTCGGGACCAAGAACGAGCGCGAACTCAAGCGTCTGATGCCTCAGGTCGAGGCTATCAACGCGCTGGAGGCGCAGCTGAAAGAGCTCTCGGACGAGCGCCTGCGCGCCAAAACCGCCGAGTTCCGGGCGCGCGTTCAGGAGCGGCTGGCTCCGCTTCCCGACGAGCCCGACGCCGATCCCGACCGCCTGAAGCAGCTTGAAGACGAGCGTACCAGAGCCGTCGGCGAAGCTCTCGATGAGCTGCTGGTAGAAGCGTTTGCCGTCGTGCGCGAAGCCGGCCGGCGCGTCCTCCAGATGCGCCACTTCGACGTGCAGCTGATCGGCGGCATGGTGCTGCACCAGGGCAAGATCGCCGAAATGAAGACCGGCGAGGGCAAGACTCTGGTGGCAACCCTGCCCGTCTATCTGAATGCGCTCAGCGGCCGTGGGGTGCATGTGGTTACGGTCAACGACTACCTGGCCAAGCGCGACTCGGAATGGATGGGCCAGCTCTATCGCTTCCTGGGCTTGACCGTGGGCGTGATCGTGCACGATCTGGACGACGAACAGCGCCGTGAAGCCTACGCCGCCGACGTCACCTACGGCACCAACAACGAGTTCGGATTCGACTACCTGCGCGACAACATGAAGTTTGACCTGCATGATTGCGTGCAGCGCGGGCACAATTTTGCCATCGTCGACGAAGTGGACTCCATCCTGATCGATGAAGCCCGCACCCCGCTCATCATCTCCGGCGCCAGCGAGGAGTCCACCGACAAGTACGCGCGCGTGAACAAGATCATTCCCAAGCTGGAAAAGGGCGAGGAAATCGACACCGCGCCCGGCGAACCCAAAGAGCTCACTGGCGACTTTGTAGTCGATGAAAAACACCGCAACATCACCGTCACCGACGAAGGCTGGGAAAAGGTGGAAAAGCTCCTGGGCATCGGAAACATCGCCGATCCCGAAAATTGGGAGCTCAAACATCACGTCGACACCGCGGTGAAGGCGCACGCCCTCTATCGCCGCGACGTAGAGTACGTGGTCAAGGACGGCGAGGTGATCATCGTCGACGAATTCACCGGGCGTCTCATGCCCGGCCGCCGCTGGTCCGACGGCTTGCACCAGGCCGTCGAAGCCAAGGAAAACGTCAAGATTGAGCGGGAAAATCAGACCCTGGCCACCATTACCTTCCAGAACTACTTCCGCATGTACCGGAAACTCGCGGGTATGACCGGAACGGCGGAAACCGAAGCCGCCGAGTTCGACAAGATCTATCGCCTGGAAGTGATGGTGATTCCGACCAACCGGACCCTCCTCCGGG
>CAYOZX010000248.1:0-5559 GCA_964408515.1 uncultured Acidobacteriaceae bacterium | reverse complement strand
AACAGTATTTAATTAAATGCTTGGCGAATTCCCAACACGGGAACTGTACTCTTATCCCAACACGATTTCAAAAACGGCCAAATTGAGCCACTACCGAAAGAACATGGGACTTTAGAAACTTCCCACCCAGTCACGGCCTGTGCAAATCCACTGCCACAATTTCTGCCGTGGAAACTGTGAATGAATTTGGCCCGTTCCTAACCCTAGGCGGGAATTGTACTTGCAGGAGGTTGGTTAATCAAGTATATTATCGCCAATAAAAAGTTCGCAAACCTGTCTCACTTCCCCCCTTCGATTTGATATTCTGAATTTAGAGAGTGAGAAAAAAGAATTTCTGGCGCGCCCGCGAGGCGCGCCTTTCTTTTTGGTCCGAGGGCCGGGGCAAATGGGGATGAAGAGAGCGAGCCAGAGGCGGGCAGGCCGCAGTTCCGGGCGGGCGGCGGCCGCGAAGCAGAGATCAGGGAAGCCGGCCGACCTGGCAGCGATCCGGGAGCAGATTGCGAATCTGGTGGGCCATGAGGCGGTGGGAATGGTGGAAACCACCATCGAAGAAGTTGGCAAGGGTCACTACCTGGGCATGAAGTACCTGTTCGAGATGATCGGCCTGTTCCCGGCGACGGCGGCAGCGGAAACGCCGGCCCAGGACTCCATGGCTGCTACCCTGCTGCGGCGACTCTCCTTGCCGGAATTGCCCAACCTGGAACCACCTGTTTCCCCAGGATTGGAAACGTCGGGCTCCGCCGCGGACGATAGCTTAGAATGAAACCCAACGGCCCGAAACATCCCGGCCGCATGGGACTCTCGGATGGACATGACATGGGTGACCGGCCGAATTGCGGTCGGAGGTGGCATCTGGAACGCAAGCAATATGGCGGCGGTGGCGCGAGCGGGCGTCACGCACATCATCGACATGCAAATCGAATTCGATGACACCGAACTGGCCGAGCCACACGGCATTCAGGTGTTGTGGAACCCGGTGGACGACGACTTCCAGCCCAAGCCGCCAAAGATCTTTCAGCGCGGAGTAGACTTCGCGCTGGCCGCGCTGGAGGAAGAAGAGAGCAAACTGCTCATTCACTGCGCCGCCGGGGTGCATCGCGCCCCGATGATGACCCTGGCCGTGATGTGCTCGCTGGGTTGGGCGCCGGAGGAGGCGCAGGAACTGATCGAATCCAAGCGGCCGGTTGTGGATTTTGCCGATGTATACGTGGATAGCGTGGAGAGATTTCTGGAACAGCAGGTGCGGGCGGGAAAGTAGTGCAGCGCAGACCGCCCTGAAAAGTACGGACAGGCGACTCCAGGCTGGGCAGAGCGCGGGGATTGGTTTCGGTTGAGAGACCAGTTTTCAGTTCCAAGTTCTCTGTTTTCCGTTCTTCTTCACATCCCGGAAGCAAATACGGAACATCCAAGCTGAAAAATCCCCGGTTGGGGCAAGGGGAGAAGTCTGTCTCAGGATATCGATACCTCGCCAGGAGGGGATATGTTCGACGCGGTTCGCCGGTGGAAGACGTTTTGGGGAGTGCTGCTGTTGGCGCAGGCTATGTGGGGGCAGACGCCGGCGACCACGACCATCAACGAAGTGAGGTACCGCGGACGGGGAAGGTCGCTTGCCCGGGTTACGAATCCGGCGGGCATGGCCGCGCTGCAGAATGGCAGCGACGATGGGGTCCGCGGGCTGGTGCGGCAGGTGAAGTCGCCACCGCCCCGGACTTCGCAGGACTGCGAGAACGCCGCACTGGCCCTGCTCGACGAAGCGGCGCCAGCCGCGTGGTCAGGCGCATACGAAACCTGGAGCGACTTTCTCCCGGGAAATGCGGGGGACATTTTTCCAGGGGACGCGGTCAGTGTGAATGCACCCTCACGCCAGGCGGTGTTTCAGGCGATCGTGCGGGAAGTCGAAATGGAAATTCGGGACCTGCAAGAAGAACACAGCCGATACCAGATCCGATTTGCGGATGACGCGGCTGCCCCGCTGGGGTTTGAGTTCGAGTCCGGGAATGTGACGCTGCCCCTGAATCTGGCCAGCATCACCCGCGACCAGGTGGGTGAGGGTTTTCTGGCCGACCTGAACGATGCCGAGATCACGCAGGCCAGTTCGACCAGCGTGGATGTGGATGCGGGCGTGACCCCCGCCGCGGGCGGCGGAATTGAAGTGCGCTGGACGGATGTCGGCTGGGGGCCAGAGAACGACCGTAACCTGGTGGGCCGTTTCTCGACCCGAACGTTTACTCTGCCACGGCTGAGCGCGGTGCAGAATTACTTTCTGCGGCAGTACGACGCCGCCACTCCGCCGCGCTATTCACGATTCACGACCGCCTTGCACCTGAAGTATCCGTTATGAAAGAGAGCGACGACGAGATTTCGGCAGTCTATGGCCGTCCCGCGCACACCGGCAGGCAGCCGCTGGTGGTGCGGGTGGCCGACAGCGACTTTCAGGGCGAGGTGCTGGAGCGGCTGGGAAGGCTGGAAGCCAAGATGGACATGCTCGTGGGGAGCGGTCAGCCGGGGCGGATGAAGCTGGCTGAAGACAGAATCACCCATTTGGAGCGAAACGATATCCGCCGCAGCGTGTATGACCGGATCGTGAACGCGGTGATCACAGTGGCCATCAGCGCCCTTATCGCCATGCATGATCGTTGGGGATGGAAGTAGAGGGTTGGGTAAGAGAGAGCAGAGCCAGGCTCTGAGAGTTCACAGGCGACGATTCAGACCAAGAGTCAAAAACCAGAGTCAAAAACCAGAGTCAAAAACCAAGAGTGGAGAACCATTCTCCGTTTGGAGTTCCCCGTTCTCAGTTGAATTCACCATGAAAGAGAGGCAGTATGGAGTTCCTGTCTAAGATTCTGCAAGGGCTGGCGTTTGTGCCTTCCGTGGTCACCGGAATCGAAGGCCTATTCGGTGGCCGCCCGGGAGTCGATAAGAAGAATGCGGCGATGTCGTTCGTGACTGCGGCGCTGCAGTTGAGCGAAGCGGTGACCTCCCGCCAGATTGTCAACGAAGAGAAGTTCAGGCAGGGACTGAGCACGGTGATTGACGGCGTGGTCCTGTGCCTCAATTCGTCCACCTGGGCCAAGCCCAGCCAACCGTAGGTCTAGCCCACCTCTTCGCTCCAATTTTCGAGCGTCTTTTTCATCTGGGCCATGAACTGGTCGGCGACAGCGCCGTCAATCAGGCGATGGTCATAACCCAGAGTCAGGTGCACCAAGGAGCGAATGGCAATGGAATCATTGCCATCTTCGTCGGTGACGACGACGGGGGCCTTCATGATTCCGCCCACACCCAGGATGGCGGAATTAGGCTGATTGATGATGGGCAGGCCGAACACGGCGCCAAACTGTCCGGGGTTGGTGATGGTGAAAGTGGAGCCTTCGACCTCCTCCGGCTTGAGTTTCTTGTTGCGGGCGCGCTCGCCTAGGTCGGTGATGCCCCGCTGCAGACCCAGGAAGTTGAGTTCGCCTGCGTTCTTGAGCACGGGCACGATCAGGCCCCAGTCAAGGGCAACGGCAATGCCTACGTTGATGTGGCGATGGTAGCGGATGCTCTCGCCTTCGATGGAAGCATTGACGATGGGAAACTGCTGCAGGGTGATGATCGCGGCGCGAACAAAAAAGGGCATGAAGGTCAAGCGCACACCGTTCCGCTTTTCGAAGGCGGCCTTGTTCCGGTTGCGCAGGTTGACGATGCGGGTCAAGTCCACCTCAAACATGCAGTGGACGTGGGCGCTGGCGCGGCGCGATTCCACCATGCGCTGGGCAATGATCTTGCGCATCTGGGTCATGGGCACCAGATCGCCGGGAATGGCGGCGGGAGCGGGCGGAGCCGCAGCGAGGGCGGACCTTGGGGGCGCCGGGGAGGGGGCGGCTTCGGCATGCTCAAGAAAGGCCATGATGTCCTGCTTGGTGATGCGGCCTCCGAGTCCGGTACCGGGAACCTGCGAAAGATTCAGGTTGTGCTCGCGCGCAATCTTGCGAACCAGGGGAGAGGAACGGGCGTGGTCTTCCTCTTCCCGGTACGTGGCCGGGGTTGAAGGAGCCGACACGGCGGGCGCCGCCGGAGCGGCCGGGGCAGGCTTGGCGGGCAGGGCCTCTTTGCGGGCAGGCGCGTCGGCGGGAGCGGTGGATTTGGGCGCAGGGCTTTCGCCGTCGGTGGAAATCGTGCCCACCACGGTGTTCACCTGGACCGTCGCTCCTTCTGCCACCTTGATGTCCTGCAGAATGCCGGAGGCGGGCGCAGGAATCTCGGCGTCGACCTTATCGGTAGAGATTTCAAACAGAGGCTCGTCACGCTGTACTTTGTCACCGGGCTTCTTGAGCCACTTGGTGATGGTGCCCTCAACAATCGATTCCCCCATCTGGGGCATGACGATATCGGTCGGCATAGTTTCCTTCCGCGCCGGCGAGGCATCCCGTCGCGACGCAACCCTTCATTATATATAGAGGCCCGGAGGCGTTTTGGCGGCAGAAGCGGCCTAGTGCTCGAACAGCGGTAAAGAGTGTTGAACATGGAATTGCCTCCTGGCCGGGAAGGGGGTCCACGATATCTGCACTTGACCGGCCCGTCAGCTCGCAGGTTCACACGAATCTGCAACCTACTTTTCTATCACCATTCCTAATGTCATTTTCTCAATCTCGACATAGTCGGCGAATGAAGAGAGCCTACGCAACGTTAAGCCGTGAGCTTCCAATTCGCACGCTTTTTGCTTGTGCGCGAGCCACGCGTCATCCGTTGTTTGGCAATCAGGGTTCTTGATGATTCGAGAGTTACGACTGGGTACAAGGGGGCTACGGTAAGTTCCATCCAAGAGGACCGAGTAGAACTTGATTCCCAATGCCGTGATCATTGCGATTGAGCTTGGGCTGGAATGGCTCAGAAGAATATAGGCGACTCCGAGACGCGCTGGTTTCGGAAAAATCAGAACCTCTTTACCCAACATCAGGAGAACGATCGGGAACTTCGAGATTGCAGAATATGGCGGGAGCGACTCTAGACAGAACGCGAAATGCTGAAAGCCCAGGTTTTGTAGAGACGCTATTTTCGATGCGTGGCGAGTGCGAACCCGTGACTCGACGTTCGGGTCAGTAATCTCGGTGTATTCTTCCCCTAGCCTGCCGCGTGGGACAGGCGGCGGCGATTCCAATCGAGACAGAATTTGCGCGTGCTGTAAGCCGGTCCAGCAGTTCATCACCATGTAAAGAGCAATGAGTCCAATCCAGAAAGAGTGGAGGAAAAACGCGGCGGCAATCAGTCCGACAGCGCCACACAGGCCGAGCACCGCGACCACTTTCAGGCTACGGGCTTTTCCGAGCACGAACCACAGCAGGGAACGAAGTATTTGTCCGCCGTCTAAGGGATAGATCGGCAGCAGATTGAAAACCAGCAGGCCGGAGTTGATGGCTACGAAAGCCCATACGAGCTTGTAAGCATGAGGAGCAGCCAGCTTCCATCCGTGGTGCCAAGCCCAAATCGCTAGGCCGTATGAGCTTCCCAGCAGCACCAGGTTGACGAGCGGGCCTGCGGCGATGCTCCACAACGTGGCTGCTGGGCGCGGCGGCGGGTCTA
>CAYOZX010000247.1:0-5615 GCA_964408515.1 uncultured Acidobacteriaceae bacterium | reverse complement strand
CGACCGCTTAGCCCACGTGCTTGTCAATCGCCTTCTGAATGGTTTCCTTGGGCACGTAGCCCACGATTTGTTCCTTAACCTGGCCGCCCTTGAACACCAGCAGTGTCGGAATGCCGCGCACGCCATAACGCATCGGAGTGGCGCTGTTGCTGTCCACGTCCATTTTGCCCACTTTGATCTTGCCGTTGTAGTCCTTGGCCAGCTCGTCGACGATAGGAGCTAAAGCACGGCAGGGCCCGCACCAGACCGCCCAAAAATCCACCAGCACGGGTCGATCCGACTTGAGAACGTCCTGATCAAAGTTCGCGTCGGTTACTTCCAGAATTCCGTTGCCCGCCATTTCTCCTCCGTAGTGCCGCCGACCCCGCACATGGGTTCTCTAGCGGCCTAGCAGCCGTCATGGGCCGTCATGTATCGTAGCACCCATTAGATGCTTTACAGAAGGCAGAAGTCGCAACCCAGTCAAGGCGCTCGGGCCACAGCCGAGGGATGGCCGTTCCCGATTTCAGCCCAAGGGATTCCCTTCGAGCGGCTCCAACGTGACCCAATAAAAAAGCGCCCTAAACTTTTCAGTTCAGGACGCTCCGGCAGCCCTCCCCCAGAACTGCCAAACCACGAGATGCATCCTAGGGCCGGCCGCTTTTGCTGTAAACGTCACTTCGGTAACACGCGGCCGCCTTTGCGGTCACGGCCGCAACGGTCGCCAAAGTAATCAGGTAACCCAAACCTGTCGATGCCGAGGACCTCAGATCGCGACGGATTTCGACCCCGCGTGTCGTAAAAGCCTTCCGGCGAATGGGCTCCCTCCCGCCTTGGCTATAATGGCGCGGTTTGTAGCTTTGGCCTCAGGTGAGGGGAGGAGGCGCCGTGCCATTGTCACTCAAGACCCGCGCCGTGGGAGAAGTCGAGATCGTTCAGTGCGAGG
The DNA here is from genome assembly GCA_964408515.1 of uncultured Acidobacteriaceae bacterium. Taxonomy (GTDB): domain Bacteria; phylum Acidobacteriota; class Terriglobia; order Terriglobales; family Acidobacteriaceae; genus CAYOZX01. Next base: position 4,690 of record CAYOZX010000247.1, on the reverse strand, counting down.
GGCGCATCGTCGCCGGCAGAGAGGCCGAATCGTTGCGCGAACATGTCACCGGCCTTCTGCGGGATTACCGGGACATCGTTCTGCATCTGGGCGACGTGGTCTTCATCGACAGCAGCGGATTGGGCATGCTGGTCCGCCTCCTGACCAGCACCCGCCGCATCAGCGGCGACCTGAAGCTGTGCAACGTGCCGCCTGATATCCACAAAGTGCTCAAGGTGACCAGCCTGACCACGTTGTTCGACGTACATGACTCTGAGGAAGCCGCCGTCTCGGCGTTTTACGGCCGAACCGGGCATGCCGGAAGGACGCCGGTGGCCGGCCCCAGCGTGCTATGCGTAGATCAGTCCGCCGATGTGCTGGCCTATCTGCGTGAGTTCCTGCGAAATGCGGGGTATAACGTCCTCACCAACAACAACCTGCGTGATGCCTTGATCCTGGTTCGCGCCACGCGGCCTCAACTGCTGGTTCTGGGGCCAAGCCTGCAGGCCTCGCCCGGAACCATGCAAGCCTTTCGTACCGCCTGCTCTTCCCTTCCCGTAGTGGAACTGGGAAAAGAGTTCTCTACGCTGGAAGCGGGACAAGCTGCCTCCGAGCTGATGGAAAACCTCAAGGCGCTTCTGCATTCGTCCGGACGGCCGGCTTCCTGAATCCAGTTCGCTCCCGACGGTGCTAGCAGGGTCATTCCATGGACCAGGTAGCGCCGCCATCGCCTGTGCTCCAGGTTTCGCGGCTGGCAGTGCGCAGTCTGCCATGCAATGGGTCGCTGAATTCAACCTGGACGATGTCGTCGGTCAATGCTTTTCCTCGCGCCGCGGGCTTGACCTGCGTCCAGTGTTCCCCGCCATCAACGGAGTGATACAAGCTCCCGGCATTTCCGCCGGCCCAGACATCGGCGTCGTTCACCGCCAGCGCACGGAAGAAAACGTTGCTCGCCACTGGAATCGTCAGCCAGTTCCGGCCCGCATCCAGCGAACGCTGAAGAGCGCCGCCTGGGGACACACTCCAGAGGGTTGAAGGCTTTGCCGCAGCATTTTTCTCCTGGAGAACCTGGCGCGAGCGCAATTCCGCCGTGTTCGAGTCCAGCTTGCGATCTCCGAGAGCGACTCCCCCGCTTGCGGCGCCCGCTGCGGCCTGCACTTTCTTGCCGCTGTCCCGCCTCGCCTCATCCTTCGACTTCGCGCGGACGGCGGCAGTAGCCGTTTGCGCCTGGATCGCCTCGGCCTGGACGGTTACAGTTTCGCTTGCGACACTCGGCCGGGAAGTGAGTTCGTCCTGTTCCCGTGCCTGCAGCTCGGGCGATGCCGGCTTGGTTTCGGAGTTCGGCGCCGGTGCAGGGGCGGCAGCCAACTGGCCCGCGACGGCGGACCGCTCAGGTTCCGCCTTCAGCGCATCCGCGCGGCCAACTTCATTGCTGGCTGGTAGCGCAGCGGGCGGCTTGTTGACCGCGATCTGAGCTTTTTCGAGCTGTTTCTCCTTCCACCCGGCTACCGGACCGACGGCCGCATCGTCCGCCTGGGAGCGCGCCAACTTGCTTGCCCGAGGAAGGTCGCTGTAGGTTTGCACTGGGGAGGGCGGCGGCATCTTCGCCGCCAGCTTCTGATTCACGGGACCTGATTCTTCCGATCCTGCACTGACGCCAGCGGAGTGATCGGGAGCGGTCGAGACCGGCCGCGCTACGTCAAACCGCCTTTCCGTCCGCCATTCGTAGTGCAGAGTGACCGCTGCCCCCACCACGACTGCGCACGCAGCCAAAGCGCCCCAGCGCAGCACCGGCCAAGAGAGCCAGCGGGAAGCAGGAACACGCGCGGGAGCCTCCGCGTCCGCCTCCAGCGCTGAACCGGCCAAGGACACCGTTTCCCGGCAGCCTGCGCAGTCCGCCAGATGAGTCAGAACCTGGGCCCGCTCCCGCTCGCTGAGCGCGCGCTCCGTGAACGCAGCCAACACATTGGCATCTGGGTGCGCCTCAGGCTTCCCGCTGGTTCGCAGGCGCTGTTGCACGATTTTTGGAAGCTGTTCCATCCTCAGCCAATTACCTGATTAACCGTATAACTCTGTTTCACGCCCTCAGGAGCGGCACGCCTCCAACTTTGGTTAACCACTTCCTTCTCCCGCCGGAGCTTGGGCTTTCTTCTCAGGGAACGTTGGCGCCCGCGATTCTTGCGCCAGGTTGCTGGCGATATTCACGCGCAAATCACGGACATCCACCTCCAGGGCCTCCTCGGCCTGGCGCCGGCTCATGCCTCTTCTTCCCAGGTCGCTCACGATTCGCTTGCGCAGGGTCTTTACCAGTTTATCGAGCTTGCGACTTATCGTGGACTCGTGGACCGCAAGAGTGCGGGCAATATCAGCGAGCGTGCGCCCGTCCAGGAAGTACGACGCGAGCAGGTAGCGTTCTTCTGCGGGCAATGCTGCCAGTGCAGCATCGGCGGCGGCCTCCACCCGGGGATCGACGGCCAATGCCGCCTCGGTCGCGGGGGCGGGAAACTGAACGCCGTCCTGACTCTCTTCATCCAGGCTCACCAGGCGCTTCTGGCGGCGATAGCGATTCACGAACTCCTGTGCCATCACGGTCCGCAGCCAGCCTTCCAGCGAGCCGCGTCCGGTGTAGGAGGCGAGTTTGGAAACCCTTTGGCCGTCACGCGTGGTTGTGCCGTAGAGGTCGGCGTAAAGTGAATCAGCCAGTTCCCGCGCGGCGGAACTTTCCCTGGCGATGCCGGCCGCAATGTCGTAGAGCTTCTCACGATAGCGTGTCATGAAGATCTCCCATGCCTGCTCGCTTCCGGCGGCACAGGCGCGGGCCAGGTGGAGCTCCTCCAGGCGCAGACCCCGGCAGAATTCTGCGATCTCGCGGGTGGAGGCGCCTTCGGGCAAATATTTCTTGGCGACTTCGACGAGAATGGCCGCGATCTGCTCGCGCCTCAGGCCAAAATCGCCGCTTCTTTCGAACAGCTCCGTCATCACCGACTCCACGGCTGAAGGGATATCAGCAATGGGTTGGACACCGTGGCTGTTCATAGCGGTCAGAGCTCACCCGGATGCTACCAACTTTTCGGATGCAAGAAGCTGAAAATGTGGCGTTCCCCGGTAAGCGCAGGGGGAAGGCGCCGCCGGCCCGGCGGGGTTGTACACCCGCCGGAGAGCCGGCGTGGCGCCGGCGCTTTACGGAGGAACATCATGAATATCAAGCCGTTAGTTCTGTTTCCAGTGTTGGGAGTGCTGGCCGGAGTGGCCTTTCTTCTCCCCGATCAGGCTCCAGCCGGGGAGCTCGGCCCGAACTCCGGCTACAGGGTGCTGGCGCCCATCCGCCAGGGCAATCTGACCGTTTTTCCGGTGGTGTCGGTGCGCTCGTATGACACCCGGGAATTCCTCACCCTTGACGAAGGGTTGCGTACCGGCGAGGTGATCGTGGCTGAGTCGGGCAGCGTCCAGCCCTTGATGCGGCGCCGCAGAACGCCCATTCCGCAGAGCGGAGCGCAAGTCAATCAGCTGGTCCTGGTAAACAATTCCAACCGGCCCCTGATCCTGTTGGCTGGAGAAATCGTGACCGGCGGCAAGCAGGATCGCGTCATCGGCAAGGACCGCCTCATTCCTGCGGAGAGCGATCCCATTGACCTGGGTGTGTTTTGCGTGGAACCCGGACGGTGGACAGGCAGCTCGGCTACTTTTGGATCGTTGAACGCTCCGATGGCCCAGCCGGCTGTGCGCGCGCGAGCTATGGCCGATAAGGATCAGCAGAAGGTCTGGGAGGAGGTAGGAAAGACCCGGTCGGCCATGTCGGAAACGGTCGTGGTAGCAGCCGCCCCCGAGATCAATACCACCAGCTCGTATGCCAAGGTCATGGACAATAAAGAAGTGCAGAAGAAACTGGATTCGGTCGCCGAACCCATCCAGCACAACTATCAAAGCCTGATTCGACAGCTACGCGATCAGAATGCCGTGGGCGTAGCGGTGGCCGTCAACGGGCAGCTCGTATGGGCCGACGTGTTCGCCAGCACCGGCCTGCTGGAAAAGTATTGGCCCAAACTGGTGCGCTCCTATGCCGCGGAAGCAGTCGTAACCCGCGCGAAAAATCACGAAGCCACTGTGGCGCAGGCCCAGGACTTCCTGGACCACTTGGACGGACGGCACGAGACCGTGGAGAGCGAGCCTGGGCTCTACCGGCACACTGAAATTGCCGGAGATGGATTTCGGGCGTTCGAACTCACGTCGCTATTGCCCAAAACAGGGTTCGACCTGCATGTGGCCAAAATGGCCGAGTAAGGCCGGCGCCTAGTCGTAAGTGATGAGTGGCGGTGGGTGGTGACCTCGAGAAGGCCACAGAGGCCAGGGATTTCTTGTTCGAGAGTCCAGGAATGAAGGCCAGCTCAAAGAGCTGCCACCCGCTAGCCACTCTTTCCGTTCCAGCCTCCGGTGATCTTGTACCAGTTTCTCCAGGCGGAGGCGTCGTTGGGCAAGCTCTTTCCAGTGATGTCACGCAGGGCTTGGAAGGCCCAGTCACGAGTCTGGGAATCAAGGGCAGGATCATCAGCATAGTCCAGCAAGTGCGGGATCACGCTGTGCCGTTGCTCGGTGGTGAGCATGCCGGATTGTGCCAGGCTGCACGCGGCCCGCTCTCTCACCATGGGCGAAGGATCGTCATGAAAAACCTGCAGGAGCGGAGCAATAGTCTGGTTTGTGCCCAGGTAGGCTA
>CAYOZX010000246.1:0-5684 GCA_964408515.1 uncultured Acidobacteriaceae bacterium | reverse complement strand
GGCGCAGCGCCCTGCGGGCGGGAGAGTTGGCTGGCGGCCGGCGCGTCGATCATCCAAAGCAAGCGTCCATTCCAGGGGCGGACCTGCTGGGAGGGCAGGCCGGCGGCGGGGTTCTCAAGAATTTCGCGCAGGATGGGAGCCTTGTCCGGGCCACTGGCGAGAAAGATCAGGCAGGCCGCCGCATCGAGCACGGGGAGGGTGAAGGTGATGCGGAAGGAGTTTAATTTCTGCACCCAGTTGGCGATCACCAGGCGCTGGTTCTCCCGCAGTCCTGCGCTGCCGGGGAAAAGGGAAGCCGTGTGGCCGTCGGAGCCGATGCCGAGCAGGATGAGATCGAAGCGGGGGAACTGGCCTGGTGGCAACTGAAAGAACTTCTGCAGCACTTCTTCATATTGCCGGGCGGCAACGTGGGCGTCTTTGTTCTCGCTGTGAACACGAAAGATGTTCTCCGCGGGCGCCGGAACCTTGGACAGCAAGGCTTCTTGAACCATACGGTAGTTGCTGTCCGGATGATCGGGAGGCACGTGGCGCTCGTCGCCCCAGAAGAAGCAAATCCTGTCCCAGGGAATGTCTGTCCTGGTGGCCAGCAAAGAATAGAGAGCCCGGGGTGTCGAGCCGCCGGAGAGAGCGACGGTGAACCTGCCGCGGGCGGCAACTGCCTGAGAAGCCTGCGCCGCGAACTCGGCGGCGGCAGCCTCAAACAATTGGGCGGGCGTTCCCAGGACGCGAATTTCCGTCGAGGCCGGCGCTCCGAAGGCCGCGCTCACGCAGCCGCGCCCCTGAGCTGCGCGCAGCGCGCGGCGCCGAGCAGGGCGATGCGGTCGTTGGTGATGACGCGCACGGGAATGGATTCGAGCAAGGCCTGCATCCGTCCCTTGCCGATGAAAGCCTGCATGAACAGCGGGCCTGAGAGCTTGGCAACAATCTTGGGCGCGATGCCCCCGCCCAGGTACACGCCCCCGGTGGCCATGATCTTGAGGGCCAGGTTGCCGGCCTCGGCGCCGTAGATCGATATGAATAAATCCAGCGCCTGCTCGCACAGGGGACACTTGTTGTCCATGGCGGCGCGGGAAATGGCGGCGGCGGGGTCGGAGTGTGCCATCTCGTCCGCCAGCCACTGCGGCGGCGTGCCGCGGCGAGTATCGCGCAGAAAACTGTAGACATTCACCAGGCCGGGGCCGGAGACGATGCGCTCGTAGCTGACATGGCCGAAGCGAGTGCGCAGGTAGTTGAAGAGCTCGACCTCCAGCTGCGTGCGCGGGGCGAAGTCAGCGTGACCGCCCTCGGAGGCAAAAACGTGATACAGCACGCCGTCCCAGTACATTCCGGCTTCGCCCAGGCCGGTGCCGGCGGCGATCACCGCCTGGTTTCCGACCGGTTCTCCCTTCACCTTATTGAGCTCAAGCACGTCTTTGGCATCGAGCGCGGGGATGCCCCAGGCGTTGGCTTCGAGGTCGTTGATGAGGAGGGCCCGGTTGATCTTGAGTTCGTCGGCGAGGCGGGAAGACTCGATGATCCAAGGCAGGTTGGAAGCCTCCACGCGGCCGTTGCGAACCGGTCCGGCGATGCCGAAGCAGGCGGTGTCGGGGCGGAGACCAGCGGACTTGACGAATTTGGTCACAATCTCGTCCAGGCCGGTGTACTCGCGGCTGGGGAAGACGGAGCCGGAAATCTGGCTGAAGCGGCCGTTGACTACATCAAAGAATGCCAGCCGGGTATGGGTGCCTCCGATGTCGCCGGCAAGAATCATTTCTCGAAGTTCCTCCAGTGACGGCCGTCGCGCTCGAGCAGGTCTTCGGCGTCTTTGGGGCCCCAGGTACCGGCGGCGTAATTGGGAAAATTGCGCGGCGGCAAAGCCTTCCAGACATCCAGGACCGGGCTGACGACGCACCAACCGGCTTCCACCATGTCGGCCCGCTGGAACAGAGTGGCGTCGCCGATCATGCCGTCGTGGAGCAGGCGCTCATAGCCGGTGCTGGGCTGCGATCCGAAATAGTCGGAGTATTCGAAGTTCATGTCCACCGCGCCCAGGCGCATGGCCGGGCCGGGAACCTTGGCGGCAAAGCGCAGGGAAATGCCTTCTTCCGGCTGGATATGCAGGACCAGCTGATTGGGCATGAGATTTTCGACGGGCGTGTCGCGAAACAAAACAAACGGAGCGCGGCGGAACTGGATGACCACATGGGTGCTGCGGCCGGGCAGGCGCTTGCCGGTGCGCAGATAAAAGGGCACGTCCGCCCAGCGCCAGTTGTCGATGGAAAGTTTCATGGCCACGAAGGTTTCCGTCCGGGAATCGGGCGGGACACCGGGCTCGCGGCGGTAGGCGGGAACGCGCTCCCCGCCGCTGATGCCTTCGCCATACTGGCCGCGAACGGTGCGGCTGAGCACATCTTCGGAGCTCATGGGCTGGATGGCGTTCAGAATTTTGCCCTGCTCGTCGCGCACGGCGTCGGCGCGGAAGGAGACCGGCGGCTCCATGGCGGTGAGGCTGATGAGCTGCATGATATGGTTGGGCACCATGTCCCGCAGGGCCCCGGCCTGATCGTAGTAGCCGCCGCGCTGCTCCACGCCCACGGTTTCGGCCACGGAAATCTGGACGTGATCGATGTAGCGGCGGTTCCAGATGGGCTCGAAGATGCCGTTGGCAAAGCGCAGGGCGAGAATGTTCTGGACGGTTTCCTTGCCCAGGTAATGATCGATGCGGTAAATCTGCTTTTCTTCGGCGACACGCAACAGGCGCTGGTTGAGCTGGCGAGCCGATTCGAGATCGTGCCCAAAGGGTTTTTCGATGACCACCCGGCGCCAGTGCTGGTCGTCCTCGCGCATCAGGGCGGCAGCCGCCAGCTGTTCCACGACCGGACCGAAGAAATCCGCCGCGGTGGCCATGTAATAGAGATGGTTTCCGTGGGTGGAGTGGTCCTTGTCCACTTGGTCGAGCAAGTCCTTCAACTGGGAATAGAGATTCTTGTCGCCCATATCGCCGCTCAGGTAATGCAGGCGACGAATGAACCATTCCCAGATGTCGGGGTCGACCTGGCTGGTGGCGAACTGCTTGATGTCGGCGGAGACCCTCTGGCGGTAATCCTCTGTGGACAGGGGAGAGCGGGCGACGCCGATGACGGCGAACTCGCGGGAAAGCAAGCCATTAGTCGCGAGATTGTACAGCGCGGGGACGAGCTTGCGGCGGGTGAGATCGCCGCTGGCGCCAAAGATCACCATGGTGCAGGGATCGGCGGGCCGGCCGGGTCCTGGCGGCCCAAAAGTGGGCATAAGGTCAGTCTGGGCCATGAGTGTTACCCCGTCTGGGCGCTCTGCCGGGCGGCCGGCTCCACATGGCCGCCGAATTTCTGGCGCATGGCGGAAAGCATCTTCTCCGCGAAGGTGTGTTCCTGGCGGGAACGGAAGCGGACGTAAAGCGCCGCCGAAAGCACGTCCACGGGAACCGCTTCGTCGATGGCTGCCTGAATCGTCCAGCGCCCTTCGCCCGAGTCCTGTACGAAGCCGGTGTACTCAGACAGCGTAGGATTCTCGGCCAGGGCCATGGCGGTCAGATCGAGCAGCCACGAGCTGACCACGCTGCCGCGCCGCCAGACCTCGGCAATATCAGCGAGGTTCAGGTCATAGCGAAGCTCTTCCGGCAATTCCGGGCTGGAGGCATTGCGAAAGATGTCAAAGCCTTCGGCGTAGGCCTGCATGATGCCATATTCGATTCCGTTGTGCACCATTTTGACGAAGTGACCGGCGCCGGAAGGGCCGCAATAAATGTAGCCGTCCTCGGCGGTACCGGGGAGGCGTTCGCGGCCGGGAGTGCGGGGAATGTCACCCCGCCCCGGAGCCAGGGTCCTGAAGATGGGATCGAGTTGCTGCACGGCGTCTTTGGGACCGCCAATCATCATGCAGTAGCCGCGCTCCAGTCCCCAGACGCCGCCGCTGGTGCCGACGTCGACGTAGTGAATTCCTTTTTTCCTGAGTTCCGCGGAGCGGCGCACGTCGTCTTTGAAATAGGAATTACCGCCGTCGATAAGGATGTCGCCCGCCTGCATGCGCTGGGCCAGGGTCTGCACCGTCTGCTCGGTCGGGCCGCCGGCGGGAACCATCAGCCAGGCAATCTTCGGCTTGCCCAGCCGGGCGACAAAGTCGTCGAGGGAGGAAGAGGCGACCGCGCCTTCGGCGGCCAGCTTCTTTACGTTGTCGGGGCTAAGGTCGGTGACCACGAGCTCGTGCCCACCGCGCATCAGGCGGCGCGTCATGTTGGCGCCCATTCTTCCGAGACCGACCATTCCCAGCCGCATAGAATTCTCTCCTTATCCCATGTTCAGTTGTTTCTGCCGTCAACCGCGATGCAGTGCGGGTGCAGATTCTGAGACGAGAACCCGGGGAAACATCACTTGAGAGCCAGCCGGAATGCAGCCGACAAGCGGGCAAGTCCGGCAGCCAAATCTTTTCCGAGATGGACGCGCAGCGCGCGCCGGCCGCGCTCGGCCAACACCTGAAAATCGCCGCGCGCCTGGGCGGCCTTGACCACGCCAAAAGTGTATTTCTGCCCGGGCACCGGCAGGTCGGAGGCATCCTCGCAGGTGATCTGAAGGATCACGCCGCTGTTCGGTCCGCCCTTGTAAGCCTGCCCGGTGGAATGCAGAAAACGTGGGCCGAACTCGAGGCAGGTGGCGACGCGCTTGCGGTCACGCAGAGCGTGGCGCAGCTCCTGCAGGATGGCTTCGTGCTCGGCATTCATCTGGATGTACGCGAGCAGGGCGAAATAGTCTCCCGCGGCGATGCGCTGGAGGTGGGCGCGGAGGTATCCCGCGAGCGACTTGTCGCCGCCCGCGCTCCTGGCCAGGGCGTCGGCGTTTTTCGAATCGGTGAACAGCTTGACGCCGGCTTCCTCCAGAACCGGCTGTTCGGCGGGAAGGGATCCGGTCTTTTCATATTCCGAGGTCAGGCCGCGGGTCGCAACCTTGCTGGCCTCGACGTCGGGCTGGTTGAAAGCGTTGATTCCGATCACGGATCCGGCGACCGCGGTCGCGATCTCCCAGCGGAAGAACTCCTGGCCGATGTCGTAGATGTCGCCGAGGGGAATGCGGACCACGGGATGTCCCGCCTTTTCCAGAGCAGCCATGCCGGCGTCCTGGTCAGCGTCCGGCGCTGATTCCAGGCGGACGTAGGCGAAGACACGGTCATCGCCGTAGACCTCCGGCACACGCAGTGATTCGCGATCCACGGGAATGATGCCCTTGCCCTGCTTTCCGGTGGACTCGGCGAGCAACTGCTCGAGCCAGGCGCCGAGGTCGGAGATTCCCGGAGAGGTGACGATGGTGACCTTGTCGCGTCCCTGGCGGGCGGCCGTGCCCAGAATGATGCCCAACTGGACGCCGGGATTGTCCTGCGGGGCGTTGCAGCAGGCTTCGACCATCTCCTGGGTGCGGCGGAGAAAGCGATCGGTGTCCAGGCCCATCAGCGCCGCCGGAACCATGCCGAAGTTCGACAGCGCGGAGTAGCGGCCGCCGATGCTCGCCAGTCCATAGAAAATGTGACGAAAGCGACCGCTCTCGGCCACCTGCTGCATTTTCGATCCGGGATCAGTGATGGCGATGAAATGACCGCCTGCCTGGTCCTGTCCGACCGCCTGCCAGGCGCGCTCGAAGAAATATTGTTTGAAGATATTGGGCTCAAGCGTCGTGCCG
>CAYOZX010000245.1:0-5700 GCA_964408515.1 uncultured Acidobacteriaceae bacterium | reverse complement strand
AAGCCCGTAGAGACTCCCAGGACTAAGTTTGAATATAACATAGGCGCCGAGGCCCATCAAAAGGTAGCGAAGCAGGAAGCGCAATACGACGCCCTTGCTGGAAGGCGGACGATTGGATTCAGTCACCCGGTCCGCGAGCGCCGTGACCACTTTCTTCAGCCAATGGAAGTTCAAGCAGGCGACGGAGCATCCGCAGACAAAGCCGAGGGCGACCGGCCATCCATAACGCCAGCCAGCGAGTGGGCTGAGGATCAGCCCCAGAAGTAACATGCAGCGCGAGATGCGCTCCAGGGCGCCGCCGTAGAAGGCTTCGGCCCGGGGATCCGAAGTTACTGGCTCGGCCGCTGTCATTTAGACTCCGACGATAGCGCCGTTCGGATCAATTCGACAAAGCCCGCTATGATTCCCAGAATCAGGCCCGCGAGATAGAGCCAGGTGGTGTGCAGCCAGCGATCGAGGCCTGCACCCAGGAGCCAGCCTGCGACGGTCGATGCCGGAAAGACGAAGGCCAGCTGGCTGTACTTTGCCAACTGAATCCAGGTTTTTCTGTCGGAGCCGTTTTCGCCTTTGTGTTCGCCGGGAGACATAAATCCTCGCGGCATGACCCGCACCGCACCGGCTAGCGTATCAGACTTGCGAGGGACGAACCCTCACTAATGCCGAGAGACCAGTTGACCAGGCGGATGAACTGCTCGGGAAAGATCCCGATGTAGACGGTGGCAAAGGCAGTCACGGCCAAGGCCACCCGCATGCCGGCGCTGACGGGAAGAGGAGTCTTGTCGAGAGCTTCTCGCATGAGCATCTGATTGGCGATGCGCATGTAGTAGTAGAGCCCGAAGACGGCGTATAGCACAGCCAGCGACGCCAGCCAGTAGTGGCCGCTCTCGATCAGGCTGAGGAAGATGAAATACTTGCCATAGAAACCCGCGAGAGGAGGTATTCCCGCCAGGGAGAGGAGAAAGATCAGCATGAGCACGGCTTCGACGGGGGCGCGAGAATAGAGGCCGACAATATCGTCCATTTCGTCGCCGATCACATCCCGCTGCCGCAGGGACGCGATCACGGCGAACGCGCCCAGGTTCATGAAGGTGTAGACCAGGAGGTAGAGCAGGATTCCCTTCAGGCCGTCAAAGAAGGCTGCGCCGGGATAGCTTACCGACGCCAACGCGACCAGGCCCAGAAGCATGTAGCCGACATGAGCAATGGAGGAGTAGGCCAGCAGGCGCTTGAGGTTGTTCTGGGTGAGCGCGGCCAGGTTGGCGCCGGTCATGGTGATCACCGAGACGAAGATCAGTAAAGGGACGTAGACGGCGCGCAGCGGATACAAGCCCCAGATGAAGATGCGGAGCAACATCGCCCAGGCCGCAGCTTTGACCGCGACGGACATGAATCCGGTGACGCTGGTGGGCGCGCCTTCGTAGGCGTCGGGAGCCCACTGGTGAAAGGGCACGGCCGCAATCTTGAAGAACAATCCCGTGGCGACGGTGAGCAGGGCAATCACGGCCACCGGGTTGGGGTGCGGACCGGAGGCGGCCATGCGCACCAGCCCGCTGCGAATCCCCAGCAGGCCCGTGCTTCCTGTCAGTCCGTAGAACAGCGACAGGCCATAGGCAAAGATGCCGGAAGAGAAGGCGCCCAGCAGCAGGTATTTCAGCGCGGCCTCGTTGGAGCGGCGGTCGCGGCGCAGGAATCCGACCAGCACATAGGTGGAGATGGCCATCAGTTCCAGCCCGATGAAGATCAGGACTACGTCGAACCCGGCGGCCATGCACATCATGCCCACGACGGAGAAGAGGATCAGGGAGTAAAACTCGCCGTGGTGTTCGTGCTCGATTTCCAGATAGCGGACCGACATCAGAATCGCGATGGCGGCGCTGGCCAGAAACAGATACCAGAAGTAGATGGTGAAATGATCGACGACCATGGCGTTCAGGAAGGCTGATTCTCCCGAAAGGCGCGCCACGTGGAACGCACGCTGGATTTTGATCACGCCGCTGGCGGAAAAGAGAATTCCCACCAGCGCCGTGAGGGCATTGGTCCACTTGAATTGGGCAGGCAGCATCAGGTCCAGCAAGAGAATGCCCAAGGCAAACAGAGTCAGCAAAACGATCGGCAGCGACATCAGGTAGTCGACGCGTCCGAAATTTTGCGCGATGCTGCCGAGCACTTATTTGTCCTTTCTTGTCTGCCGGACTGCGAGTTGAACGGCCGGGGCGGGAGTCTCCGGCTGGGTTTTGGCGTTGACCGCCTGCGTTCCGGGGTAGCCCGGGCCGCGCACGGTGGACACGATCTGATTCACCGGCTGCTCCAGAATCTGAAAGAACGGTTTGGGATAGAGTCCGATCCAGAAGGCGGCGATCACCAGCGGAGCGAAGGTCAGCAGCTCGCGTGGAGTCAGGTCGTGCAGTTTTTTGTTCTTGGGATTGGTGACGGTTCCAAAGAAGACCCGCTGATAGAGCCAGAGCAGGTAGGCCGCGGCCAGAATCACGCCAGGAGCCGCCCAGGCCGCCCACTTCCAGTTTTCCACGAAAGTGCCCTGCAGGATGGTGAATTCGCCGACAAATCCGTTCAACAGCGGGAGACCCATGGAAGACAGGAACATGATCATGGTGATGGTGGCATATACCGGCATGACATTGGAGATGCCGCCGTACTCGGCGATCTCGCGCGTGTGCCGCCGCTCATAGAGGATTCCCACGATCAAGAACAGCGCGCCGGTCGAGATGCCGTGATTGATCTGCTGCAGCACCGATCCACTCAGACCGGCAGGATTCAAGGCGAAGATGCCCAGGGTGCAGAAGCCCAAGTGGCTGACCGAGGAATAGGCCACCAGCTTCTTCATGTCTTTTTGCATGAGCGAGACCAGGGCGCCATAGATGATTCCGATGATGGAGAGGACAATCATCCAGCCGCGCACCTTGGGGTGCATAGCTACATCAGGAAAGAAGGGGAGGGCGAAGCGGACGAATCCATAGGTGCCCATTTTCAGCAGGACGCCCGCCAGGATGACCGATCCCGCCGTAGGCGCTTCCACGTGCGCGTCGGGCAGCCAGGTGTGGAAGGGGAACATTGGCACTTTGATGGCAAAGGCGAGGAAGAAGGCCAGGAACAGCAGCACAGCATAGGTGACGCCGTAGGCGGGATCATGGAAGATTCCGGGCGCTGTCTTGTACAGGGCCTGAACGCTGAACGTGTATACGCCGGTCTGATGGAAGTTGTAGAAATACAGGAACAGCACGGCCAGCAGCATCAGCACCGAACCCAGCAGGGTGTAGAGAAAGAACTTGATGGCGGCGTAGAGCTTGCGCGGGCCTCCCCAGATGCCGATGAGCAGATACATGGGCACCAGCATGGCTTCCCAGAAGACGAAGAACAGGAAGAAATCCAGGGCCATGAACACGCCCAGCATGCCGGTCTGCAGCACCAGGAACCAGACGTAGTACTCCTTCACGCGGTTCTCGATCGCCGTCCAGGACGAGAGGATAGAAATCCAGCCCAGGAGCGTGGTGAGCATGATGAGCAGGAAGGAGATCCCGTCGATGCCCAGGACGTAGCCCGCGCCGATGGAAGGAATCCAGTTGTTGGACGAACCCTCCATGAACTTGAAGCCGGGTTCGAAGCGCTGCGCCCAGAACCATGGCACCAGCGGAATTGAAACCAGCAGGCCGGCCAGCGCAAAGATGTTCGCAATCCAACGAATCGCATCCTTGTTGTCTTTGGGAACGAAGAGGAGAACAATCGCCCCCGCCAGCGGTGTGAACAAGATGATCGAGAGAATGTGACTCTGCATAAGAATCCGTTTGGCGCGGGCACCTCGCCCGCCTAGGCCGGCGGCTTGCCAGAGGGCCCGAATCTATGTCGCGTAACGTTCCCGAAGATACCGCGCTAATACGTACAGCAGCACCAGGGCCGCGAGGCTGGCGACGACAACCCAGAACCAGCGAGCGTAGCCCAGGGGCGAACAGACCAGGTACACCAGCCCCACGACCATCACCAGGGCATACCATTGCACCAGACCCCACTGCAGCAAACGGGCAGGATACGAAAACATCCGGGACAGGAATGCCGGCCCGTTCACCAGCAGCCCATCGATGATCCACTTGTCCCACCAAATGGAGAGAGTCGCAAAGACCCGCGTGGCCCAGCCTGCGCCGTTGACCGTCCCGTCGACGACCCGGGAGTCAAACCACGACGAGGCTTCGCCCAGCCCCATCACTCCCAGGCGCGCGTTGCCAAGCTTGCGCCGGCCGGTGAAGACGGAGTCGTAGGCTTCGTCGACGTAGTATTTGTTGAGCAAAGTCGAGTACAGCGCGGGCGCCCTGGCCGCGATGGGTTCCTCATACCCTTTGGCCGCCTCGTTGTAGGCCCGCCACGCCATGCCGAAACCCGAGACCGCCGCGCCAACCGAGAGGACCATCAGGAAGTATTCCCACGGGCTGGTGCGCTCCTCTTCCCTCTCGCCGGCTGCCAGTTGTCCGGCTTCGCCTTCCGCCCGAACGACCGCCGCTTCGTGCGCGAACACCGGCTCGAGAAACTTTGCGAAGCGATCGGAGCCGCCCAAGCTGTGCGGCCAACCCAGCCATCCGGCAACGATGGCGCAGACGGCGAGTATGGCCAGCGGCACGGTCATCGACTTGGGCGATTCATGGACATGGTGCTCCACCTCGTGGTTCATGCGCGGACGGCTGTAGAACGTGAGCACCATCAGGCGGAACATGTAGAACGCGGTCATCAGAGCGGTGACGTAGCCGATCAACCACAGCAGGCGATACGCCCCGCCTTCGGACGACCACGTCTGCCACAGGATTTCGTCCTTGGAGAAGAATCCGGCCAGGGGAGGAATGCCGGCGATGGCCAAGGTAGCGATCAGCATCGTCCAGTGGGTGAGGGGGATGCGCCGGCTGAGATCGCCCATGTTGCGCATGTCCTGCTCCCCGCTCATGGCATGGATCACTGAGCCCGCGCCCAGGAACAGCAGCGCCTTGAAGAAGGCATGGGTGAACACGTGGAAGACGCCGGCGGCGAAGGCCCCCACGCCCAGGGCGAGGAACATGTATCCCAATTGAGAAACCGTGGAGTAAGCGAGCACGCGCTTGATATCGTTCTGAACCAATCCAATGGAAGCGGCAAAAATAGCGGTCAGCGCACCGACAATGGCGACCGTCTTCATGGCCGTGGGCGCCAGGACAAACAGGGCGTTGGAGCGCGCGACCATATAAACGCCTGCGGTCACCATGGTCGCGGCATGGATGAGCGCGGAGACCGGCGTCGGACCTTCCATGGCATCCGGCAGCCAGACGTAGAGTGGAAGCTGCGCCGACTTGCCGCACGCGCCCACAAACAAAAGCAGAGCGGCGGCCGTAATCACCGGGTCGCCAATGAGGAAATGCCCGCTGCGCGCCCACTGCGTGACTTCGGTGAAGCGGAGCGAGCCGAAGTACCAGGCGATGGTGAACATGCCCAACAGAAAACCGCCATCGCCGATACGGTTGACGATGAAGGCCTTGTTGGCGGCGTCGCTGGCGGACTTGCGGTGGAAATAGAATCCAATCAGCAGGTAGGAGCAA
The DNA here is from genome assembly GCA_964408515.1 of uncultured Acidobacteriaceae bacterium. Classification (GTDB taxonomy): domain Bacteria; phylum Acidobacteriota; class Terriglobia; order Terriglobales; family Acidobacteriaceae; genus CAYOZX01. Next base: position 133 of record CAYOZX010000245.1, on the reverse strand, counting down.
AGACCCACGCCTTCCCATCCCACGAACATCAGCGCATAGTTGTTCCCCAGAATGAGCGTGAGCATGGAGAACATGAAAAGATTCAGATATCCGAAGAAGCGGTAGTAACCGCCCTCGTGCGCCATGTAGCCGA
>CAYOZX010000244.1:4010-5729 GCA_964408515.1 uncultured Acidobacteriaceae bacterium | reverse complement strand
ATATGAAAGCCGACGAAGCGCTGGCCGCGCTCAAAGCTCATCTCGCCAAGCGCGGCTTCGGCGATATCGAGGTGAACATGAGCGGCGGGTACGACCCCAACAGCACTTCAGCGGACGCGCCACTCATCCGCGCCCAGGTGGCGTACTACCACAGCCAGGGAATTGATCCCATCATTCTGCCCCGCAGCGCAGGATCGTGGCCGGGATATGTCTTCACCGGCGAACCGCTCCACCTGCCCGCGGGACACTTCGGCATGGGGCACGGCAGCGGCGCCCATGCGCCCGACGAGTACTACGTGATCGAGTCCAGTAATCCCCACGTACAGGGCATCGACGGAGCCACCCTTTCGCACGTGGAATATCTGTACGAGCTGGCCCGCCAACGGGCGTAGTCATGCTGGGCGAGATCATTTCCCATTACCGCGTAGTTGAGAAGCTGGGCGGAGGCGGCATGGGTGTGGTCTATAAAGCCGAGGACATCACGCTGGGCCGCTTCGTCGCCCTCAAATTTCTGCCCAGCGACGTGGCCCAGGACCCGCAATCACTGGAACGGTTCCGGCGTGAGGCGCGAGCCGCTTCCTCTCTAAACCATCCCAACATTTGCACGATTTACGAAATCGGCGAGCACGCCGGCCAGCGCTTCCTGGCCATGGAGTATCTGGACGGCATGACCCTGCGGGACCGGATCGCTGGCCGTCCGCTGGAACTCGACATCCTGTTGACCGTGGCGATCGAGGTGGCGGACGCGCTCGACGCCGCCCATGCTGAGGGCATCATCCACCGGGATATCAAGCCGGCAAACATCTTCGTGACCAAGCGGGGTCACGCCAAGATTCTGGACTTTGGCCTGGCCAAGATCACCGACGTTCCCTTGACCGCCAGCCAGGCAGCCGCCCAGAAAACCGAATCCATGACCGCTGGCGAGGCGCACCTGACGAGTCCGGGATCGACACTGGGCACGGTTGCCTACATGTCGCCCGAGCAGGCGCGGGGAAAAGAAATAGACCTGCGTACCGATCTGTTCTCCTTTGGCGCCGTGCTCTACGAAATGGCCACGGGGACGCTGCCCTTCCGTGGCGAGACTTCTGCGGTGATCTTCCACGCCATTCTGGAGCGCGATCCGGTGCCGGCGGTGAGGCTGAATCCCAACCTGCCATCACGGTTGGAGGACATCGTCGGCAAGGCACTGGAAAAAGACCGCACTCTCCGCTACCAGCATGCCTCGGAAATGCGCTCGGACCTGCAGCGCCTGAAGCGGGACAGCGAGACCGGCCGGCAACCGGTGCAGGCCGACGACACCACCGTGGGAATTGCGGTGCAGGCCCTGGCTTCGTCTTCCTTCCCTCCGATCGCCAGCTCCATGGCATCTCCGGCAGCCGGCGTGAGTGCTCCTTCCTCGTCGGCGCCGGATCGCTCCGCGCGCGGCCACCGGGCGATACTGGCTTCGGGTGCGGTCCTTCTGCTGGCGCTCGTGGTTTTCGGCATCTACAAGTTGCTGTATCCCGGCGGGCCCGCCATCGATACCCGCAACATCAATATTCAACAGCTGACTGACCACGGCGCCGTTGCCAATGCGGCGGTCATCTCCGGAGACGGCAAGTGGATCGCCTATCCCAAGCGTGAAGGCAAGCGCGCCGTCCACGTAAAGCAAATCGCGACCGGCAGCGACGTGGCGGTCACCCCGCCTGAGGCTTTCCTGTTCGGTCCTGGTCTAAGCTT
>CAYOZX010000244.1:0-3910 GCA_964408515.1 uncultured Acidobacteriaceae bacterium | reverse complement strand
GCGACGTGGCGGTCACCCCGCCTGAGGCTTTCCTGTTCGGTCCTGGTCTAAGCTTCAGCCCGGATGGCAACTATCTCTACTTCACGCGCTTTGGCCGTGAGTCCGATGTGGTCAACCTTTACAGCGTTCCCTCGCTCGGAGGCCCAGTTCGGAAGCTCGTCAGTGGCATGTCCAGTGGCCTGAGCTTTTCGCCGGACGGGAAACAGATTGTTTACATGAGAATGGCAGGTGATCCGCGCGAGTGGCAGATCATAACCGCCAACGCCGACGGAAGCGAAGAACAGGTGATCTTTCGGATAGGCGTCGGCGCCACCGGCGCGGTGTGCGATCCCTCCTGGGGGACAGCCGGGATCGCATTTTGCACCGGTGAGACGGGCAAGAACGTCTCGGCGATCGTGGTCATCATGCCTGACGGCAAGCTGGTACGAAGACTCACCGAGCATTTGTTTGCCTCCGCCGTGGCATGGCTGCCAGATTCGTCGGGACTGTTTCTTCTCGGGGGTGAACGCAGGGCCGGCCTGCGGCAACAACTCTGGTTTCAGGCCTATCCGGCGGGAGAACCCTTTCGCGTCAGCAATGATCTCAATGTGTACCGGTCACTGAGCGTTACCGCCGATGGAAAGGCGCTGGTGACGGCCCAGCAGCGTTACTCGTCGACGATTTTCGTGAGCGATCTTCCGGCCTCTCTCACCGCACGCACCAATCTCGCCCTGAAGCCGATCACCACGGCGCAAGCCACCGGATTTTCCCTGTCCTGGCTGGGCGATGGGAGGTTGCTGCAGGTCGATCAGCTGCTGCACGCGTATGTGACGGCTTCCGACGGCAGCAATCGCACCCTGCTGCTGGGGAAAGATGACCTGACTTTCACGCTTGCAGCCTGCGGCACGGGCGGCGTCGCTATTTTGGCGCGTTTCCTAGAGAACAACACTCAAAACCTCTGGCGGCTCGACCTGGATACGGGCGATCTCAAGCAGATCAGCGACGGCCAGTACGACGACTCTCCCTCCTGCACGCCGGACGGCAAGTGGGTGACGTTCGTCCGTTTCGGTAACGGGCCGGCTCGGGTCATGAAGGTATCCAGCGACGGCGGGCCGTCCATGGAGCTGGCGCAGGGAGACATCGGCGCGGCGTCCGTCTCTCCCGACGGCAAGGCGATCCTGTTTGACCGGCGGGCGGGACAAGGCGCGGGAGCGTCGATCCGCCTGACGATGGAAACTCTGGACGGTAAGCCGCTTAGGGAGTTCAGTGTTCCCCAGCAGGCGGAGGTATTCGGGTGGACTCCCGACAGTCGTGCGGTCAGCTATCTGCTGTACGATCCGGGTGGGAATGGGCGGCACCTCTATATCCAGCCGCTGTCGGGCGGGCCACCGATTCAGCTGACTCACTTTGACAGTGAGCCCTCCAACATCCTCGCCTATGCATGGTCGAAGGATGGCAGGAGAATCGCCGTTACTCGCGCTCGCTTCGCTGACACCGACGTGGTGATGTTCAGCGGCTTCCGCTGAAACTGGAAAGAAGCCGCGCGGCAGCTCCCCGAGCGGAGGCGGAGTCAGGCAACCTTCGATTCCTCCGGCACGATCTGCAAATCGACCTTCTCCGTCCACCTGAGGACAGAGAGTTTGCCGGTCACCCCGACACGCGCGTCCGTCAACAGCCGATGCAGATCATCCACGCCGGCCACCGGCTCGCCGTCAAGCGCCACGATGACATCGCCTTCGCGCAGCCCTGCTCTTTGGGCGGGGCTGCCATCGGTTACGGAAATGACTACCACGCCGCTTTCCTGAGGAAGATTGTAGAAGCGCACCAGACGGCGATGGAGGGGCGTGGTCTGCGCCTCGACGCCGATGTAGCTGCGGCGAATGCGGCCCTCCCTGAGCAGACGCCCGGCCACAAACTTGGCGGTATTGATTCCGATGGCGAAGCACAATCCCTGAGCGCCCATGATGGTCGCGGTGTTCACGCCGATCACACGTCCGGCGGAATCCACCAGCGGGCCGCCCGAGTTGCCCGGATTCAGGGAAGCGTCGGTCTGAATCACGTCATCGATCATTCTTCCGGAGTACGACCGCAGCGAACGTCCCAGCGCGCTGACCACGCCCGCGGTCACGGTGTACTGGAAGCCGTAAGGGTTGCCGATCGCGATCGCCAACTGCCCCACGCGCAGCTTCTGCGAATCGCCCAGCGGCGCCGCCACCAGCGTGGCCGCGTCGTTCGCGGGAACGTCCACGCGCAGCACGGCGAGATCGGTGGCGGGATCATCCCCAATCGTACGGGCAGGGAAGCGCCGCCCATCGGCGAACGAGGCGCGGATGTGCGTGACGCCACGCACCACGTGGCTGTTGGTGAGCAGCAAGCCGTCGGGCGTCAAGACGAAACCTGATCCCCCACCCTGGCGCTCGCGCGGTTCTCCCGACCGGGTCCGGGACGATTGCGCGACATCAATCTTGACCACCGATGGGCTGAGCTTATCGGCAGCGCCCACTACTGCACGAGAGTAGGCGTCCAGCAAAGCGGACTCATCCAATGGGGAAGCGGCCGGGGCCGCGCGCCCCGGCGACTGGATGGGCAGCGAAACGAAAGACACATTCTGTCCAAGCATAGCCAGTAGATGACCCGGGCAATCGTTCGGATGCAGGCGGGAAATAGGGGTCTGTCTCCCGGTCGCGGCCTTACTGCCAGATTCAGGGAGCGCGGGAAAAGAATCTTCAGTTCCTGGGCCGCGGGCGGGTTCCCCGGTGGGGCAGCACGCATGCCCTGGAGGTTTGCGCCAGGCTGTCTTGCAGTGCTTCGCCGAGCACGGCCAGTTCATCCGCGGACATCAGCTTCTGCATGCCTTCAAACAGTTCGCGCTCCTCCTTGCGAATGTGCGATGCCAGTTTCTCGACCAGCGCCCGCAGGCCGGCAGCGTGCAGAGTGCGGCTGGCGGCGCGGGAAAAGAAGCTGCGCAGCATGGCATGCCCGGTCAGCAGCTCCTGAACGAGCGGCTGCAGCTCGGGGAAGCGCGCCGCAGCCGGGAACAGGCTGCTCTCTTCTGCGGCAAAATGAAAGCTGATCTCCTGCTCGAACATCTGCTGGACTTCCGCCTGCCATGCCTCCAGATCGACGTCCCCGGCCTGCAGAGCCCGATCCAGGCGAACACACAGAGCGAGGCAGTGCTGATGCTGGTGAGAGAGTGGAATCAAGTTCTTGTCGCGAAGCATGTTGTTCTATTGTGTCCGCAAGACGCCCGGCGCGCAACTGGCGTCCCAGGGCCGGCTTGTGACTCCCGTCACTTGAATGCGGTTTTCCGGCGCGGCGCAGTGTTCAGACACCCGCGGCGACCGCCTCGGGGAGGTCGTTAGCCACGGCCTTCACCGCCGGACGCAAGGTCAGCCAGTCCGTGCGCACGCTGTCCCATTCCTGGATGAGGATTCCGTAGGACTCGAAGAACTGCCGGATGCGGGTGCGCTCCCAACCCACGATTTCTTCCAGGATGGCTCCCAGCACGGCCAGGGCGTTGGCGCTGAGTACCGTCCTGCGCGCGATTTGGGAAACGTGCTTGGCTTCCGACACCGCGATGGTAAATCCATCGCGCATTTTGACGTGCAGCATAACGTGAATGTCGGAGCTGCCATCGCCCGTGTAAATGATGTGATCCGGCCCGATCTGCAACTCGCCCTGCAGCTGGTCGAGGGCGGTGACTTTGCCGTACCCCGCGGTGGCCCGTACCAGGCTCTCGATTTCGCCGTCTGAGTTGTAGACAAACTCTGTGCCGAAAATATGGTCCGGCGGGACCACCCCCTCGAGCGCCGACTGAATGACTTCCACGGGCGACGCCGACAGCCCATAAAAGTCAAAGTGGTATCCGTCCAAGCCGTTCTTAAGAATCTCGAAGAACAACTGCATGTTTTCCTTCAGGCGGTATGTATTT
>CAYOZX010000243.1:0-5762 GCA_964408515.1 uncultured Acidobacteriaceae bacterium | reverse complement strand
GCCACCGCCTGCAGACACTTGCCGTAGAGCTCCAGCAGGTGCGCGGCGTAATCCTCCGGCTTGGAGGCAGCCCCGCTACCCTGAAAGCCCACGCCGGAAGCGCTGGTGCGGCCATAGCCGGTAGTCATGGCGACAAACTTCATCAGATCAAGCGCGATGTCCTCGTTGCGGCGTGGCCCGAGTATCGCCGTAACCGTCTCTTCCATAAGAAAACCTCCGTAAGGCGGGAAATCCGGGTAGCGGGTCCTGAAGATTAGAAAATTCTAGAAGAAGCGATCATAGCAGAAGACCTGAGAGACAAGCCCATTGGCCGGGAGAAGGGCCGTCGCGATCGAACTCGGGGACTGAAGTCTTCCCCAAGCCTGCCGATACAATCTTGAGGAGGCAACTCATGGTCAGAGCCGTCAACCAGGCGCTGAGCCGGGACCGGGTTTACGACGCCGACCGGCAGACCGTGCAGAAAGCGCAGCGCAAGGCCGCGCCCAAGCCGCAGCCGGCGAGAACGCCGCAGCAGGATTCCGTGACCCTGAACCAGCGTGAGGAAAGCCGTCGCGGCGGCTCGCGCTAGTCCCCGCTCTTCCACGAGTTTAACTGGCCGATGCCACGGAAGCGAACGGAGGAGACGGACCGTTGGTCCGCTTCCTCCGGGAGGGTTTTTTTCCGCGACCGTGGCGAATCGTCGGCGAACCCCTGAAGTCGTTCCCCTTCGTATCAAGCAAACGCAAACTACACAGGCTGTAAAGGTCTCGCGTCGCGAGCGGCGTTTCCCCATTGGGTTCTTCGAAGCGGGATGTGAACTCAATCAGTTCACGTCGTGCAGCATGGTGTAGGTGAAGCCTCCGGCTTGGCTGTTCAGTCCCACAAAGGTGCGCACCTGCCCGGCGCTGAAGGTCAACGAGCCGCTGTCGATCACGATGAACTTCTGGCCCACTGGCGTGAACATGATTTCGTAGCTGCCCGCAGCCAGCGACTGGTAGTTCAGCACGCCGTTGAAGCCGATGTTGCCGGCGGTAGGGCTGACGGTGTTCAGATCGGTGCCCGGCGTTTCGATGTAGATGTCGGCGGCCCCCAGGCCGGGCGCGGAGTTGATGAGACGAAGCTTGAAGTCACTGGAGGAGGGCGCCGAATTGTCGTCGGTCAGAACCAGGAACGTCGCGCTGGAGGAAAAATTCGACGCCAGAATAGTGGTGTCGGAACCGCCCGCAAAGCTCACCGACTGCGTAAGCAGCGCGTTGCTGCCCCCGGCGGGGTTGATCTGCAGTGTGCGCGAGCCCGACTGCACCGCCTGATAGGAGCTGCTGGTGCCATAGGCAACATTGGTAGCGACCGAGGTGCTGTCCACCAGCAGGTCCAGGCCGGACTCATCGGGGATGGCGTTCATGATGCGAAACTGAGTCTTGCTGCCGCTGCCGCCGCAGCCGACAAGGGAAACCAGCGCGAACAGAACTACGATGACGGTACACAACCACACAGAGCGGAAATGTCGGCCCACAGATCACCTCGTTGGGGTTTGGAGTTGGAGTTACTTGCGGTAAAAGCCGAGGGATGCGCGCGCGGCGCGAGAAAGTTGCCGCGCCCGCGTAAAGAGTCGGTCAAGGGAGGTAAAGAGTTGTAAACGCGTGCACGCCTCACTGCGTCCTGGCGAAGGGCCCGGCGTTGCCGAGGGGCAGGCGATGAGCTTTACGAACTTTTACGCGGCTTTACCAACTCTTTACTCTCATTCGGGAGCTGAGGTGTTCTAACAGTATGTGAAATCGTGCGGCCTGGCGCCGCGATTCAGGAAGAACGGAGATTACAGCATGTCGCATTTCATCATTTCCCCCGGATTCTTTTCCCGCCGCGGACGCAGGTCGTGGTTGGCCTCGATTTCGATGGTGGGCATACTGAGCCTTGGTTTCGCATCCGCGGTTGCGTTGGCCCAGAACGACCAGGATGCGCCTCCTCCCCCGCCGCCCGCGGACCAGCAATCCAGTCCGCCGGACGCCGGCATGGCAGGGCACATGGGCCACCACCAGATGCCCAGTGTCGATGATCAGCTCAAGCATTTGACCAAGAAGCTGAACCTGACGGCAGAGCAGCAGGACAAATTGAAGCCGATTCTGGAGGATCAGCGGGCGCAGATGGAGAAGATCCATAGCGACACGTCGCTCTCCCGCGAGGACCGCTTCAGCAAGATGCAGGAGTTGCGGCAGAATTCCGATTCGCAGATCAAGAGCGTGCTGACCGAGGAGCAGCAGAAGAACTTCGACAAAATGCGCGAAGAACAACGCGGCCGCATGGGCCGGTGGCGTAAGGGCGGCACGCCTCAGGCGGGCGGCAGCCCTGATCCGCAGTAGCACGCGGCCACGTGTTTGAAGCAGGTTTTCTCCCCAGCCTCTGAGCTGCGGCAGTGCCTTTGCGTCGCCCGCAAAGCGCTCCCTGGCTCAGAGGCAGTTTTTTGTGCGCGCTTCCGCACGCGCCGCCTTTGTGGTTGACGCTCGCGTTCTTATCTTCATCTTGCAAGTCGGAAAACCGACCAGTGAGATTGTCTACTCACGGCTCGTGCCTCTCCGGGCATGATGGAAAGATGAAACACGCAAGAGCGAACGTATTTGGTTATCCCCTGATTGAAGTCCTGGTGATCGTGACTGTGATTGGCTGTGCCGTTGTTGGCGCCGTCTGGTACGTCAGCCTCTCCCGCTAGTAGCCGCCAAGAAATTTTCCGCTCGTGAGACAGAGTCCACCTTCAGAAAGAGAGCCGGGCCAGGGATTGCCGGACTGCGGGCATGGCCTGTCCTTGACCCCAGGTTCAGGGAGCTCTGAACTGCCTGGGTCACTACCTGGGCCGGGCGAACCAGGTTGGCTAGGTCTCGATGCCCACGTGGCAGACGCGTCCGATCAGGTAATCGTGGACCTTCCTGCCGGGCTCCATCGCCATGACTTCCACCGGATAGGCCTGGTTCTGCGGCCGCAGCACCAGATGGTTGCCGGCCACTTCGACGTACTTTACCGTGCAGTTTTTCCCTTTGGCGACGGCATACATGTTGCATTCGCCCTTCCGGTAGGGCTTGAGTGAGTTGTAGTGGCGGTCGATCAGGATGGTGGCGCCGGGCAGCAGGCGGGGATACATGCTCATGCCCTCGCGGCCGTCGGCGCGGATGACTACGAAGCGCTCCCAGGATTCCCGGTCGCCTTCGACTTCGGGCCGCAACTTGCGCAGGAAGCTCTTAGGAAACTTGAGGATTTCCCGGACTTTCATGTTCATGATCAAAGGCTGGCGAGCGGCCACTGCGCCCTCGACCACCGGGACATTTTCAAATTCGTCCGGGCTGGGCGGAACGATACTGGCGCGCTTGTTGACTTCGCCGGGATCGAGCAGATCGAGCACGGAAAGACGCTGCACGTTCAGGACCTTATCCATGCCCTCCACGCTGAGGCCGCGCTTGCGGTTGAGGAAGTTGGAGATGTGCGCCTGCTTGAAGCCGGTCTCGCGAGCCAGGCGCAGTCCGGTGAGCTCGCCCTCCTCGATGCGTTCCCAAAGGGCTTTGCGCAGATTTTCCTGCAGGGCGCGGAATTTCATAGGCGCAGTCTAGCACGCGACAATAGCATCACGCTATAGAAAGTAGGAAGTGCACATCTCTGAGAAATAGTTTGACTTTGGCGAAAAATGAGCTATACCATGAGCCTCTTATATGACTCTTTTCCCTGAGGGGGAATTCATTTCGCGGATGGTTTTATGTCATGCCATACAGAAGGTGAAAGCGAGGAAAACAGCTTCGTGGAGTTCCGCCGCAAGGTGCGCTCCGCGGAAGTGCTCTCCTCGGCCATGGAGAAACTGCTGCGGCAGTTGCAGTTCACCGGCCGGGTCAGCGTGGTGGTGCAGAACGGCCGGGTGCTGAAGTCCGGCTATGAGGAGGGCTATTTTCGCCAGTCGGCGGCCCTGTAACCGAGCTCCGGCTGCTCCCCCAGTGCGAATGGCGCTCATAATTAAATAGTCCAGCAGGTCATCGTAAACAGAAACGAGCCCTGCGACCGGGAAACCGGCGCGGGGCTTTTTTATTTTGCGCTGTCAGCCGTCGGCTTTCAGCTTGTCAGCTTTCGATTCCGCGGAGTTCCTGCGGGCTCGGGCTGATAGCCGGGAGTGGAAAGCTGACCGCGGCGGAGGCAATCATGCAAAGTCAAGATCCGGAAGTCATTCAACTGGAATTGAAGTACTGTGAGCGCTGCGGCGGATTGTGGCTGCGGCTGCGGGGCGCGCACCAGGTGTACTGCGCGGCCTGCGAACTGGAGATGCTGCAGTTGCCCGCGCCGGCGAGGGTCCCGTGCAGGCCGCGACTGCCCGGCAATCACAAGATGGAAGGCCGGATGGGGCGGGAGCACGCGGCGGTATGCGGGAAAGGAGGCACGGCATGAGCGGCCTGTTTCCTTTTGCGCAGTCGGCGGCCGGTCCAGGAGAGGGGCCGATATTCGCGTATGCATCGCGTCCCTGTCGCGTGGGTTCGAGGCTGCTGCCGCGTCTCAAAAGTGGCGGGCACGATCCCAATCTCTGGCTGTACCGGGAGCGGACTCTGGGCTTGCTGAGGCGATATCTGAAGCTCTCGGTGGAGGCGGGCAGGTTGCCGTCGCTTTTGGGAAGAGAGCTGTTTCACGCCCGGGTGACGGCGTATCACGCGAGCACGCTGGAGGACGCCGTCATCTTCGTGCACGACATCGCCAGCGGGCTCAAACGCTTAGACCGGTTTGCCGCCCGGCTGATCCTGCTGATTGCGCTGCTGGAATATTCCCACGGGGAGACGGCGCGACTGCTGGGATGCCGGCGGCGCACCGTCGTGCGGCGCTTTCCCGAAGCGCTGGATCAACTGAGCGAAATTTTTCTGGAAGACGGGCTGCTGGTCCGTTTGCCGGTCACAAACTTGCTGCTGGGGGAAGGCTGTCAAGAGGGGAAAATCGATGAATTTCCCGCAAGTGATTCTGAGCAGGGGAAATAAAAAGGCAATAATATACTTGATTAACCAAAGAAATTTCGGTATCGTAGATTTATGCCGAAACCAAAGACACTCCGCGAAGCAATCCGGTACTTCGCCAACGAGGATAACTGCATTCGTGTCGTGGCGGAGATGCGCTGGGCGAATGGTCCTGCCTGCCCAGCCTGCGGCCATATGCAGCATTACTGGCTGGAGTCGCAGAAACGCTGGAAGTGCAAAGAGTGCTGGAAGCAGTTCTCTGTCAAGTTGGGGACTATTTTCGAGGATTCTCCAATCCCGCTGGACAAATGGCTCATTGCTTTGTGGATGCTGGTGAACTGTAAGAACGGTATCAGCAGCTACGAAGTTGCGCGTGATTTGGGACTCACTCAGAAGTCTGCATGGTTCGTTTTGCATCGGCTGCGTTTGGCTTTGCAATCTGGCTCGCTTTCCAAAGCAGGCGGCCCGGGTTCTCAAATTGAAGTGGATGAGAGCTACATCGGCGGCAAAGTGAACAATATGCACAAAAGCCGCAAGCTGCGATTGGCAAAGGCCCGCTCCGAAATCCGCAATGCTCCGGGCGCTGTGTCAGAACGGTACTGGGGCAAGGTTCCAGTGGTCGGCGTCCTAGATCGTGAGGCACGCAAGGTTCGCGCCACTGTGGTGCCGAATGTTCGCCGCCAGACCTTGCAAAATCACATCCTGACTCAGATTGCGCCGGGTTCCAAGCTCTACACCGATTCAGCCGTGGCCTATGACAAAGCCGCACTGGAAAGCAAATTCGTCCATGAAGTAATCAACCACATGGACGGCTATGTG
>CAYOZX010000242.1:0-5764 GCA_964408515.1 uncultured Acidobacteriaceae bacterium | reverse complement strand
AACACGAGAGCGAACCCCGGCTCGACGTCGGCGCGCTTTCTGGTGAAAACTTTCATTGACTGGGTTGGCCTGGGAGGATCAAGCCCTTGCCTTTGGGCGACGGCTTTAGCGAGAGCGCCGCGAGATTAAGCTTGAGGGATGGCGGAATACCGACGCGGCTGTTAATGGCGGCGGGCGAGGGGTCCATTTTAGCGGGACCAGTGTGGGCCATAGCGCTAATGTTCAATGGCGGTGAGGGGAGCAGCCAGAGTTAGCGGGGGTGCCAGCGAATCACACAGGGGCGGGGGTGAGGGCGGGAAAGCGATGGTTTCAGGAAAAAGAGAGTGCCCCACCCGAGCGGCAGCTCGGCTTCACTGGCGAATCCGGGCTTGCGGCCTCGTCCGACGGTGCGAGGTCACAACTCTTCGCTCTTGTCGGCGATATTCAGTTTGAACTGCGATCCTTCAAAGCTCATCAACATACGGCCAAACTCGTCCCAGTCGATCTCTCTACCATCGATCACGAGAAGCGGGACGCGGCCGCCACGATCGTCGTCCCACTCAATCCGGCCACGTACCACTCCTTGATCCGCGATTTGCGGTCCATGTGCGTCGTCTGTGAGATGTTTGCACGACAAGGCGCGGCGGATCTTTTCGATGAATCGCCCGAGCAGCACCATCAGATCGTCCTTCGGATCTCCGATGATCTGGAACTGGTAGCCAGCCGGACTCCCGTCGCGAAGCTCGAAGGCGTCGAGCGCAACTCCAGCCCGAACAAATGGGTACGAAAGTGGAACTCGTGGAGTTCTCCGCTACAATCAGCGAGACCTACCGCTTCGAACTTGGCATCTTCGAACCCCTGCAGCCCGGCTAACTGGGCCACTTCCGTGTTGAAGCATCGGCTACAGAGCTGTCTGTATCCCTGTTCCATAGAGCCGTAGTGGACGATGTCGTAGCTCGGCGTGGTCTGGCTGCAACCGTCGCAACGGATCTGGTGCGGAGGCGACGCTTCGACTGGATCCATGTTCAGTGAGCATAGCAAACACCCAGGCGTTCCCATGGCGAAGGTATGGAAGACGAACTGGTTAGGGAAGAAGGAACGGGTTAGGAGAAAAAGAAACACGGCGCGGGGGCTGCTGTTTCATTGCCCGTGGGCGAATCGATCTTCGGCCGGACGCCGAACGTTTTTTGAGGTAGAGTGTTGATTTTCGACTGAGCCGGAGGTTTGCTGTGCCCCGGAGAGGAGTGAGATTCCTCTCCAGGGCTGAGCGTCTGGGAGCAATCACCTCCCATGGGCCCTCCCGAGAATCTTACACGCCATCGCGACAAGAAAGAGGCCCGCGCGCGGAAACGGCCCGTCCGTCGGCCGCGGGCCCGGCAGTGTTTGCTCAAGGGATGCCAGCGGCGCTTTCACCCCGAACACGCGCGACAGCACTATTGCAGCAGCGAGTGTCGGGAAGCGGCGCGGGAGTGGTCGGAGTGGAAAGCACGGCGGAAGTACCGGGCCACGGCGGCTGGCAAACGAAAGCGGAAGGGGCAAAGCCAGCGCTACCGGAAGCGCGTCAAAGAGCGCAAACCGCCTGAGAAAGAGGCGGTTTCAGAAGCCGCGAGGGTCATCACTAAGAAATTTTTTTGATGGCTGTTGCGACCGGCCTGGCTGCTATGAGTGCTTCGTGCGCTCGCGGCGATCGCCGCGTCAACGGTTCTGCTCGCATGCCTGCCGGCGCGCGATGGAATGCGTCTGGGAGCGGGAACGGCGCTGGCGAAGGCGTCGCGGCCGGGTCCCACACCTTGGCCGAGCGCGGCCACGGGCGCGGCAGCCGTGAGCACCATTCCAGTCCGAGATGAGCTTGACATATTGATCCGCTCCCGGAACCGCGATTACAGTCAGCTTGTGCCGTGCTGGGCCGACGAGAATCTGCTGGAGCTGGAATGCAAGGAGATCGGCGAACACTACGGACGCTATCGCCTGCACCTGCCGGAAGCCGAACGAGCCATGGCGCGGTCGCTGGAACGTTACGGGCAGTTGTCGCCGGTGGTGGTGTGCCGGCGGCAGGAACGCTACGAGCTGATCGATGGATTCAAGCGGCTGGGCGCGGCGCGCGGTCAGGCGCGCCTGTCGCATCTCTGGGCCCGGCTGATGGAAGCCGACGAGCGGACGGCCAAGGCGGCCATCTACGGGTTGAATCGCGCCGGGGGCCGCACGCGAGAGTTGGAAGAGGCCTGGATTATCCAAGCACTGGTCCGGGAAGACGGCATGAGCCAAGTCGAGGTGGCAGAGTTGTTGGGGCGGCACAAAAGCTGGGTATGCCGGCGGCTGGCACTGATCGAGCGGTTGGGACCCAAGGCGCGGGATGAGTTGCGCGTGGGGCTGTTGTCGCCGACTGCGGCGCGGCAGATCGTGCGGTTGCCGGAGGGCAACCAGGCGGAGGTTTTGGAGGCCATCCGGCGCGAAGCGCTCTCTGGCGCCGAGTTGGCTGGCGTGGTTGACCTATGGCTGGGCTGCGCCGAACGGCAGCAGCAACAATACCTCCTGCGACATCCACGGGAGGCGCTGTCGCAAGCGAACAGCACGCTCCCGGCGGTGCACGATCCCCGCCTGAGTGAAGACGGGAACCGTGTCTGGAAACGCGTGGGGTTGCTGCTCGATGTGCTGGGCCGTATGGAAGTGTGGCTGGCGCATCAGGGCCGCACAGGGCTGACGCCGGACGATCGCGTGATTCTGCTCCCCCGTTTCCAAAAGCTGGCGCGGGACGCCGGCTCGGTGGCGGCGTTGAGCCAGGACTTCGTGGGCGAACTGGAGCCGCGATGAAGGAGTTCACGCGCAACGAGATCGTGCGACTGCACTATGGCGGCGCTTCGCAGCGCCGCATTGCGCGCCTGCTGGGCATTGCTCGCAAGAGCGTGGCCCAAGCACTGGCGGCGCACCAGAATCGCCGCACGGGCGCTACGGAAAAGGAGCGCCCGCCGCGGCCCAGCCTGCTGGACCCGTTTGCGGATCAGATCACGCAACTGGTGGAACGCTATCCCCATCTCACTGCGGTGCGGCTGCATGAGGAGTTGCGCCGCCTGGGCTTCCAGGGCCGCTACACGATTGTGCGCGAGCGGCTGCGCGCACTCCGGCCGCATCTGCCGAAACCACCCGTCCAGCGGTTTGAAACGGCTCAGGGACTGCAAGCTCAGATGGATTATTCGCCTTACGAAATCGCCTTCACCACCGAAGGCCGGCGCCGCGTGCATGCCTTCAGCTACATCCTGGCTTACTCGCGCCGCCAGTATGTACGGTTTGTGGAGACACAGGACTTTGCCACCACCATCCGCGAGCATGTCCGCGCGTTTGAATACCTCGGTGGTCTGGCCGCCACCTGTCTATACGACAACATGAAAGTTGTGGTGACCGGATATGATGGCGACCAGCCCATTTACAACACCCGCTTTCTGGCCTTTGCCACTTACTACGGCTTTCAACCCTGGGCTTGCCGCCCGCATCGGCCCCAGACGAAGGGCAAAATTGAACGGCCGTTTTCGTATATTTCCCAAAACCTGCTCAACGGTCGGACCTTCACCTCGCTCGAGCACCTGAATGAGGTCACGGCGCAATGGCTGGCTCAGACCGCCGATGTGCGCTTCCATCATGAGATCAAAGCCCGGCCCATCGACCGGTTCCAGGAAGAGAAACCGCACCTATTGAGTTTGCCCGCCAGACCCTATGACACAGCCCGAGTTCTCTATCGGACTGTCAACAGCGAAGGCCATGTGATGTACCAGCAGAACTTTTACTCCGTGCCTTGGCAGCGGATTGGCGAACTGCTGCCGGTGCGTATCACCGAGAAGGAGTTGATCGTCTACGGTCCCGATGTGCGCGAGATCGCCCGCCATGAACTCTATCCTTCCGGGATCACCGGCGAGAAGCACAGCCTTCCGGAACATGCTCCCGGACGCGATCACCATCAGAAATACGAGCTGCTGAAGGAACGTTTCGCCGAGTTCGGCGCGGATGGCATGTTGTTTTTCGATGAACTGATCCGCACCCGCCGCTGCGGGAAAAACGAAGCCGCGCGCGTGCTCGGCCTGCTGGCCACCTACCACCGCGATGACCTGGCGCGGGCGCTGGAACGTGCCGTCCAGTACCGCGCCTACTCCTGGTCGGCGGTGGAACGAATCCTGGCGGCGCAGGCGCGCCCGCGCTCGGTATGGGAAACGCTGGAAGCGGAAGCGCAGGAACAACTGGATGAGATTTTCCGCCAGTCTCCCTTATCGGTTCGTTCCACGGCGGAATATCAATCCCTGCTGGAGGAAACGGCCCATGGCGATGAAACAGAAGACGACCAAGATAACCCCGATGACAACCCCGCTGCGTGATCAGTGC
The DNA here is from genome assembly GCA_964408515.1 of uncultured Acidobacteriaceae bacterium. GTDB lineage: Bacteria > Acidobacteriota > Terriglobia > Terriglobales > Acidobacteriaceae > CAYOZX01. The sequence goes on along the minus strand of CAYOZX010000242.1, from coordinate 1,417 downwards.
TTGAGCCACTGCACCACACTGGGCATTCCCCTGGAACCCACGGCGCTGGATGAACTGTTGTCCCGGGCAGAAAAGGAGGGCTTGTCCAACCTGCAGTTCCTGGACCTGCTGCTGGGAGCACAAGCCCATGCCCGCCGCGAGCGCGGGGTGGCGCGCCGCATTCGAGAAGCACATTTTGCAGAGGAGAAGACCCTGGAGGGATTCGACTGGCAGTTCAATCCCGAGGCTTTCGACCGCGTGCGGATCGAAGAGTTAGCCACAGGTGATTTCATCCGGCGCCGGAGCAATCTGATCTTGGTCGGCTGGAGCGGAATCGGCAAAAGCCACATCATCCAGGCAGTAGGGCAGAAGGCCTGCGTGCATGGTTACCGGGTTCTCTATCGCACTTCGGCCCAGTTGCTGGCCGATCTGACCGCATCCCTCGCCGACAAAACCCTTCCCGCACGCCTGCGCCGCTACGCGAGCCCAGATTGGTTAATTATCGATGAGTTCGGCTTTGACCGCATCGAACGTGTCGAGTGTCCGGAAGCTGCGCATCTGCTCTACAAGATCATCGCCGCACGCAATCAAAAGCGTTCGACCGCGGTGGTTACCAATGTGGATTTCGAGAAATGGGGAGAATATCTAGCCGATGGTCCGCTGGCCATGGCCTTCCTCGATCGCTTGGTCGAGCGCGCCATTGTTCTGAAGGTCACGGGAAAATCCTATCGCGCCTGGCTGGCTCAACAGGCCGCTGAGGCCGAAGCTGCAAAGAAAGACAAGAAGTAACAGCTGGCCGCACTATCCGATTTTTCAGCCCTGCAGAAGGCCATCGCGTAACCCACACCATGGCTCCCTTTCACCCGCCAAAATGGCCCCGCTTTTCGCCGCGATCGACAAGTTATAGGGAAAGCGTTTGCTGCGCGGCATGCCCGCGCCATGATCGCCGAAGAAAACAACAATCGTGTCGCCGGCGAGCCCATCCTGCTCGAGCTGGCTCAGGATCTCCCCGGCCTGCTTGTCCATGGTCGTGATGTTGTCGTAGTACTGCGCCCAATCGTGACGCACCTCGGGTGTGTCGGGATGATAGGCGGGCAGCCGCACCTTGGATGGGTCATGGACCAGAGTGTGCGGGCGGCGGGCGATCTGGCTCTCGTGCGTGACGGTCAGGTTGAAGATGGAGGGAAACGGCTTGCCGGACTTGCGGTCGCGCCAATGGCCCTTCCGGCTCGAATCGTCCCAAACCTTGCCGGTGTGGGCGAGGTTGTAATCCTCTTTGACATTGTTGGTCGTGTAATAGCCTGCCTCGCGCAGATAGCACGGATACATCTTCATGCCTTCGGGGAGACGGGTCATGCTGCGCATGTGCTCGGCGCCGGTGCAGGGCAGGAACTTCGCATTGGCGCTGCGAACTGAGGTTGTGAGGCCGGAAAATCGG
>CAYOZX010000241.1:548-5772 GCA_964408515.1 uncultured Acidobacteriaceae bacterium | reverse complement strand
ATCGTCATTGGACCCGTCGGAAGGTCCTGGGACAAAATGCGCAAGCCGAACGGGACGGCCCCAAAGCCGCAAACCCTGATTTCCGATCGGATCACGACGAGCCGCGAACGAGAGGTTGGACACATCCTTCGCTTGCTACGCATTCAGCCCTTGCTTGCGCAGCTTGCGGCTCTCGGCCAGCAGAGCCATTGAGTGCATCAGGTTTTGCAGGGTGATGATTCCCACCAGCCTCTGGTCTTCTACTACGGGAATGATACTGAGGTTCTTGGCCGTAAGCTTGCGGAAAGCTGAGGAGAGAGACTCGCCTTTTTGCGCGACCTCGAAGATGCGGTTCATCACCGCCTGCACATACCCGTTGCCTTCGACGCGCAGAGCTTCCAGAATCCTTTGCCGGGAAATCACCCCCACCATGTCGCTTCCCCGAATCACTGGGAAGTCGTCCTGCAGGCAGTGCACCGCTTTGTCCAGAGCGTCTTCGAGCGTGTCCGCCGGCGAGAGCGTGGCGAAATCGGTCAGCATCACGTCCTCCAGCCGAACCCGCTCCAGCACCGACTGGAAGACCACGGAGCGCTCTTCCATCTGGGAAGCGATGAACAGGAACAGCCCCACCAGGGTGAGCCAGTAGTTGGGCAGCAACATGCCCACCAGGATGAACACGGTGGCGAAAGCCTGCCCGATGGAAACCGCGCGCCGCGTGGCTATTACCGGCTCCATGCGGCGGCTGAACAGGGCCCGCAACACGCGCCCCCCATCCATGGGATACGCCGGCAGAAGGTTAAAACCTGCCAGGTACAGATTCACCCACACCAGGCTGCGCAGAAGATTGCCGGTGCGAACAAATGGCCAAGTCCACAGATCGATTTGCGGCGCAAAGACCATCAGCCCGCCCGCCAGTGCCAGTCCAAGGAGCAGGTTGGCCGCGGGTCCGCCCAACGCGATGCGGATATCCCGCTGCCAGGGCGTCAGTCCTCCCTCCTTCACCGACTGACTCTCGTCCATCTGCGTGATCCCGCCGATCGGCAACAGGATAATGCACTTTGCCCGGATGCCGGCTTTGCGGGCTACCAGCGCGTGCCCCAGTTCATGGGCGAGCACGCAGCCGAACATGATCCCCACCAGGGCCAGGTCCCGGCCGCCACTGGCCTTTCCATGGTGGGCTGCCGCGTCCGTATACCAGACAAACAGGGGCAGGATGAAGAACGTCCAGTGAATCCGCATTTCCACCCCGAACAGCCGTCCCGCCATCATGGACCAGTTCCGCATGATGCCTTACCACTCCTCTCCTTCCGCCATTCTATATAGTTAGACATCGGCACGGCATGTGATGTTTCGCGCCTAAAATCGAAAGTACCCGAATCGCTTATGAGCTCAATCGCCGCATTTTCATGCGCGTGATCGCCGGCAAATTTCGCAGTCGTCGGCTGCGCTCCATGCGCGGTCCGGATCTCCGCCCTACCGCTGACCGCCTGCGGGAAACTCTTTTTGATGTCCTTTCCGCCGGCCGTCCAGACAATTTCGACCGCACAGTCTGGATGGATATATTCGCCGGCACAGGTGCAGTCGGTATCGAGGCCCTGAGCCGAGGCGCTGCCCACGTTTATTTCGTAGACTCCTCCCCTTCTGCCAGCAATCTGATTCGCCGGAACTTGGATGCATTGGAGGTGAACAGCGGTTTTGAGATCCTCCACGATGAAGCTGTACCCGCCCTCCGCAAGCTGGAGGGCCGCAACGTACGTGCTCACTTCATCTTTCTCGATCCACCTTACCGCCTGCAAAAGCTCTACGGAGAGGTGCTGCAACACCTCTCCCAGTCGCCCCTTCTGGCCCCCAACGCGACCGTGATCGCCGAACATGACAGGAAGTTTGATCCAGGCGACAAATTTGCGTCCCTGGCACGCTACCGAGTCCTGCGCCAGGGTGACTCCAGTCTCAGCTTCTACCGGGCCGCCAGCGGACTTCCAAACCTCTGAGCCGGACACAACTGACTGACCTGGTTGGCGTTACGGCGCGAATTCCAGAGACCGCGAAGTTGCCCTTCCGCGAGTGTCTTTTCCGGTTACGAAAGTTTGGGCAAAAACGTTGCAAGTTATTGTCTTAGAAGATGTTAGCTGTTATCAATAGGGGTTCTTAATCCCAAAGAGCGGGAATTGCAACGGAGGGACGTGTCAGGCGGCTCTCAGTCATGGAGAGAACTGGGTTTCGGCGCCCGGTTCCTGATTGGTCTGTTTGTGGCCCTGGGCACAGGTGTCCTGGTCTACGCCGCTATACATCCCACTAGCCACAACATTGCCCAGTCGATCTGCTATCTGCTGATTGCGATTCTGGCGGCCCGGCTTAAGGTTCGGCTGCCCGGAATCACCGGCACGATGTCGGTGAATTTTCTCTTCATCCTGCTGGGAATACTGGAGTTAGGCTTCACGGAAACCCTGGTCGTGGGGACCGCGGCCGTGCTGGTGCAATGCTTCTACCGCGACCGCCCCAGCCCCATTCAGGTGACCTTCAACCTGTGCTCCAGCGCGGTTGCGATCGCCGTGTCCTATCGCGTCTATCATCTGGCGCTCAGCAGCGCCCGGCTGGGTCATCCGCTGCTGTTGGGGCTGGCAGCGATCTCTTACTTTCTAGCCAACACCGGATCGATCGCCGCTGTCATCGCCCTGACCGAGCGCAAACCGATCAAGAAGATCTGGGTCGAGTGCTACTTCTGGTCTTTCCCTTATTACCTGGTGGGAGCAGCCTTCGCCGGGATGATCGGATGGTTCAATGGGCGGTTCGGCTGGGAAGCGTCACTTCTCATCGTTCCCATCATTTACCTGATCTACCGCTCCTATCGCTTGTATCTGGGGAAGCTCGAAGACGAAAAGCGGCACGTGGAGGAAATGGCCAACCTGCACCTGCGTACCATTGAGGCTCTGGCGCTGGCCATCGAGGCCAAGGATCACACCACGCATGACCACCTGCAGCGGGTCCGCGTTTACGCCATCGAACTGGCCAAGGAGTTGTCGGTAAGCTCTGGAGAAATGGAAGCCTTGCACGCCGCAGCGCTTCTTCACGACATCGGCAAGCTGGCTGTGCCCGAGCACATCATTTCCAAGCCCGGACGTCTTACTCCGGAAGAATTTGAGAAGATGAAGATCCATCCCCTGGTGGGCGCGGAAATTCTGGAACGGGTGCGGTTCCCTTATCCCGTCGTGCCCATCGTGCGGGCGCACCACGAAAAATGGGACGGCACGGGCTATCCCTTTGGACTGAAAGGCGAAGAGATTCCCATCGGCGCACGCATTCTGTCGGCCGTGGATTTTCTGGATGCCATGGCTTCCGACCGGCAGTATCGCCGGGCGCTGCCGCTGGAAGAAGTCATGAAGCGGCTGGGCGCAGAAGCGGGCAAGTCGTTCGATCCCAAGGTGGTTCGGGTTCTCGAAAACCGTTATCGCCAGCTGGAGAAGCTGGTCCACGCCAAGTTCGTGAGTGAGGGGCCGAACAAACTCTCCACGGAAGTAAAAGTGGAAACGGGAGCGGCCCCGGACGCGGGTTTCGAAGCCGCCAAAGTCAAGGATGCTCCCGGGCAGGAGGCCAAGTTCCTGTCCTCCATCGCCGCCGCCCGCCAGGAAGCTCAAACCCTGTTCGAACTGAGCCAGGACCTGGGCGCCTCGCTCAGCCTGGGCGAAACTCTTTCCGTATTCTCGGTGAAACTGCGCCGGCTGGTGCCCTATGACGCCATTGCTATCTACGTCAAGCGCGGCCCGGAATTGATCCCGGAACTGGTCAGCGGCGACAACCACCGCCTGTTCGCTTCGCTGCGCATCCCTCTCGGTCAGGGATTGTCCGGGTGGGTAGCGCAGAATCAGAAGCCCATCATCAACGGCAACCCATCGGTCGAGCCCGGATATCTGAACGATCCCACCAAGTTCAGCACCTTGCGCTCGGCTCTGGCCATCCCGCTGGAAGGACTGGCCGGAGTGGTGGGCGTGCTGGCGCTCTACCATGCGGAAACCGACGCCTTCACCTCTGACCACTTGCGCATTCTGCTGGCCATCAGCTCCAAGATGGCGCTGGCGATTGAGAACGCGCTGAAGTACGAACAGGCGGAAAGCTCGGCTTTTACCGACTACCTTACGGGAATGCCCAACGCCCGCCCCCTCTTTCTGCAACTGGATCGCGAGCTGGCGCGCTGCAAGCGCGACAATTCTGCCCTGGTGGTCATGGTCAGCGACATGGACGGCTTCAAGCAGATCAACGACCGCTTCGGCCACCTGGAGGGCAACCGCGTGTTGCGCCTCTTCGCCCAGGCCTTGAAGGACAGCTGCCGAGAGTACGACTACGTCGCCCGTATGGGCGGGGACGAGTTCGTGGTCGTGGCCCCGGGGCTGACCCTCGAGGCGGCGGCCAAGAAGGCCGACAACCTGCGCGAACTGGCACGCCTCGCGGGGCACCAGGTGTGCAGCGAGGATATTCTTTCGCTCAGCGTCGGCCAGGCTCTCTACCCGGAGGACGGCAAGGACGCGGAAGCCCTGCTGGCCGAAGCCGACCGCCGTATGTACATCGAAAAGCAACGGCAGCCGTCGCGCAAGAACCGCCGCCTGTATCCCCGCATGAAGTGCCGGGTCACGATTGAATTGCGCCCGGCGGAGAGCGAAACGCCGGTGTTGGGCAATCTGATCGATGTCAGCCTGGGCGGCTGTTATGTCGAAACCAGCGCCCTGCTGCCGCCGGGTTCGCCGCTGAAAGTGATTTTCTCCATCGACGACGGACGCCTGCAGGCTGTGGGTAAGGTGCTGCGCATCGATCCCGGCTCCGGGATGGCGATCCAGTTCAATGACATGAACCGCGAGGGCCGCGAGAAGATGCAGCGCGTGTTGGAATTCGTGCACAACAGCACGATGTATTACGACAACCGCTATTTCTCCAAGATGGTGAAGCAGTAACCGGCTCAGTGTGTGGGGCGGAGTGTGTGGGGCGGACACTCCTGTCCGCCCCTGCGTCGGCCCGGCCCCGCCTGCCAGGATCGACCGATTGCACGGAGGTGACTGCTGCGAAGCGCCCCCCGATTTCTGACACACCGTGAAGCGCCCCGGATTTTCACCTGCGGCACACTTGTGCCCTACGTCCGGTTAGCGAAATCATCGCTCGGATGCAAACCAGCGAAAAAAAAGAGCGGCGAATCCGCCGCTCTCCGTTTTCGTTCCCTCCCCAGCTACGGCCGGAAAAACAGTCCGCCGGTCAAGCG
>CAYOZX010000241.1:0-538 GCA_964408515.1 uncultured Acidobacteriaceae bacterium | reverse complement strand
CGGGCTCATGACGTGGGGCGGAGTATGTGGGGAGGAGTGTGTGGAGAGGAGTGTTTGGGGCGGACACTCCTGTCCGCCGCTTCGGTGCCGGCAGCGTCGACCTCTGACCGGTTCTTCTATGACGGATCTCACATTCCCACCCTTTCGCACCGAACGCGAAGAGATGGGGCACCCCATGGGTTTCAGTGAGGGAAGAGTAAAGGGCGGGCCACCCGTCCCGCTGCAATCGAACGGGCTCTCTGAAGTCGGATAACCTTCGATACGTCAAGTCGTCCTAACTTGACGTCGAATCTGAATCGTCGGCATTGCCAATCAATTTGCTGATAGCTCTCTCGATCTCTTCCCGACCAACCTTGAAGGCGGGATTGTTGTCGAGCTTGTATTTCTCGCGCAACTGTTTCAGATTGTCACGCTCCTTGCGTTCTTCCTGTGAATAAAAGCGAGCCTTTTAAAACTCGTTGTTCGCGAGAGAAGCCTTGGACCCTGGGAAGATAAAACGCAAACGTTTACGAACCTGCAAACATTCCCCTTGCAATTA
>CAYOZX010000240.1:0-5775 GCA_964408515.1 uncultured Acidobacteriaceae bacterium | reverse complement strand
ACGTCGTTCACCCCGGCATCGCGGGCGGCGAGCAGAAGATTCAGCGTGCCATTGACGTTGGCGCGGTTGTTGCCCAGAGGGTCCTTTACGGAGCGCGGAACCGACGGGATGGCGGCCTGGTGAAGCACGTAGTCAACGCCGCGGCAGGCGCGCTGCAGGCTGTCGAGGTCCAGCAGATCGGCCTCGTGCAGCTCGATCTGGGTAGAAATACCTTCAAGGTTTTCCCGCTTGCCGGTGGAAAAATTGTCCAGTCCCCGGACGTTGCCGCCCTGCTGCAGCACGGCGCGTGCGAGGGTCGAGCCGATAAACCCGGCAACGCCGGTGATGAGATACGTCGTCATGGAGTTTTCATCATACCGCGAGTGTTGGAGTGAGAGCGGAGCAGATCGAACGCAGCACGTGCCCCGCCGTTTTCGTGCTTGTCCGGACCGCAGCGAGTCCCGCCCCTGCGACCTTGGCCGCAAGGACATCACTCGCGTAGGTTAGTGGATGTGCATCTGCTTGCGCAGCGGCAGGGCCGACTCCGTCACATGCCGCCGCTGCACGATGTAGCGTGGCGTCGGAATGCGCTCCGGGTGCATTTCCACTCTGGCCACCGCAGCCGTTGGACCTGAAACCTGCACCCAACTCGCCAGCGACGGCGTACCGGCTTGATTGACCAGGAACATCATGTAGTAGCCGGGAGGCGCGATGTTCGAGTTCGGCGGCGCGGTCACCGTGAGGCTTCCCGCCGCAGCCGTGAACGGCAGGCCGACGTAGCGCTGATCCATATCGAAGGAGTGGGTAACCGAGCCCGCCCTCATAAGAACCACCGATGCAATGCTGGACGCCTGCGGCGTGGGCAGGTTGAAGCTGGCGCCGTAGGTGATCGCGGCCGGCGCATTGGCTCCGATGGTGGGCCGAGTAGCAAGGCTGCCATCGGAATTGAACAGATAAGCCGGCTGGTATATCTCGATGTGGTTCTCGAATACTCCCTGCTCCGGATTCCCGCCGGTGAGGGCTACGGTTCCGTCCGGCAACAGCAGCTGGACGTTGTGATAGAGGCGAGGGAACGCGTTGGATCCGGCCGAAGAGAACGAGTTCGTCTGCGGATCGTAGATTTCCGCCTTCAGGCTGGCAGTGGTCGCGTCTTCGTCTTTCGCCGATCCGCCGGAGACGAGCACTTTGCCATTCGGCAGCAGCGTGGCTTCCATCTCCACGCGCGGTTGGGCCATCTTGGGTCCCTCCACCCAGCAGGGAGCATAGTCCGGGCAGCTGGCGGACAACTGGTAACCAGCCGGGCTCAGATCGATGAGCTCGGTCGTGTCAGTGGCGGGATTGTCACCGCCCATGATCATCACCTTGGGGTTGTAACCATTTTGCGGCGTGAGTGGCAGAAGCACCGACGTGCCGTAAGTGCGCTCCCCGTTGGGGTCGTTGAGCCCGGGATAGTTGGTCCAGGCCACCAGGGTCCAGGTCTGAGTGCTGGGGTCGAAGTCGACGGTGGCTGACGTCGAGGCGGAATAGAATACGTGGCCGGTGGGCAGCAGGTGCATTCTGGGATAAAGCGGGAACTGGAAGGCCGGGAAATCGGAGATGTGCGGATTGCCGGGAATTTCGGCGCCCCACTGCTGGCCGTTCCAGATTTCGCTGGTGTTGTTGTTCAAGCCATCGGATTCGTTGAGCCCGGAGGTTGTCATCATGCGGCCATCATTGAGTTCGGTGACCGTCGGATACCAGCGCCCATGGGCGGTGGGAGCCACGTCGGTGAATGATTCCGAGACCGGATCGAAGATGGACGTATTGGGCAGTCCGGTGAAAGGAATTTCGCCGTGAACGCCCACGACGGCCAGGGAGCCGTAGGCCTTGGTACCGCCGTTGATCAGGACCCTGCCGTCCGCCATGAACGACATGCCGTTACAGAACATGTCCCAGCCCAACGGCATGGTGGTGATCTTGTTGGACGAAAGATCCATCAGGGCAGCGCCCTGGGCATATTGCGGCCCCTGCGGGCAGCCGGCCTGACTGGGCGGACAGTTGCCCGAGCCAGAGACGATCAGAACTTTGCCGGTGTGCAGCAGAGCAGCGTGAACAGGGTTGATGGGCATAGTGCCGGGCAGAGTCGTCCACATGCCCTGGGGATGAGCATTGGAGGTGTGGCTGCCCCCGCCGTTGCCGGACGAGGGGGACATGCCGCCCCCGCCGCATCCGGCAAGCACCAGCGAAATCATTGTGACCAGCGCCAGGATCGGAAATTTCTTGTTCGAGTGCATCGCTTTAGAAGTCTCCCGTATAGGTTCGGTATTTAGGTTCACAGTCAAATTGAATTTCCATCCCGTCCGTCACTGAACGCTTGCGGTTTCGGCCGGCGGTGCGGTCAGCCGGGTCACATAGGGGAAGAACGGGGTCACCTCAAAGGGCATTTTTTCCTGCGGCGACAGGAGTGCCACCGGCCGGGTCTTCAACATCTCCAACCGGTTGCTCCAGGGGTCCAGCTTGACTCTGCCGCCCAGAGGCAGGGCCGCCATCTGATCCATGCGCTGCATTTCCAGTTGCGGCGCCGAGCTGAGCAGGGCGGACATGCGGATGTTCTTCCCGCTTTCCATGCGATTGCCCAGGTGCGGCCGGATCAGGCTGGTGAGCTGGGGGGCGCGGTCCTGCAGGGCTTTCAGAAACAGCCCGGCGGCGGACAGCTTGTCCTTGTAGGGCGAGTTGGCCAGCAGCTCAACCGCCTTGTGATCAGCCGCTTCCTCTTCCGAGGAATTGCGGGCGAAGTCGAGACGCTGGAACGTATCCTGGTCAGGAAAGAAGAACCGGTCATTGAAAGCGAAGCGCGTGTCAATGCGATGGCCGAGGTCGATGTGGCTGAGCTCATGCGCCAGCAACACGGCCAGGGACGCCTCGTCGGGCAGGACGTCCAGCAGCCCGCGGCTCACGACAATGGTGTGGCCGATGGTGAACGACTCCAGGGGCGAGGTCAGAAGAACGCGGCAGCGCACGTCGGGAATGATCTCGAGATTGTTGGTGACGATCAGATTGTTGACGACGGTCTGCAGGATCTTGTCCACGTCGCCGGCAGGCGCAATCAGTCCGACCTTCTGCAGATGATCCAGGGCATTGTCCTCGGCGGTTCGTTCCCACATGCGCTGGGCTTCGACCGGCCCGGCCTCCCTGGCGGCATCGCTGTGATCGCTCACCTGTTCGACCTGAATGTCGGAGAATTCCTGATTGTGCTTGAGCGGCTCGGGATCGTAGCTCCACAACCGCGTCTGAGCCTTGAAGTGCAGCCCGGGAAGAAGCGGGCCGACCCGCTTCAGGTTGGTCTCTTCGATGAAGATGTAAGAAGGCAGCCACTGGCCGGGCTGCAGGTTCAGGCGCCAGCTGTCGAAGTGCAGATAGTAGCTGTAGCGGGAATGAGGGGAATACGTGCCGTTGAAGCGAACGATGTTGTAATCGTGGTCTTCCGCCCAGATTCTGCCCACGAATCGGCCGCCGGCGTTGCCCTTCGGCTGCACATCAATCACCATGCAGCGCACTTCGCCGAGAAATTCCTGGCGGACGTACTTGAAGTCGTAGTTTTTCTTCTGAAAGTCGCCGTCGAGCATCACCATCTGGGCGAAGCCGATGGGAAGAAACTTGCGCGAGAAGAGATTGGGCAGCGGAACCAGCTCCCTGAGCTTGAGACCGGTTTCCTTCTCAAAGAGCTGATCTTCGACGCCGTTACTCAAATCCAGGCGGCCCAGGAAGTATTGGTCGCTGGCGGGCACGACCAACCCATCCCGTTCCGTCTTCAGGTTTTGAATATAGGTTTCTGTGATCGGGTGCCGGTGCCGCATCTGGGCGACAAAGGCTCGTTCGCGCTCGATCACGCGGTCCGCGACCTCCTCGATCGAGATGCGCGGCACCACGGTCAAGGAGTCTTTCCTGGTCACGCCCAGGTTGCCGTAGATGGTCACGGCGACCGGAGTGGTGGTGCTGACCGGGAAGGTGGCGCTGGTGGCTCCGGCCGGAACCTTGACGCTGGCGGGGACCATGACCAGACCCGCCGGATCAGCGGCCAGAGACACGGCCACGCCGCCGCCGGGGGCCACATGGTTCAGGGTCACCGTGCCCTGAAGGGAGCGGCCCTCGATAACCTGGGCCGAGCTAAGGCTGAGCGAAGAGAGCAGCACAGGCGAATCCTGGGCGGAAGCCTGCATGACCACGCCCGGACAGAACATCAGCGAAAGAAGAATGGTTCCCAGTAAGCGCATAAGATGTATTGACCTCCCGACATCCGGACCCTTGGCCAGCATGTGGATGATGGCCGATATCCCTCCCAAAGCTGGAAAGGGCATGTGTTAGCGACCTACCTTTCGACCTAGGAGATTCCAGTTGAAAGAAAAGTTGGTGAACAGCGCGACTCCGCCGGCGGCCTGGCCGGAGTGAAAACGATTCTCGTGCCGGTAGGCCACACCGACTTCAGAGTAGATTCCGTCTCTCGGCATCACCGCCTTGACGCCGCCGCCGATGGTGGCCCGATTGTCCCAGTCGAAGCCCTTGCTGTCGTGAAATACCGTGGCTTCGGCGTAAGGAACCACGACGAAATGGTTGTAGCGCTTGGCCACCACCCCCTGCGAGAAATAACCCAGCCCGATGATGTTGCCGTGCTCGACGGGCGAGAGATTGCCGACTTCGATCCACGTCGATCCGGGGAAGCGGTTGGACTTGTCCGCCAGCGATTGCCAGCCGAACCAGTCCTGGGCATAAAAGGTCAGGCCGCTGCTGTTAAAGCTCTTGAAGCGCTCTTCATAGGAATAGGCCGTGGCCAAGCTGACCACGCCGTGGCGGAAGTACTTATTCACCTTGAATCCGGCGCGCGGCAGAATCTTGTTGTTCCATTCATAGCCCTTGGTGTCGAGAACCAGTCCCACGCCGACGAAAGGGGTCACGGTGAGGGCGCCCGAGTAGGTGGCAAAAATGGCTGCGTCCTGCTCCACGTACGACTGCAGGTAAAAGTTGTTGTGCTCAATCGGGCTGAGATTGCCGATAGAGGTCCAGCCCTGACCGGGTAATCCGACACCATCGACCAGGCTGCCCTGCAGCGCGGATGCAGCGCCGCCATTCTGCGCCACCGACAAGCTGACCAGCGCCAGGACTGCAAATACCGTGAGTACCGACTTGTTTTTCATAATCCTGTTTCTTCTCTCAATACCGTTTGACCGCAAACCAGCCCCTGACCTGCTTGCGCATGACCACCACTTTCCAGAAGCTGTAAAGGAACACAGAGCAATCCACGACCCGCAACAGCGGGTAGAGCGGGGCGTAAATCAGGACATCCACGCGGCCGTCGAGAAAGGCGCAGAGCACAGACAGCAGAACCAGAACGATACCGTCCATGCCGACCGAATAGAAGGCGACCCGCGGAGAGACCCACAGCCAGAGCGGCAGGAGCAGAAAGACGGTCGCAAAAACGACGCCTTCGCCCATCAGGAGCTTGTATTCCAGGTCGATCTTGGAAAGGCCCGCCAGCATGCCGTACTTCAAACCCACCTGCCAGGCGCCGGAATGCCAGCGGTACATCTGCTTGACGTAGTCGCGCAGGGTGCGCGGATCCTGGGTGGAAACCACCGCCCGCTTCTGGTAAATGATCCGGCCCAGCTTCTTGCGGTGGACCTGGATGGTGCAGTCCATGTCCTCGACGATGGTGTCGTTGCTCCAGTCGAGCTGGGCGAAGGCGTCCGAGCGGAAGGCCGCGGCACAACCAGGCGTCACGGTGATCACCCCCATGTTGCTCTGCCCATCTTTGTAGATCGC
>CAYOZX010000239.1:0-5804 GCA_964408515.1 uncultured Acidobacteriaceae bacterium | reverse complement strand
TTAGGCAGCTACAGCGGCCGAGGGTGGCAGGTAATGCTGACCATGGGCGCATCTGACACTTTTCAGCCAAACCTTCATCTAACAGGCGACGAACTATAATCTTGTTCAGGAGTCGTGTCTGTCATGGCCAAAGCCACCTTTGCCGCCGGCTGTTTCTGGGGAGTGGAAGCGACCTTCCGTCAACTACCGGGCGTGACCGCCACCCGCGTTGGCTACACGGGAGGGCAATCCGACAATCCCACTTACAAGGAAGTTTGCACTGACACCACCGGACACGCCGAGGCAGTGGAGATCGACTACGACCCTGCTAAGCTCGCGTACTCGCAGTTGCTCGACGTGTTCTGGGAGAACCACGATCCCACGCAGCTTAACCGTCAAGGCCCGGATTGGGGTAAGCAGTATCGTTCGGCGATCTTCTTCCACAGCCCGGAGCAGGAGAGCGAAGCCCGCGCCTCCAAGGCGGCGCTGGAAAAGTCCGGCCGGTTCAAAAAGCCGATCGTGACCCAGATCGTTCCCGCCGCCACGTTCTATGAGGCCGAGGACTATCACCAGCAATATCTGGAGAAGCGCGGCCTGGCCACTTGCCACATCAAGTAACTCATAGCTGATGCCGGCGTGACCCGCTACGAATCGCTCGCAATGCCCGGCCCTTGCGCCTCCTCAGTCGTGTTGCGGCCGTGACCTGATTCCCCTATCCTGCCGTGCAGTCATGCCGCACGGCCCCGAAGAACTCCTGCTTCAGTTACTGATCATCTTCGCCTCGGCGAAGGCGGCGGGCGAATTGTTCGAGACCCTGCGCCTGCCCTCGGTCCTGGGCGAGATCATCGCGGGCGTGGCTCTCGGTCCTTATGCGCTGGGCTGGGTGCACGTCAGCGACACGATCTACTCGGTAGCGGAGGTAGGCGCCATCTTTGTGCTCTTCCATGCCGGCCTGGAGACCAGCCCTCGAGACCTGATCCGCGTGGGGCGCACGGCGTTGCTGGTAGCGGTGGCGGGGATCGTGGCTCCGTTTGTGCTGGGCTTCGGCTACATGAAGCTGCGTGGCGATGCGTCGAGCGAAGCCATCTTCGTAGGCGCGGCCATGGTGGCGACCAGTGTGGGCATCACCGCGCGCGTTCTGGGTGACTTGCAGGTGCTGGCCACGCACACCGCCAAGATCATCCTCGGAGCCGCCGTTTTTGACGACATCCTCGGCATGGTGCTACTGGCGGTAGTTGCGGGTCTGGCGTCCGGGGGCCTGCAATGGCTCCATCTCGGGATTCTTACGGCGGAGGCGGCGGCGTTTGCGCTGTTCATGATCTTCGTCGCGCCGCGCCTGGTGGGCAGGATTCAGCCCCGCATGGAACGCCTCTCGACCCAACATGCCCCGCTGGTCGTGGCCCTGGGGCTATGTCTTTTTCTCTCCTGGCTCTCAGTCAAGATCGGCATGGCCGCCATCATCGGGGCCTTCTTCGCCGGGCTGATGTTTGCCGAGTCCGCTGCGCGCTGGAACCTCACGGCGCAGGTCGGCGGCATCACCGAGTTCCTGGCGCCCTACTTCTTCTTTTCCATTGGCGCCCGCCTCGACCTGCGCCTGTTTGCCGGGAATGTCCTGCTGGCGGCGGTTGTGATTTCCGCGCTGGCCATCGTGTCGAAAGTGGGCGCCTGTGGACTGCCCCTGCGCCGGGAAGGCTGGCTGGGCGCGCTGCAGGTCGGCGTCGGCATGATGCCGCGCGGCGAGGTGGCGCTTATCGTCGCGCTGGTGGGACTGCAATCCCGGATTGTGCTGCCATCCACCTACGCCATCGTCGTGTTCATGACCGCGGTGACGACCATCCTGGCGCCGCCGTGTCTGCGATACCTGTATCGCAGCGATGGCAGACCGGCGGAACGTGCTCCGGCCTAGGCGCAATCCGGCGCGGCTGCATTTTTGCTATGGTATGAACTCCGGTTCGCCGAGACCGAGAAGGGAAGTTCACTCCGCGACCCACGAGGAAGGCAATGCCCAGGTTCCTGTGCGCGCTGGCAGTATTCTCCACGCTCATCACTTCGTCCTACGCCGTCAACCCGGAATTCCACAATGCTCCCGACTCCGCCAAACGGTTGCAAAATCCCTATGAGGAATCGGAAGAAGGGGCGAAGGCAGGCAAGCCTCTCTATCATTTGCGCTGCGCCCGTTGTCACGGAGAAAACGGCGAAGGCTCGGGCAATATTCCCGCCCTGCGGGCTCGCGCCATTCGTAAGGTAACGACGGGAGAAATCTTCTGGTTCGTCACCAAGGGGGATGTGGCGGCGGAAATGCCCTCCTGGAAGCAGCTTCCCGCAAATCAGCGTTGGAAGATCGTAACCTACGTGAAAACGCTCAGCGCGCCCCGGGGAGCGGCCAGCGCTGCGCCAGCCACGCGAAGCAAGTTGAACGTTCCTCCGCCAACGCCACCCTTTACCGACTTCCGCTTCGAGGCGCCGGGCAAGGTCAGGAAAATCACCGTCGCCGACCTTCCCCAGCCTTTTGCCACGAAATCGGCGGAGAACGGGCCTCGGATCGTGGCCCGGCCGACCGATGCCTGGCCCAAGGCACCCGAGGGATTCAAAGTCGAGTTGTACGCCGCCGGCCTGGACAATCCGCGCCTGATGCGCACCGCCCCCAACGGCGATGTCTTTCTGGCGGAAAGCGATCCGGGACGCATCCGCGTTTTCCGCGGCCTGACCAACGATGGCAAGCCCGAGCAAATGCAGATCTTTACCAGTGGGCTGCGGCATCCCTATGGCATCGCCTTTTATCCTCCCGGCCCCGATCCGCAGTGGCTGTACATAGGGGCCGAGGATCAGGTCATTCGCTATCCCTACCAGAATGGGGACCTGACCGCGCGGGGAAAGGGTGAACACCTGATCGATCTTCCCACCGACGGGCATTCGACGCGGGACCTCCGGTTTACACCTGACGGAAAGAAACTCTTCGTGGCGGTGGGCTCGAGGTCGAACATCGACGATCCGGATTCGACTCCCGAAGAAAAGAACCGCGCCGACATTCTGCAACTCAATCCCGACGGCTCGGGCCTGCGGGTTTATGCCTATGGCATCCGCAATGCCGGCGGAGGCCTGGCGATCAATCCTAAAACCGGAGAACTCTGGTGCTCCGTCAATGAGCGCGACGGATTGGGAGACAATCTGGTCCCCGACTACATCACCCACGTGCAGGACGGGGGATTCTACGGGTGGCCGTGGTGGTACATGGGCACGCATCAGGATCCTCGCCACCAGGGAAAGCATCCCGAACTGAGACAGAAAGCTATTGTTCCCGATGTGCTGCTGCAGCCGCACAATGGGTCGCTGCAGCTCACGTTCTATGAGGGCAAGCAGTTTCCGGCAGAATATCAGGGCGACATCTTCGCGGCTGAACACGGCTCGTGGAACAAAGCCGCCAGGACCGGCTACGAAGTCATCCGTGTGCCTCTGCGCCAGAGCGGGCGCGCCAGCGGAGAGTACCAGGACTTCTTGACCGGATTTGTGCTGGACAGCGGAGAGGTGTGGGGCCGGCCTGTGGGCGTGACCGTCATGGCCGACGGATCGCTCCTGGTCAGCGACGACGGCAGCAATTCCATCTGGCGCGTGAGCCACGAGGGCAAGTAGACCGGACACGGCGTTTGAGCATTTCACCGCGCGTATAATTTCGCCTTCCTCAAGGAGAGCTTCGTGACCCTCGCAGGCCATGTAGCCCTGGTGACCGGCGCATCGCAAGGCATCGGCCGGGCCTGCGCGCTGAGGTTGGCGAAATCCGGTGCGGCGGTCGCTTTGGCGGCGCGTAACCAGGAAAAGCTGAACCAATTAGCCTCCGAGATCAACGCTGCTGGGGGCAAGGCGGCGGCTTTCCCCATGGACGTCAGCGACGAGGAGCAGATCAAATCGGCCTTCAAGGCTGCGCTCGCGCAATTCGGCAAGATCGACATTCTCATCAATAACGCGGGCGTTACTCGCGATCAGCTGCTGATGCGCATGAAGCGGGCGGACTGGGACGCGGTTCTCAACACCAACTTAACCTCAGCCTACCTGTGCACACAGCAGGCCATCGGCTCCATGCTCAAGCAGCGCTGGGGCAGGATCATCAACATCACCTCGGTTTTCGGCCAGACCGGACAGGCGGGACAGGCAAACTATGCCTCTTCCAAAGCTGGCCTGATCGGTCTGACCATGGCCATCGCGCGCGAAGTCGCATCGCGCAGCATCACCTGCAACGCGGTCGCCCCTGGGTTCATTGAGACGGCCATGACCTCGGGCCTGGGCGAAGAGTTCAGGGAAAACGCGGTGAAGATGATCCCCCTGGGACGCGTGGGCACGCCGGACGACGTGGCCGCAGCGGTGGCCTTTCTGGCCTCGGAGGATGCGTCCTACATCACCGGCCAGGTGCTGAATGTCAACGGCGGCATGCTGATGGGATAGGCTGGGCCGGCGGGAATGCGGGCGCGCAGGAGACGGGAGTGGTTGCAGATTTCACCATCGCGCAGGCCGAGTCCGGGGAGCATATCGCGCAAGCACGCGAACTCTTTGAGGAATATGCCCGTTCTCTCGGCTTTAGCCTCTGCTTTCAGAATTTCGACAAAGAACTGGCGGCCCTTCCTGGAGACTACGCTCCGCCCGACGGCCGGCTCCTGCTTGCCGAGTGCGAGGGCAAGCTGGCGGGCTGCGTCGCCCTGCATCGTCTCGACCCGGGAATCTGCGAGATGAAGCGTCTCTATCTTCGCCCGCAGTTTCGCGGTCGCGGAGCAGGACGGCTGCTGGCGGAGAGAGTGATCGCGGAAGCCCGCAACATGGGATACCGCAAGATGCGTCTCGACACGGTCGAGCCGGTGATGAAGGATGCAGTCGCCATGTATCGCCGGCTTGGATTCCGCGAAATTGCGCCCTATCGCGCTAATCCGATGGCCGGGGCGATGTATATGGAACTGGACCTGTAGTCGGGATATCGCGCTCGCAGCGCCCGCGCCAGAATTCGGGTCGCGTCACCAGTTCTGGTGCAACGAAATTCCTCTTGCCAGAAGGTACTACTCTAGTTACTATGCACGTCATCCTTGGGAGCTTCCGTTGCCTGCCTTCTCTATGAATATCGGCGAGACCATCCGCAACTACCGATTGCAAAAAGGTATGTCCCAGGGTGACATTGAAAAGCGCACCGGCCTGCTGCGCTGCTACCTTTCCAGAGTGGAAAACGGTCACACCATCCCCTCCCTGGACACCCTGGCCAAGATTGCCGGCGCCATGGAGCTGCCCCTCTCTCAGTTCTTTTCCGAGTCCGGGCACAGCAACGGGTCCAAGAATCTACCCCAGTTGTCCGACGATGAGGTGCGCTTCCTCAGCCAGATTCGGCGCTACGCCGTCAGCCTGAACGACAGCGACCGCAAGCTGGTGCTGGCCATGGTGAAGAAAATGGCCGCGAAGTAACTGCTCCTCGCCTGTTAGCTGGTCGGCTTCGATCTGGGGTCCGACTCCCCCTCGCCGGTGGACGCCAATGGCAGGGCGAATCCGCTAAAAGCCCTCTTTGCAGGTACTTTCGTTCCATCGGCGGTGTGGCCCATAGGAACCTCGTACTTGGCATCGCCCTTTCGTACACTATGTGCGGGAGACCCTGGGTGACCATCGACGAAGAACTGAGTCTGCTTGACTCACAGCTGCGCCGGCTGAAGATCGAATACGAGATCTATTTCAGCAATCCCACCAAGCGCCCACCCACCGACATCGAGTGGAAGGTACTGTCCCTGCTGCGCAAATTCAGCGATGGCACCCGGATGAGTTTCTCACAGCGCTTTCGCTACAACGAAATTGCGCAGCGC
>CAYOZX010000238.1:0-5817 GCA_964408515.1 uncultured Acidobacteriaceae bacterium | reverse complement strand
TTGCCGGAGGCCAGGTAACAGCGCGGCTGATTACCTGACCCAGTGGACGTATATCGAGGGTAACGAGGCGAACTGCCCTGGGGGCAGTGCCGCCTTCATGGGCCGCCTTGGCCGCTATTCTTTGCGAAATTGCCGCGCCACAGTCTCGGGCAGGTCCTCTTCCAGCTTGGCCGTAAGCCATTCCTGCAGCAGGGAGCGATGGTCTGGGGCAATCGCGACCGTCCGCAGGCCGGCGCGGCCGTTCTGGTCATACCAGCAGATCTCCGCTTCCAGGTTGACGCACACGGTATGGCCCGGCAGCGCAAAGCGCACCTTCACCTGGCTTCCCGGCGCCAGCGCGGGCATTTCGCTCAAGGCCAGTCCGCCTTCGCTGACATTCACCAGGTTGCAGGCGCACTGCGCGCCATTGTTATAAACCGTTGCGTGGGCCGTTACCGGACAGCGGAAGGAACGCCGGCGCTCGCGGACGATCAGTCCGAAAGCCGCTTTCAAAGTCCGTCCGACTACGCCCGCAGAAAGTGGCTTCTGCATCACAAAATTCGGCTGGATGGGGAACGCCGCCGATCGGCCGGAATCGGAAAGCACGAAGGTGACCGCGGTGGAATTAGACGGGGAGTGCCGGATGCGCTGCAGGATCTCGTCGGTGGGCTCGTCGGCCAGATCGATAATTACGGCCTCGAATCTCTTGCGATTCAGGAGCCGAACCGCCAGGCTCACATCCTCACAAAGTTCCGGGGCAATGGCGAACTGCTGCATGCCGTCGGAAAGCTCCCGAATCGCAACCGTATCCTTGCTGATCAGAAGTGCGCGCCCCATAACGGCGCTGGTTGCGGCAGAACCCATGCCGATCCCCCTTCAAAATCTTCGTCGCAGGCTATCCGCCTATTTTCTCCTGAAACTTCTCAGACGCAGAACCTTTTTTCACCGTTCGTCGGAAAACCGGAATTGGCCAGGATCGGAATTTCAGGCTGAGAGTCAGTTGACGACCACACGCTTTTGCACGGCGGGTGCTCCGTTACGCAGCAGGCTGGGAACCTGGGCCACCGCGCCAATCTTGCGTCCCTGCCGGTCAAAGCGGCGAGTGAAGTCCTGGGCGACAACATCGTCATCCGGAGAGCGGCGATGGGGAATGCGCGCGCCGGTTTCCAAAATCTCGACGGCCCCGGATTCGGCGCCGGCCACCTGAGTGGGTAGCCCAGCCGCGACGTTGCTCGCAGTCCGTGGCAGAGTCGAAGCATGGTTGGTCAGCAGCGCCAGCGCCGCGATCAGCAGGGCCGCGACTGCCAGCGCCGGTTTCCAGGCGAAGCGCTTTGGGCCGGGCGTTACCGGCCGGATTCTCATCAGCCATCGCGCGAATGAGTCAAATGGCCGTCGCGCGCGTGTGATCGCAGATGTCTTTTCAACGACGGATGAATGCCGTGGCGGTACGTCTGCCGGCGATTCCGCCGCTGCAGGCGCCGGGGGATCAGGCGCCGGGTGCAGGTTGGAGCTTTGGGCCGCGGCCATGAAGATCGGAGTCCGGGCATGCCTTGATGCCGCCATCTCTGCCGTCCCGTCGTCGCGCCAGGCGGCAGGCCACGCACCGAGATGCGGGCGAATGGCAGAGAACGGAGGAAGCCCCAGGGGATCGCGAACCGCTGCCCGCGGCGGGAGAGAGGCCGCCGCCGGACTGGAAGGGATGGCTTCCGGCGTCACCACCATTAAGCACTCGTCACTTGTGACTTCCCCAGCCGGGAAGCGCTGCACATGAAAGCCGGCAGACTGCAGGCGCTGCACCAGTTCGTCGGAGAGGCCCGTGATGCGGGCTATATACGCCAGAGAGGGCATGGAGACGCTCGTTTCGCCCAACACAATCTGTATGCCTTGTCGGGGCAGGAGTCAAGTGCTGCAGGCCAAACAAGAGCGGAGTGAGGCGCGGACAGACTGGCGCAAGGGCCGCAAAACTTTGCATCATTATGCGGCCAAGCCTGCGCGCAGCTCGAGGGCTCTTTCGGCTGGGCGAGGACTTTGGCGGTATTCCGCCACTATCCGTGTTGGGTCACCGGACCTGGTTAAGGGTGGAGAGAGATAGTCTCTGCCGGCCGTCAGGGGTGAAGTTTGCCGGGTCGAGCCAGCGCTCGAAGTTGGCCTTGCGAGCAGGCCATTCCGAATCGAGCATGGAATACCAGGCGGTGTCGCGATTGCGCCCCTTGATGATCATGTGCTGGCGGAAGACGCCCTCAAAGGTAAAGCCCAGGCGCAGCGCCGCCCGGCGTGAAGGCGCGTTGAGGGCATTGCACTTCCACTCATAGCGGCGATAGCCCAGGTCCTCGAAAACGTGCCGGGCCATGAGATACATGGCTTCCGTAGCCATCGCGGTGCGCTGCAGGCGCGTCGTAAACAGGATGCTGCCCACTTCGATCACGCGGTGGGCAGGCTCGATACGCAGATAGGAAGCGTATCCCACGGCGATGGCGGAAGCCCGCTCCAGAATGGCGAAGAAAAGCGGGTCCTGCGAAGCCGCCATGCGCTGCAGGTGAGCCTCAAACGCGGTCCTGTCCGGGAAGGGCCCTTCGAACAGATAAGTCCACAGGCGCTCGCCGCCATCTCCCTGGATGCCCTGAAACAGCGCCTCGCCGTGTGCTGCCGGATCAAGCGGCAGAACCGTCACCAGGCGTCCGTGGAGGGTGGTAGCCCCGGGTCGCCTAGCGGGGCTGGTGTCAACTGGGGGACCAATCGGTAATTCAGACGCGAGCCGAGAGTTGTCAGGCATGTCAGGGTTCCTGGATCGCTGGGCGCGGCGCTCGGCGGCAGAGCATGATTCTGGTGGCGGCGAGTGGACTCGAACCACTGACCTACGGATTATGAGACCGTCGCTCTAACCACCTGAGCTACGCCGCCACATTGAAAACAAAAGCTTTGGCCTGAGGTTGCGAAGGATCTACTGCAAGAGGCTGCAAAAATGCTACCCTACTCAGCAATAAAACGCCAACGGACTGCACAGCAGATTTCCTTACGCGGCTAACGGCTGGAACTGCGACTCACGCGTGAAGACCTCCTCAATGACAGCTTTGCTCGCATTCTTTCGGTAGTGCACGCGCTTCGCATGTCCCCATCATTTACTTGTACTTCTACTTGTACTTCCGCTAGCCGCTTTGGACTTGTCCCAATTCCGCCGAATCGTAATAGACGGCCATCCTCGCATTTGCCAGTTCGACAGTGCTCTGCTCCAGCACCTGCTTGAGCTCTGCCCACCTGGGCAACATCGGGTTCGTTCGCAATCCGCTCGGCAACGCAACAATCTGGGCGAAGGTAGCGGCATAACGAACTGCTTTGGGAATGATGAGCTCAGCGGCGAACACCATCACCCACGGAAGCGATACAGCCGGGAGAGAGAACCTGGCGAGGTGGCAGTGCTGTCAGGGGCCACCCCTCAGAGCGTAATTCAGCGGTACGCAATGACCAAGCGATCGAGGCCGATCTCCGGTGGCGCGAGGTCGACTCGCGCGAAATCGGCACTTGTCGAAATGCTCTCGAGCTCTGCGAAAGTGTATGCGTCACCGGCGGGCGCAGTGGCCAGCATCATTATGCTAAAAGCAGCAGCAGTGGGCGGCGTTAACGCGGTCAGGATTGGGAAGGAGTTCAGCAATTGCGGTGTGGCCGCCTGGCTTGAGTGCGGCATGCACCTCGCGCATGAAAGCGGTGCAGGTGCGCGGATCGAAATGGTTCTGGGCACGCACCCCTGTCCCCGTTCTCGAGGCGCGCCGAGAGGCTTGAGGTACAATGTCGTTGTGTTGTCGAAGAGGATCTCTTTCCATACGCTAGTCGTGGTGCTGACCGCACTGGCGGCCGCGTTCGCCGTGGTGACCCCAGAAGACCTCATAGAATATGAGTCTGCGTACGTGCGACAAGAAGTGCTCAAAGAATCCGCGGAACCCATTGCTGCTCCTCGAGATCCCCAGTCTGTCAGCTCCGCCCGATTTGCCGACTCAAGTAAGAACCGGCATCTAGGTGTCCCCACGACGATAGCGTCTTTCGCTCTGATCAGCCTCTCCACCTGCGTTCTTCTTTGTTGAGACTTGCCAGACTCCACTAGCCCAGGAATCTGCAGAGCTCCGGCTCGGCAGTGTTCCCATCATTGCTGACAGGTTCTACCTTCGAAGAGGAGATCACTCATGCAGATAGTTTCGAACCCTCATCCATTGGCGAAGTGGAAGCAGGTCTTCCAGGAGGCTTTATTTGAGTTGGACCCCACGCGCCTTCCATCGAAACTGGAAGCCGCCGACAAGGCGGTGGAGGATCGGCTGCTTGAATTAGGCTCTCGCGGCAGCGTCGGCCAGCGGGAGCGGATGGAACTCGAAGACGCGAAACGCACGATTCGGTACTTGGCAAGAAAAGAGTAGCAGGCCTGAATCGAACGAAGGGTTGAGTTGGCTGGGCGATCAAGACCAATTCCCAGCCAACCCCTTTCAACGACGTGAGCAACGTATATTGCGTTGACGTGCCTGTGCGTCTTTCCGCTTCCGCGGGACGCTCGCATTGAGATTCGGTTGCTGGCTGCCGCCAGTGCGCGCTCGATTACTTTCTCAAACGCGGCTTCCGGCTGGGCACCATTCATGAATTCTCCGTTAATGAAAAAACCGGGCGTGCCGCTCACACCAGCCTTGGTTCCGTCCTGCACGTCTTGCTCGATCTGGCGCTTGAATTTGCCTCCCGTGATGCAGGACCGGAATGAAGCTTCATTCAGGCCCAGGCTGTGGGCAGTTTTGACCAGATCGGCTTGGTCGAGCTTGGACTGATCCTTAAACAGCGCATCGTGAAACTCCCAGAACCTTCCCTGCTCCGCGGCGCAGCGACCTGCCTCCGCCGCGAGCTGAGCCTGCGGGTGCAGCGTGCGCAGCGGGAAGTCGCGGTAAGCCAGCTTGACCCGTCCGTTGTATTTCACCAGCAAGTCTTTCAGGCTCGCTTGGACCTTTTGGCAGTAAGGGCACTGGAAGTCAGAGAATTCGACGATGGTGACCGGAGCCTTGGCCTCTCCTCTTACACGCCCTGGGTCGTAGCCAACGTCTACCTTCGGCGGCAGTAATAGCACGGCGACTTCAGCTTTCTCGCCAAGTGCATCCTCATAATCCTGGCGTGCCTGCTGGGTTTTGAGGCCTTTCAACAACTTCTTAATCTGGGGCTTGACTTCCTGGAAGGGCTGGTTGAGCTGATTCCCAACCGCCAAATAGTACCCCTCCGCTTCCGCATCGGATGGGTCGGGGACTTTGGAATCGACCTCCTCCTCGAGCAGCTTGTCAGGCGAAGTACCGCGCCTTTGGGCCTCGGCCTCAATTATCTTTTTGCGAATAATGTCGTCAAGAGCCTTGCGCTTCATCTGGTATTCCTGGTTTCGCAGTTCCAGCAACTTCGATCCCAGCTCCGCCGCCAGGTCCTGCTCGTAGATGGGCTCACCCGCGATGATTGCCAGGGGATCACCGGCGCTTGCCTGAGGCAGAGAAGAGGTCTTGGTCTCGCTCGGTGGAGCCGTGGCCCTGACAGCATGACTGGCACTGGCTTGCGGCTTGGCGTAGCGACAAAACATGAATATCAGGGTCGAACAGAAAACGACCTTGCATATTGTATTTTTCATAAGCCCAGTTCACTCTTCCTCTATGGATTGAGCCAGCCAAGTTTCCTGTTAGCGCTTTCCAAAAGAGAAGAGAATCAGCCCTGGACCCTATGCGCCTTGTGCCGAGGGCTGATCCTTGGAGACGGCGTAACGAATCTGAATTTCAGGCTCCGACCAAATCAGTACGAAAGCGTGCCGTTTTGTTTGAATATTTTGGTTTGGGTAAC
>CAYOZX010000237.1:0-5831 GCA_964408515.1 uncultured Acidobacteriaceae bacterium | reverse complement strand
CTACCATAAGTGGGATGCAACGCGAATCGGCTACGAAGGAAGCCCAGGACTGGTCGCGCGTGGATATTGAGCGCTCCTAGACGCAGCGCTGCGGCTTGCATTCGCGTGAAACAAGTGCCACCTCGATGCCAGACATAGAATATTTCTCGCAGCCAGCCAAAGTCAGCATGGCCGACGAGTGGTTTTCGGTCGCCGCCATTGATCACTTCTGGGTACGGCGGCGGTTTGGCGTATTCCAGCGGCTGGCGGGTGATCTGATTCCTGGCGCTCTGGAGATGGCGGAGATAGGGTGTGGTCACGGACTGCTCCAGCGCCAGATCGAGGAGGCATACGGGCGTGGAGTTACAGGTTTCGATCTGAATGAATACGCTCTAAAGCAGAACCTAAGCAGAATCAGCAAAGTGTGCTGTTACGACATTTACCAGAGGGATGCAACGCTTCGACACCAATTCGATTTGATCTTTTTGTTTGATGTACTCGAGCACATAGCGGATGAAGATGGATTTTTTGACGCTCTGATGTTTCTCCTGGCTCCGGGCGGAAACGTAGTCGTGAATGTTCCCGCTGGCCAGTGGGCGTATTCAACGTATGACGAGGCGGCCGGGCATGTGCGACGCTATTCGATCGGAACACTGCAAGAAACCGCTTCGCGCAACAATCTCGAAGTTGCCGATTGGAGTTACTGGGGCCTGCCTTTAACACCGATTCTGGCGCTTAGAAAGTTGTGGCTTACAGGGAATCGTTCCCGGCAAGGGATAATCTCCACAGGGTTCGCCCCGCGAACGCCGGCCATAAATGCCTTACTCGGATTTGTTTCCCGGTGTGAACCGATTCCACAGAAGTTCCTGGGTACGTCCCTGATGGCGGTTTTGCAGGCAGCAAGTGGTTCCCGCTAGGAGGAACGTGGACAGTATCGGCTCACAGAAGCGCAACTTGCTGCTCGGCGGCCTTCTGATATTGAGTTTTCTGCCTTACGCCAACGCCACCACGAATGGTTTTGTGTACGACGACCATTCGCAAATTGAGCGGAATCCTTACGTCCACAGCTTCAAGTACATTGGGAAAATCTTCGGCAGCTCTTTGATCGCGCAACAGGGGAAGCAAGCGGCGCCGAACTTTTACCGGCCAATCGTGAATCTTAGCTTCTTGCTTTGTTACAAACTCTTTGGCGTCTCTCCCTACGGATTCCATCTCATCAGCCTGTTGCTGAACTGCGTGGTAGTTTGGCTTGTCTTCGTTGTGTCCGCTGAGCTTTTTTCGAGTGAATGGCTAGGTCTGATCGCAGCCGCTATTTTCGCTCTGCATCCCATCCACACCGAGCCAGTGGCCTGGATCGATGGCGTTTCCGACGTCTACGTGTCGATTTTTTACTTGCTGGCATTCTGGCTCTTTGTGCGTCAGGGCCAGGAGCGGTCCGCGCTATGGACGCGGGTCGGAATGTTAGCGAGTTTTGTCCTCGCGTTGTTCTCAAAGGAAACGGCGATGACGTTTCCGGTTCTCGTCACGGCATACGAACACTTCTACCGGTCCGATCGCCTTGCATTGAGTTGGACGCAGAAGCTGTCCCGCTATGGTTGGTTTTGGGTGACTGAGTTCGCCTATCTTGCCATACGCGCCGCTTCGATAGGAAGACTTGTACCCGCTAAGGTGCACACCGACATTAGTTCGCGCGAAATGTTATTCAGCGCTGTGGCGCTGATTGGGCAGTATGTAGAGAAGCTGGTCTGGCCGGTGCCGCTCGTTGCTTTTTCCGTATTTAAGAAGAGTGAATCGTTTGCGGATCCTTACGTTTTGCTTGGGCTAGTGGTGGTCGCCGCCGCCGCTGCTGCGTTTGTTCTGCTCTGGAACCGCGCCAGGCTCTACACGTTTGCCATTTTCTGGATTTTTCTGACGATTGCCCCGGCCCTTAATGCTCGTTGGTTGGCGACAACGGTTTTCGCGGAGCGTTATCTATATCTACCCTCCGTGGCATTTTCCTGGCTGGTTGGTGGAGTCCTTTGGTGGTGCTGGCGTCGGCGAGCGCCGCAAGCCTGGGCGCGAGGGCTGCGCTGGGCGTTGGCTGGCGCGTCCATCATTCTTGCTTTCTTGGCGAGCCGCGAAATCATCAGTCGGAATCGCGATTGGAAAAGCGACGGCGCGCTCATCCTAAGCACGCTAGCCGTTCGTCCTGATTCACCCTACGCGCATAACGACCTCGGGCAGATGGAGTGGTATCAAGGCGACCACGCCGAGGCTGAGCGCCATTGGCAGCTCGCCTTGTCCTACAAACCGGACACCGCGGAGGCGCTTGCAAATCTGGGATTCGCCAGGCTGGAAGAGAAAAAATACGACGAGGCTATTCCCTATTTGCAGAGGGCCATACAGCTTAAGCCTCTTTTCTCGACTCCCCATATTCACCTTGCCCGCGTTTATGCCGCCCAGGGAAAGAATGTTGAAGCGGAAGCGGAATTCCACAACGCCATCGAGATTAATCCGATGAATACCGATGCTCACAAGGCTCTGGGTAAATTTTATTTGGATGCGGGCCGTTTACTCCAAGCCGAGGAACAATTTCAGATCACCCTGGAGGCCGCCGCAGATTTGGAGGCTTGGCGCGGCCTTGGAACAATCTATGAGCGCGAAGAAGCGACAGACAAGGCGGAAAATGCCTGGCGACAAGTTCTTTCCCTGGAACCGTTCGATGTGAAAGCCCATCTCTCGCTCGGACGAATTTACCTTTCTAAGGGGCTGCTGGCTGATGCTAAGAGGGAATTGCAAGCTTGTCTGATTATGGAGCCCGCCAATCCGGAAGCACTAGCGGACCTGCGAAAGGTCTCCGCCAGCACACAGCCTGCGCACTAAGGAGGGGTCCACTGGCGGACTCGATGTTGGCGGCAGTAATGAATCTCTGCTGAACGGCACTACATTACCCAATACGTAGTGCGCTCATAGGCGAGATGGATGCTGCGCGGTTTGCAGGGATCATAGCGGCAATAAAGGAGCAGATCCCAAGCGAGCCCGCAGCCAGGCCCAGCGCTAGCGGGTCCCACGAGGAAACGCCGTAAAGCTGGGCTGAGATCAATCGGCCGGCGCCGACTGCCAGGGGCAACCCCAGGATCAGGCCAATCAACACGCGCTTGAATGCCCCACTCAATACGAGTCGGATCACTTTCGGGCGATCCGCTCCAAGCGCCATACGAATTCCGATTTCGTTGGTTCTCTGCGCAACGGAATAAGCAGTCACGGCATACAGTCCGATAGCTGCCAGGACCAAAGCAACGGTCCCGAACAGGCCTGCGAGGCTGGCCACCGCGCGCTCCTGATCGAAGGAAAGCTCAACCTGCTGCTGCATCGTCCTGATACTGTTGATCGTCAGGTTGGGATCGAGATCCGTCAGGGTCTTTGTAAGTAGCGGCTCTAATGCGCCGGGGGACAGATTGGTTACCAGCATAATTCCGCCGATAAAGTGCGAGCGCAGCTCTAGTTTCTTCATCATATCTTGGTGATAAACCACACTTTGGGCCAGCGGCACGTAGAACATGGGACGTGCCGGCCGGTCCAAGCCCCAACCAGCAAACTTCGCGTCGTGTACGACTCCGACGATGCTAAATGTGCTGGCATACTCGGGCAGGTCCAGGCCGAAGTGCTGTGCCAGAGGATCCTCGTCACTTTTGAAAAAGCGCTTCACGAAGGCCTCGTTTACGATTGCCACCGGCGCGGTAGTTTCGTTGTCCGCGGAGGTAAAGGCCCGCCCGCGCAAAATGGGCATGCCAAAGTTCTGGAGATAGTTGGCGCTCACTCGGTCCCACGACGCGCCCGCTTCCTCGCTGAACTTGCCGGCAGGATGGCCGGCTACCATAATGAGTTCGCCCCAGTTGTCGGTGAGCGGGTTGTACATTGCGAGCCCGGCTCCTTGTATCCCAGGCACACGGTTAAGTTGTTCTTCAAGCTGGCGGTAGAGCGCAGCTAACTTCGGCTGCGTGTAGGTGGCTGGCGGATTGTTGATATCCACCTCTACGCGCCCTTGCACTTGATATCCGAAATCCTGATGCTCGAGCTTGTTCAGGCTTCGCGCCAGCATGGTGGCCCCGGCGACCAGCACGACAGACAAGGTGGCCTGCACGACTAGCAGCGCTTTGCGGGCGAGGGAAGAACGGTCTTTAGTGCCGCGGCCAGATCCCCGCAACGCTTCCGCCGGATCAGTACGCGTCGCAAACCACGCAGGAGCCGCTCCGAAAATGACTCCCGTGAGCAGTGCCAGCCCGAAAGCGAACCCCAATACCAGGAGCGAGGGCGTGGTACTAATCGGAAGGAAATGCGCGCTTCGGAACGCCAGCGTCAACAGCAGCCGCGCGGCTGCCATTGCCACCAAGAGTCCAGCTATGCCACCTCCAATGGCCAGCAGGACGCTCTCCATGAGTGCTTCGGTAACAATCTGTCCCCGAGTGGCTCCCATGGCAAGTCGCACTGCAGTTTGTCCGCGCCGCGCCACGGCCCGTGCCAGTAGCAGGTTTGCCACATTAGCACACGCGATCAGCAGCACCAGTCCGCACACCGAGAGCAGAATCTGCAGACTGCGCCCGTACTCCTCCTTCATCACCGCTACACCCGCTCCTGCCGGCACCACGTTGACCACTTGCTTGGGAAGAAGTCGAATTACGTCAGGCATCCAGACGGCCGGATAGCCGGAATCGTTCTGCATCCATTGGCGCAGCACACCTGTGAGGCGCGGAGCAATTCCGTTTGTCGAGGCTCCGGGCCGCAACCTGCCAATTAGGCGCAGCCACGCCGAGATTGACTGATGCAGTAGACCGCCGTCACCATCCATCATCGGTTCCTGTTGCAGAGGGATCCAGATATCAGGAGGGTCGCTTTGCAGGGTTTCGCCGAAAAATCCGGCGGGCGCAACTCCAACCACGGTAAAGGGATGCCCGTCTAGGACGAAAGTGGAACCCACAACCGATGGATCGCTGGCATAGGTGGTCTGCCAGATACGGTGGCTTAACACCGCCACCGGGGGTGCGTCCGGCTTGTCATCCCCCGGCGTGAACACGCGTCCCCCGAAGGCGCCTACACCGAGCGTCGAAAAATAATTCCCTGTGACGTACTCGGAACGCAGGGATCTGGCGGCCGATTCGATGCCTTCGCGTCGGACGCTTGGTCGCCCGCGCCCGGCTTGGAATGCGGCCACCTCCTCGAATTCCGGTGTTTCCGTCTTTAGTCGTTCGTACAACGCAAATGAGAACATTCCCCAGACGTCCTGAGGACCCCCTTCTACGCAGCAATCGTCGCCTTCACCAATCCGGTAGAGTTTGCCGGGATCCGAAACCGGCAAGGAACGTAGCATCACAGCATGGATCAAGGTGAAGATCGCTGTCGTTCCACCGATTCCCAGTGCCAGCGTCAGTACCGCGGCAGCAGCAAAAACTGGCGACAGCCGGAACTGTCGTATGGCATAGCGAAATTTCCCAGGCAGGTTTTCCATGGTGGGCCTCTCAGTGTTGTACGAAACTGTGGCCCAACCGGTTCCCGAATTCCGCAAACTTGTGACCCGCTGCCCAGTGTACGGTACAATTCCGCTTGGTGCTGTTCCATTGACGATCCGGGCAGCCGACTGTCACGAGTTCGGGCGGATAAGTCGCCCCTTGGCCCCTTGGAGCAGCCCGACCGCATCGTTTGTTGCCATCCATCGTGTCAGGTTTCAAAAGACGAAATTTGGGGGATGTGGTAAAGCAAGGCCAGTTTCAAAGGTATAATGGCTTCACGCGCCCGTAGCTCAGCTGGATAGAGCATCTGGCTTCGAACCAGAGGGTCGGGAGTTCGAATCTCTCCGGGCGCGCCACAACTTACAG
>CAYOZX010000236.1:0-5841 GCA_964408515.1 uncultured Acidobacteriaceae bacterium | reverse complement strand
TGCCGCGCACAATCTCCAGCAGGCGCATGATGTTGGCGGGGCTGAAAAAGTGCGTGCCGACGACCGACGCCGGGCGCGAGGTCGCGGAGGCGATTTCGTCGATATCGAGCGTGGAGGTGTTGGTGGCGAGGATGGCGCCGGGCCTGCACACGCGGTCGAGTTCGGCGAAGACCTCCTTTTTGAGTTTCATACTCTCGAAGACAGCCTCAATCACCATATCCACTTTGCCGAAGTCGGCATAGCTGAGGGTTGGCTTGATCAGCTTGAGGCGGTCCTCGACGGCCTGCGAGGTCAGCTTTCCACGCTTCACCGAGGCCGCATAGTTCTTCTGAATGTTCGCCAACCCTCGGTCGAGCGCGGCCTGGTCGGTGTCCTTGAGTTGCACCGGGATACCAGCGTTGGCGAAGACCATGGCGATGCCGCCGCCCATGGTTCCAGCGCCCACGACGGCCGCGGACGTCACGGAAAGAATTGGAGTTTCCTTGGGGATATCGGGAATCTTGCTGACTTCCCTCTCGCCGAAGAACACGTGGATGAGCGCTTTCGATTGATCCGAATAGAGGCAGTCGAGAAACAACCGGGCTTCGGTTTCGCAGCCCTGCTCGAAGGGCAGTGTGGTGGCAGCTTCAATGGCATCGATGGCGGCCAAGGGAGCCAACAGGTTGCGCTGCTTCTTGCGGGCAGCGTCGCGCGCGGTGGCGAAGATTGAAGCGTTCTCGGCAGCAGTTCCCAGTTTCTGGTTGCGCTCACGAGTACGGGGCGCGGGCTTGCCCGCGACTTCGCGCGCGAAGACTATGGCACCCGCCAGCAAATCGCCTTCGATGATGCGATCGATGATTCCGGCCTGCACGGCGTCGGGCGCTTTGACCGGATTGCCGACGGTACACATCTCGACGGCCGTGGCAACCCCGGCAAGCCGTGGCAAGCGCTGAGTGCCGCCAGCGCCCGGGATCAGGCCGAGCTTGACCTCGGGTTGGCCGACTTGCGCGCTGGGCGCGGCGACTCGGTAGTGGCCCGACATTGCCAGTTCCAGACCGCCACCGAGGGCGGTGCCATGGATGGCCATCACCACGGGCCGGCTGGAGTTCTCGATCTTGAGCAGCAGAGGCAATAAGCCGGGACCACGCTTGCTCTCGCCGGACGTCATCTTGGTGAATTCCTTGATGTCAGCGCCGGCGACGAAGGTGCGGCCTCCGCCGATCACGACGACGGCTTTGATCCCGGGGTCTTTTTCAATCTGATCGATGGATTCCGAAATGCCTTCCGGCACGCCCGGACTCAGGGCATTTACCGGCGGATTGTTGATGGTGATGATGGCGACGTCGTTGTCTTTGGTGAGCTGGATCAGGTCACTCATCGTGATTGGATTCTCTCCCGGTGATTGTAAGGGAGACCGGGTTCGAGCGGCGACTGGCCTTGAGTATGGAGGACACAGGCGGACACGGAGAGCTAGGCAATTCTTACGCCGTCGTGATTTCGACTGGCCGCGCTCTGCTGCAGGTGCTTGAGGAATGCCTGATGCGCGCGGCTGCGGAAGTGCCGCTTGAGCTGCACCACACCGACGCGGCGAAAGGCGCTGTCGTCGGCCAGGGGGATGAACCTGCATCCCGGCCGGGCCTCCACGGCCATGTGCGGAACTACCGAGACCCCTGCTCCCGCCCCCACCATCGCCAGGATGGTGGTGAACTGGCCGCTTTCAAACACCACGTTGGGGTTAAGGTGGGCGCGCCCGCAGGCGGAGAGCGTGTTTTCACGAAAGCAGTGCCCCTCCTTCAGGAGCAGGAAGGGATCGTTCTCCACCCGGCGAAGGTGAATTTCGGACTGCCCGGCGAGACGATGATGCTGGGGCACGACCAGGTAAAGGCGCTCGCGCAGCACCTCCTGGGAGGCAAATTGGCTGCCGGCCACGGGCAGAGCCAGCAAGGCGAGATCAATGCCGCCCGCCTCCAGCCGATCCAGCAGCTCAGCCGTGAATTCCTCGACCACAGTGACTCGTATCTGGGGAAATTTGCGGTTGAAGCTGGCCAGGGTGGCAGGCAGAAAGTAGGGCGCCACGGTGGGAATGGATCCGACCACCAGATTGCCACGCTCGGTTCCCGACATTTCTTCGATCTCCTGCTTGGCGTCTGCCAACTGCCGCAGGATAGCCTCAGCGCGGGGCAGGAAAGCTTCGCCAAACGAGGTCAACCTCACGGCGCGGCCCAGGCGATCGAAAAGGCGTGTGCCAAGCTCGTCCTCCAGCTTGCGAATCTGCTGGGAGAGCGACGGCTGGGCCAGGTGTTCCCGTTGGGCAGCGCGGGTGAAGCTGCCGGTCTCGGCTACGGCGCAAAAATATCGGAGCTGATGGATTTCCATAGCGGGAAACAGACTCGCACTTCTGCCAAAGGAACAGGCTATATGAGGAATAGAAACTATATATTAGACCTATGGGAGGGCGGACGCCTAGACTCACACCCGAAAGGGAGGTTTTATGGCAGACAAACATGTGGTGAAAGCCGGCGACGTCACCCAACGCGTCGGCGTGGAGGTGATCAGCAAGCGGGGCGTGGATGTCCCCAAGCTGATCAAGATGTTGATAGCCAATGCGGGGGCGGAGTTCGCCAGCACCTACTATTACTACACGATTCTGAGAATGCACCTGGCTGGTCACGAAGACTACAAAGAGATTTGCGAGGATGCGCGTCTGGAAGACCGGGCGCACTGGGAGCTGATCGTGCCCAGAATCTATGAGCTCGGCGGCGAGCTGCCCAACGATCTGAAAGCGTTTCATGATGGCGCCGGCTGCGTGGCGGCGAAGCTACCCGATCCGCCTACGGTGGTGAACATTCTGACGCTGCTGCTGGAATCGGAGCGCTGCGCCATCCGGAGCTGGTCGGAAGTGTGCGACATGACCTTCGGGAAGGACCCGCGCACCTATGACATGGCAGCCCGCATCCTGAATGAGGAAGTCGAGCACGAAGCCTGGTTCATCGAGCTGCTGGCGGCCGAACGTGACGGCAAGATCGTGCCTTCGGGGCACTTCCGGCGCGGCGATCCGGGACATGCTCCTTACAGCAAGAATGCCGGTTTCTACAACCCGTAACCTCCTTTCTCCCAATGGTCCTGCCTGGCTTTTCCCGCCGGGCAGGACTACCTTGGGAAGCCATGACCTTCGACCCCGGCATCTTCCCGGTTGTGCTCGTGCTGCCTGACGGCGAGCGATCCATCCTGGTGAGCCAGGAAGGTCACATATGGGACGCGGCTTTCGCCGCCGGCATCGTGCTGCCTGCCATGTGCCATCAGGGACGCTGCCTGACCTGCGCGGGCCGGCTGGAGGGTGAAGGAGAGGTGGATCAGTCGGACTCGGTCAGCTATTTCCCCGCGGACCGGGAGGCAGGCTTCGTGCTGCTGTGCACGGGGAGACCGCGCTCGCCCCTGAGAATTCGCACCCATCAGCAGAGCGAAATGCGTGCCTTCCGCCGGCAAAAGAAGCTGCCAGCGCCGTACTCCTGACCGTGCCCACGGCGACTTCCGGTTACAATGGTGCTGGCGTCTGAGAAATTGTTCATGTCATCTTCCCGCAGCGTCACTCCCAAGGCTATCTCGGCTGAGATCCCTGCTGTTCCCCTGACCGTCGAGGGATACAGCGTGCTGCATCAGATGATGCGGGTGCGCTGGACGGAGTGGCGGAAGCTGGCCGCGGCGGAGTCGGCGGCTGTGGCCCAGGAGGCCGCCGAGGTTCTCGGCCAGTGGGAGCACAAAGAGTCGGGGCAATCGGCGCTGTTTTCTCTGCTCGGTCACAAAGGCGATCTGATGTTCGTACACTTCCGGCCATCGTTCGACGAGCTCAACCGGGCAGAGCTGGGACTGGCCCGCCTGCGGCTGAGTGAATACCTGGAGCCGGCGACTTCCTACCTGTCGATGATCGAGCTGGGACTTTATGAGTCGACGCTGAAGGCGTACCAGGATTTGAGAGACCGGGGGATTGAGGCGTATTGCGAAGAGTGGAAGCGCGAGATCGGCCAGGTGATGGCCCGTCAGAAGCAGGCGATGCATCCGCGGCTGTTTCCGGATATGCCGACGCATCGCTACATTTGCTTCTATCCCATGGACCGGCGGCGGGGAGAGGCCCAGAACTGGTACACCCTGCCGATCGAGGAACGGGCGCGGCAGATGAACGAGCACGGACTGGTGGGGCGGCGTTACGCGGGCGAAGTCAAGCAAATCATCACCGGCTCGATCGGATTCGATGACTGGGAATGGGGTGTGGACCTGTTCGCCGATGATCCGCTGGTGTTCAAGAAGCTGATCTATGAGATGCGATTCGACGAAGTGAGCGCGGTGTACGCGCTGTTCGGGCAGTTTTATCTGGGGGTGCGGGTTCCGGCGGCAGAGCTGGGACAGCTGCTGCAGGGAGAACTGCCGGCTGCGGAGCCGCGCTGAAGCGCCGGGGCTTTTTGACCGGGGAGAACGCAGAGGGGGTCGCGGAGAGCGCGAACAAGAGCCGGTTTTGAGTTTCCCAGACATCGGTTGCGGCCGGTGTTCGCGGGTTTTGCGGCGATCTTGGAAAATTGAACCTCACTCAATGGTGGAGCGAGAATGGCAACCCTTGGCCTGATCGAATACAAAGACGCCAGTGCGGAGGTGCGCGCGGTTTACGACGACATTCTGGCCACGCGCAAGACGGACTGGATCAATAATTTCTGGAAAGCCATTGCGCATGATCCGGAGACGTTGAAGCGGACATGGGAGGACATCAAGCAGATCATGGCGCCGGGGGCGCTCGATCCGCTCACCAAGGAACTGGTCTACCTGGCAGTGAGCGTAAGCAACCAGTGCGGATACTGCATCGCGTCGCACACGGCGGGGGCGAGAAAGAAAGGCATGACCGATGCCATGTTCAAGGAGTTGATGGCGGTGGTGGGCATGGCCAACGAGACCAACCGGCTGGTGGCGGGATACCAGGTGGAGATTGACGAGCAGTTCAAGGTGTAGGCATGGCGCACAAGTTCAGCACGTCTTATCTCGAAGACTCCCTCTCACTGTTTCACTACTACAAGAAACTGGCCGAGAGCGCCATGGATCAAGTCTCCGACGAGCAGCTGTTTCTCGCGCTCGATGAGGAGATGAACTCGATCGCGATCATCGTGAAACACATGGCAGGGAACATGCGATCACGATGGACGGATTTTCTGACTGCCGATGGCGAGAAGCCAGACCGCAATCGCGACAGCGAATTCGTGCAACCGCCCGGCAATCGGCAAGAGCTGATGCAGGCGTGGAACGAGGGCTGGCAAAGAGTGTTTCAGGCGCTCGAACCGCTCTCAGCGGCGGACCTGGAGCGGAAAGTGACGATCCGAGGCGAGCCGCATTCGGTGATGCAGGCCATCAACCGGCAGATCGCGCATTACGCCTACCATTGCGGGCAGATCGTATTTCTGGCAAAACACTTCCAAGGCAGCGGCTGGAAATCGCTGACGGTGCCGCGGAAACGCTCGGCAGAATTCAACCGCAGAGTGGCGGCGGGCGAAGCGAGTCAGAGATAGCTGGCGCGTCAGCGCCGGGGAAATTTGTACTCGTGCTTTTTCATGTCCGCTTTCCGGCCGCGGAAGGTGACGCCCTCAGCTTCCAGGCGGAAGCGCTGCTCGAAGGCGTAGTCGCCACGCAACTTGATAGCTCCTCCAGCGCCCAGGACCCGCTGCCAGGGCAGAGCGACGGCACCGCGCAAAGCGGCCACCACCTGGCGGGCGCCGCGAGGATGTCCTGCGGCCTTCGCAACTGCGCCGTAGGTTGAGACCTTGCCCCTGGGAATGCGGCGGATGGCCGCGAGGATGCGATTGCGCATGGTGTTCTTGGTTGGCA
>CAYOZX010000235.1:0-5915 GCA_964408515.1 uncultured Acidobacteriaceae bacterium | reverse complement strand
CCCTGAGCGCTCGATGATTCCATGTAATCGATGCCGTCCGCGCTGGCGATCACGCGCTCCAGAGGCGTGGTGATAAAGCCCCGCACCAGGTCGGCATTCGCGCCCACATAAATGGTCGAAACCCGCACCACCGCGATGTCGCTGCGCGGATACTGCCGCACGCTCAACGAACGGATCGACTGCAGGCCCGCGATCAGGATCACCAGGCTGACGACGATGGAAAGAACCGGGCGTTTGATGAACAGATCGGTAAACTTCATTAGCTGTCCTCAGGCTTGGGAGCCGGATTGTTCCCCGGGCGGACCTTGTTGTTGATCTGGACGGCGGCGCCGTTGCGCAGCCTGAAAACGCCCGACGTCACCACCTCGTCGCCCGGCTTTACTCCCGAGACGATCGCCACCTGGTCTCCGCGCGAGCCTGCGGTTTTCACAAACTGCTGTTGCACTCCGCGGTAAGTCTGGCCCTTGGCGTCCTTCAGATCGGTCACCACGAAAACCGAATCGCCATAGGGCGCATAGTTGATCGCCGACGCCGGAAGGGCTATCACCGTCCGGTCCGCACCCACCGTTACCTTCACCTGCACGAACATGCCCGGGCGCAGCTTGCCTTCGGGGTTAGCCAGGGTTGCCTGCACTTGAATGTTGCGGGTCGTCGCATCCACCACCGAATCTACCGCCGTGACTCGCCCGCTGAACTCGCGGCCCGGCAGGTCATCGGCTGTGATCTGGAGACTGCGGCCGACTTGCGCCTGCCCCGCAGACTGTTGCGGCACGCCAAAGTTCACATAGATGGGATTCAGCGACTGCAGCGGCACTACCGCATCGCCCGCCGACAAGTACTGCCCCAGATTGACCTTACGGATGCCCAAGACTCCCGAAAACGGCGCCCGGATGGTCTTGCGCTCAATGGTGGCCCGGATCTCGTTGACCTTGGCTTCGGTCTGCCTCTGGTCGGCGGTAGCCCGGTCGTACTCCATGCGCGAGATGACTCCTCCGTCGACCAGCTCCTTCATACGACCAAAATTGACTCGCGCCAGCTCGTGCGACGCCTCGACGTCCGCCAGTTGGGCGCGCTCCTGGCGCGTGTCCAGCTCCACCAGCACCTCTCCCGCGTGCACCCACTTGCCCGACTCAAACGTGATCCGCGCCACGGTGCCCGGCAGATCGGCGCTTACAGTGACTCCCTGCACAGCTTCCATGGTGCCGATAACATTCAGCGTTTCCGGCCACTTAGCCTCCTGTGCCGGGATCGTTGTCACCGCTTCCGGGGGCGGCTGCATCACATTTTTCGTGGCCGCCTCAATCTGCTTGAACTTTACAAAGCCCAGACCTGCGATGAGGGCAACCATCGCGGCGAGCATCAGGATCATCCGTTTTGCCATGAATTCACCCCTACCTCTTTGGACTTACATTGCTGAAATCCGACACCGCGAATCGGATCGTGTGCTGGTCTGCTAGTCGGCACATTTACCCCAGACGGGTGTTGCGCTATTAGATTTTCCCCGTCGCCGGAAGGATTCAGCGGTTAGGCCACAATCTGGCGCCCTGCCTGCCCCAAAGCGCCCAGCGGGCGCTGGCTGTCCTGCAGGACGAGCAGGGGAACCTCGTCTTCTCTTGCGGCCGGTGGGAGTTCGTGCCCTTGTTCAGGCCGGCGATCCTTCGGCTCAGAATGAGAATCCACGGTAGCGCACAGCAGTTGCACCATGTCCCTGACGCAGCAGAATTCAAAGGCAGAGTGCAGCCGGGTCAGTTCGAACACATGCCGCACCTGATCCCGGACATTCATCAGCTTCAATCTGGTTCCCTTCATGCTGGCCAACTGCCTCAGGCGCAGCAACCCGCCCAATCCAGCCGCATCGATGCGATCCACCCTGGCCAAGTCAAGGACCAGCAATTTGGCTCGGCCCGCGTGAAGCGCGTATCGCAACATGGAATCGTCGACCCCAATGACCATCCTTCCTTCGCAGCGGAGGACGGCGGCGTCTCCCAGCTTCTGCATCGTGACTTTGAACATGACAGTCTCCTTGGTTTCCAGGCAGGTGCGTCGCTCGCCTTGTGCGGGAGCAGCACCCGAGCTCTTCATTCCCATCTCGCCTCTGCCTGTAAGACGAACGGGACGCAGCAAAATCGACAGGCTTGCAGCCATTCCTGGTGAGAATTTCAGAGCACTGGCCGAAGCTTTCTGTGGGTTGACGACCCAAGCAGCGTGCAAAGGGCGTGATCTCCTGCGGAAAGCCGTAATTCCACAACTCGTCGAACAGGGGACAACTCCACCCCCTGGTATGGCGCCTTTCCGACCGCGTAACCGTTTTTCGCTGAAGGCGGGCAAAGCGTTGCCCATGTGCAAGTTGGCGGGTCTCCGCGGCAATATGGGGAGCTTCTGTGCCGCGAGTTCGTCGAACGGATGCGTCCCAAAGATGGCTTTCGTTTCTGAGGGAGTGGTGATAGTTTCACAGACACCGTAAGCTCGACGGCACAACTGGATTTCACCTCCGGCGGTAATTCGCGCTCCGGCACAACAGCCATGACGGAAGCCAACCAATATGACCTGATTGTGATTGGCAGCGGACCCGCCGGCCAAAAGGGCGCGATCTGCGCAGCCAAGATGCGCAAAAAGGTAGCGATCATTGATCGCAAAAGGACCATTGGCGGAGTCTGCGTTCACACCGGCACCATCCCCAGCAAGACCTTGCGGGAAGCAGTCCTCTACTTGAGCGGGTTCCGGCAGCGCACCTTTTACGGCCGCGGCTACGTGCTCAAAGACCGCATCTCGATGTCGGACCTGATCTTCCGCGCGCAGGCGGTGATGGCGCGCGAAATCGAGGTGATCAAGTCACAGCTGCGCCGCAACTATGTGACCACGCTGGAGGGTGACGCCCGGTTTGTGGATCCTAACGCCATTGAAGTCAAGAGCGACGAGGGATCGCAGCTGGTTCGCGGGCAGCACATTCTGATCGCCTGCGGCACGCGTCCGGCGCATAGCGCTGAAATCCCCATCGATGGGCGCAGAATCTTTGATTCGGATCAGGTTCATTCCCTGGAGGAGCTGCCCCGAGAGCTGGTGATCGTGGGAGCGGGCATCATCGGACTGGAATACGCTTCCATGTTCGCCGCGCTGGGGGTGAAAGTGACCCTGCTTGACCAGCGTCCGGTGCTGCTGGATTTCGTGGACCGGGAAATCGTCGAGAGCCTGTGCTTTCAGCTGCGGCAGCTTGGAACCGTGTTCCGGCTGGGGGAAAAAGTTGTTTCCATCGGCTTCGACGAGGAGCGCGACCGAGTTTTTGCCAAACTGGCCAGCGGAAAAAATGTGCATGGCCAGGGGCTGCTCTACACCGTCGGGCGCCAGGCTAACAGCGACCTGCTCAACCTGGAAGCTGCCGGCTTGAGCACCGATGGCCGCGGCAAGATGCTGGTGAACGAGAACTTCCAGACGGCCGTCCCGCATATTTATGCCGCCGGAGACGTGATTGGGTTTCCAGCCCTGGCCAGCACTTCCATGGAACAGGGCCGGCTCGCCAGTTGCCACATGTTCGGCAAGCCCGGCCGGATGCCGCCCAACCTGATTCCCTACGGGATTTACACCATTCCCGAGATTTCCATGGTGGGCCACACCGAAGAGCAGCTCACCAAGGAGAACATTCCCTACGAAATCGGGCTGGCCCGCTACGCCGAACTGGCCAAGGGGCAGATGCTGGGCGACGAACAAGGACTTCTGAAGCTGGTATTTGACCCCGACTCGCTGAAATTACTGGGTGTGCACGCTATTGGCGACCGCGCGGCAGAAATCGTTCACATTGGCCAGGTGGTGCTGACTCTGGGCGCAACCATCGAGTATTTTCGCGACACGGTGTTCAACTATCCCACCCTGGCGGAAGCCTACAAAGTCGCCGCGCTGGATGGCCTGAACAAACTGTAGCTCAGGCCCCGCCTGGCGCTTGAAACCGCACTACATCGGTTCCAGGGCAATGGCAGCGGCCACATCCTTCGAAAGCGGCAGTCTCGAAATGAGACAGAACCTGTCGCTCGCAAAGCCTTCTTCTGCAATGGTCTAGCTGACATTCCAGGGCGAGGCTGTGGTTCGTTTACTAAATTGTCTTGTCCAATGAACGTTTTTACGTGGCCTTCCGTGACCTGTCCGCTGGCCATACCTGCCCCTATCATTGGATGTCTCTTAGATTGTTATTCCATATGGCCACTTCGACGGTTGAGGCGAAAAACAGCGACACGGTGCAGGCCCTGGTCAAGTTGCTGCGGTCGCGCTCCTCGGAGGAGATTCGCCAACGCATGTATGACAATCCGCCGGGAAGCCCGTGGTGGGCGGCCTGCAAGACCGAGCTTGATTTGCGCAACAGCGAGCGTGCTTCGGCCGCGTTGGTGGAAACCTCTCGTGTGCTCGATAAGATGCGCGCCGCCACTGACCATCTCGACGAACTCACCGAAAGGCTGTTGCACTCCACCACCGAAATGATGGAGATCGTCAAGCAGGCCCGTGAGTCCGGCCGGCGCATGGAGATCGCGATGTACGTAATCGTCGGTTTCACGGTCGTGCAGCTGTTCTACGTCGCCTTCCAATTCTCGGTAAGGCACTGACGCCTCACGCCAGAAGACAAGTTCGACGAGGGAGAGCCTGCCCTCCGAGTGCCTCTGCCGCGGCCCACCTTTTGCCCGCCGTCCTGCTGTCCGCTACCATAGACGCCCATGCCTTCGTACCTCGGCGCCATCGATCAGGGAACTACCAGCACCCGCTTCTGCGTCTTTGACCGCGGGGGAAAAATCGTGGCCTCAGCCCAGAAAGAACACGAGCAAATCTATCCGCGTCCAGGATGGGTCGAACACAATCCCGAGGAAATCTGGCAGGCGACGCAGGAAGTCATCGCCGAGGCCCTGCAGCCGGGAAGCATCAGCGCGGGCGAGCTCGCCGCCATCGGGATTACCAATCAGCGCGAGACGACCGTGCTGTGGAATCGCAAGACCGGCAAGCCGGTAGCCAATGCCCTGGTCTGGCAGGACACCCGAGTCGACGGCTACGTCGCCGAGTTTGCCGGTGGCGGAGGCATCGACCGCTTCCGCGCCAAGACCGGACTTCCTCTCAGCACCTACTTCAGTGGCCTGAAAATCCGCTGGTTGCTCGACCACGTGCCCGGAGTCCGCCCGCAGGCGGAAGGCGGTGACGTGCTCTTCGGCAACATCGACAGCTTTCTCACCTGGCAACTCACCGGCGGCGTTAATGGAGGACTGCACATCACCGACGTCACCAACGCCAGCCGGACCCAGCTCATGGATCTGCAAACGCTTTGTTGGGACCAGGAACTGCTGACTGCATTTGGCATTCCGGAAGTCATGTTGCCGCGCATCTGCTCCAGCAGTGAAGTGTACGGGACCGTCAAACAGGGCGCGGCGAAAGGCGTTCCCATCGCCGGCATTCTGGGCGACCAGCAAGCCGCGCTGGCGGGCCAGACCTGTTTCAAGCGTGGCGAGGCCAAAAACACGTATGGCACGGGCTGCTTCCTGCTGATGAATACGGGAGAACGCGCGGTTGCTTCGAG
This sequence comes from uncultured Acidobacteriaceae bacterium, assembly GCA_964408515.1. GTDB lineage: Bacteria > Acidobacteriota > Terriglobia > Terriglobales > Acidobacteriaceae > CAYOZX01. The sequence goes on along the minus strand of CAYOZX010000235.1, from coordinate 370 downwards.
CTGCGGCCTGCTTACCACCGTCGCCTATAAACTGGGCAAGGAGCCGGCACGCTACGCGCTCGAAGGCGGCATCGCCATTACCGGCGCGCTGGTGCAGTGGCTGCGCGACAATTTGGGCTTAATCAAATCCAGCCCGGAGATTGAAGCCCTGGCTCGAACCGTCGAAGACAACGGCGGCGCCTATTTCGTGCCGGCATTCTCCGGCCTCTATGCGCCTTACTGGAAACACACCGCCCGGGGAGTGATCGCCGGACTCACCCGCTACGTGAGCAGGGGACACATCGCCCGCGCGGTGCTCGAAGCCACCGCCTTTCAGACGCGGGAGGTCCTGGAAGCCATGGAGAAAGACTCCGGCATTGCGTTGAACGTG
>CAYOZX010000234.1:4585-5944 GCA_964408515.1 uncultured Acidobacteriaceae bacterium | reverse complement strand
CATCGCCGCTGAACGTGGTGCCGCCGATCCCGGTGACTTCAGGCAAGCTGGCGGGCGAATCTACCGCTAAGCCGTGAGTGGCGGATGAAGAGAGATCGCAGTCGGCGCCCCCGGAATCCCCCGAGGCCGCGGTGATGGTCTGGCCCTGCGTGTTGGCCTGCTGCGCATCCTGCTGCAGAACCGACAAAAAGCTGCCCAGGTTGGCTTCGCAATTGCCGTAGCTGGTACTGATGACAGGTGCGAGATTCTGGTCGATGGCGTACTCGAGGGAGTCGAATACGTTCATGGTGGTCGAATTGGCCCCCACATAGACAAAAAGAAGAGTCGCGCTCCTGGCTACCGCATTCGACCATTCCAGGTCCAGGTCGGACTCCACCTCATCGCCGTCGGAAAAGCCGCTTCCGCCGGACGGTACCAGAACCTGCTGAAAGTTGGAGGCGCTCGTGGCCGGCAGTCCCGCCGCGCTGCGGAAGGCGTCGAGGTCAGCAGTGAGAATCTGGGTCTGACCAACGACCGCGATCGTCTGGCCTGAGCCGGTGCTGGTAACGTTATAGATAGTGGCAAAGTCGCCGGGAGCGAGGAAGTGATTCCCGGAGAGGTGCGAGGTGAAGTTGGCCTTTACCGCGCGGGCTCGGGGGCGCGGCCGGAAATTGTCGAAGCCACGGAAGCCGAGTACCATGCCGGAAAGAGCAGAGGGCACGGAAATTCCTGTAGCGTTGGCGAAGCGCATCTTGCCGTCGATGGCGTAGTGGTGGAAATTGGTCCCGAAGGCGCGGGCGACCTGGGCGGCGGCTCCGCTGAAGAAGACGCGGGTGCGGGCGCGGGAGTAGCCGTCCACGCTCAGGCCCTGGGAGCGCAGCCAGGCGGATACACGGGAGAGGTCGTCATCGCTCATGCCGAAGCGGGCAGCGAACTGCTCGGGGGTTAGCCAGCGGCGAAAGTTGGCAGAGCGGGGGTTCTGCTGCTCGGCCAGCAGCTTATCCAGGGCGCTCTGCTGGGCGGGCGCCAGCTTGAACACAACAGCGGCGCGATCAATTTTCATGCTGCCGGCCACCGGCCCGCGGTCGAATTCGGCCCGCGCCAGGGGATGGGGCCCGGCGACCTGGGCGCGCTCGGCGTTATCAAGCGGGCGGGTGATGCGATTGCGGACTTGCGCCGAGGCCACCAGGCCGGCCAGCAGCAGGACGATGACGGTCACACACTTGCAGAATGAGAACAAGGAGCTCCTTGCCATTACACTTCTCCCTTGAACAGATTTCGATTGCTTTTCTCAGTCCCCTGCCGGCGGCCGCACCGGCACTCCCCATCGACTAATGGATTCAGGTTATCGCAGCAAAGGATGTACGCCAAGTGCACTGT
>CAYOZX010000234.1:0-4485 GCA_964408515.1 uncultured Acidobacteriaceae bacterium | reverse complement strand
AGGCGCCCGAAATCAGGATTGACCCTGCTCGAGGTATTAGAATGGCCGCCCGGAAAGACTAGGCGGGAGGCAGGAATGGCAGCCAGCGTCGATCTCTATAACTCTTCCTATGGGAACTATGCCAACGAAGTCTACTGCCAGGTGCGGCTGGAAACCTACGGCGAGGACTTTGGGCAGACCAGCTGGGTAACAACGGAGGAATCGCACCAGATTCCCACCTGGCTGGAGCTGCTGCCAGGCGGCAAGGTACTGGAAATCGGCTGCGGATCGGGGCGGTACGCATTGTATGTCGCCCAGACGTCGGGCTGCCGAGTTATAGGCGTCGACCTGAATGCTGAGGGCATCCGCAACGCGCAAGCGCTGGCGGAGAGGCAGAATCTGGCTTCGCAGGTCGAATTCCGGCAATGCGATGTCTCGCAGCCCCTGCCGTTTGCCGACAGCAGTTTTGACGCAATCTATTCCAACGACGTGCTGTGCCATGTGCCGGGGCGGCTGGCGGTGCTGCGAGAATGCGCGCGGGTGCTGCAGGCGGGCGGAAGAATGCTGTTCAGCGATGCGCTGGTGGTGGGTGGCATGGTGTCGCATGAAGAAATTGCCGCCCGCAGCTCGATCGGGTACTACTGCTTCTCTCCTCCGGGGGAAAATGAAAGGTTGATCGCCGCTGCCGGCCTCACACTCGAGCAGGTGATGGACACAACCGAACAGGCAGCGGCAGTAGCGCAGCGCTGGCATGACGCCAGAGAGCGGAAAAGAAAAGAGTTGTTAGGCCTCGAAGGAGAAAAGAATTTTGCCGGGCTGCAGAAATTCCTGAGCGTGGTTCACACCCTGACCAGCGAGCGGAGGCTGCTGAGGATGGTGTACCTGGCGCGGAAGTGACGGGCCGGAGCGGGCAATCCGAGCAGTTTCCGGGTCACTGCCAGGGCCGGAGCTGGGAAAACACAAGAATCAGGGAGGCCCTTCCCCTTTGGTTCTTGGCAAGCGCCGGCGCCCTTCGCAATTCAATATCGCGTGGCGCCAACCATAGCCTTTCGCCGCTTGACATCCGATCCTGAAGCGGGGGAGAATCCGCTTCTCTTCCCCCACCAGGAGTTCCATCACAAACGCGCCAACTGATCTTCGAGGTCCCAGGTGTTCATAGTTGCGCCATCCTTTCGCAAGGATGGGGCTGGAGGAGCTATGAAGTTGTGGAAGACACTGGCGGTGGCGTGCCTTTTTCTCTCGATACCCGTTTCGCAGTTACAAGCCGGGGAAGGGGTGCGCTTGCGCCAGGTGATGCGCGCGGGAGCGCGTGCTCGGAGCAACCGCCCCCCCATCACCATCTGGGAACGGATGGCGGATCCAAAGGGCTGGTGGCAGAGTCGGCTGGCGCGGGTCAATCCGCGAGGCCGGAATCTGGCGCCGCGCCTGTCACCCGAGGCGGTCGCGAGGACGGGGACACCGATCGCAAATCCGATCTTCTTCATCCCACAAAACTTTGATTCCGGGGGACGGTTTGCCGGAAACGTTGAGAGCGGAGACTTTAACCGGGACGGCAAGGCCGACCTTCTAGTTTCCAATGAATGTGTGAGCGATACCGACTGCTCGCACGGTACAGTGGCGGTCCTGCCGGGAAATGGGGACGGCACTTATGGTGCGGCGGTTGTCTCTGATACGGCGGCCGCACTGTCCCGAATGACGGTGGGGGATTTCAATCGTGACGGCAAGCTGGACGTGGCGGTTGACAATGGTTGTTTTGACGTTGGATGCACGAGCGGCACCATTAACGTCCTGTTGGGCAACGGGGACGGGACCTTCCAAGCGCCCGTTACCTATGCCACGGGAGGGAACGCCTTCTCGGTGGAGGCTGTAGACATAAACGGAGATGGGAAACCCGATCTGGTTGTGGTTACAAACCCCGGAACCGCGGGCGTGCTGCTGGGCAACGGGGATGGGACCTTTCAGCCGATAGCCACATTCAGCACCGACCCGCCAGGAGCGACGACGCTACGTACGGCGGTTTCTTTAGGCGACTTCAACGCCGACGGCCGACTGGACCTTGCGGCCGTGAGTATCGAGTGCGGTGTCAGCGACTGCAACATACTGGTGGGCGTCCTTCTGGGGAACGGCGACGGAACCTTTCAAGCACCGGCGGGCGTCCGAACGATCAGCCAACGGAACCCGCAGGCGGTTGCTCTAGCGGATGTCAACGGTGATCACAAGCTGGACCTAGCGGTAGTCGAGGCGTGCATATTCGAGGTCTGCGGCTCTGCTCCGGAAATGGTGGAAGTTCTGCCGGGCAACGGAGACGGCACGTTTGGTGACGGTAAGAGATCGGCCTTGGGCTCGGACGTCGTCACCTCTATCCAGTTTGCAGATTTGGACAAAGACGGCGACCCCGACCTGATAACAGTGGATCCCGACGCGGCGACAATGACGGTCATGCGTGGCCGCGGCGATGGCATCCTGGATGTGCAGGCACTTTACGAGACCCAAGGTACGTCGCCTCTTTTCGGGGTTGTGGCAGATCTGAACGGCGACGGAGAAGATGACGTCGCGGTCGCCAATGCTTGCCAGACAGACTTTCAGCAAGCGTGTAGTGGAAATGTCGTGGTTTTTCCGGGGACGGGGAAAGGCACGTTTCTTGGAACGTTCGGACTCCCGTTTGGGGGGACCGGGGGGACCGCTCTGGCGACGGCAGACCTCAACCACGACGGCATGTCCGACCTTGTTGCGGCCAACATGTGCAAGCCGCTGAATGACTGCTCAGCCGGCAATCTTGCCGTGATGCTGGCCAGGCCGGATGGCAGTTTCGCGGAGGCCGTGACCTATGACCTCGACGGCTTGGAGCCCTTCGAGGTAACCCTGGGTGACTTCAACGGTGACGGCAAGCTGGACGCGGCTGTGATCAATTTCTGTGGGGGGCAACTGGAGTGTTCCCATGGAGTCATCGATGTGCTTTTGGGGAACGGAGACGGTTCGTTTCAACCGGTGGTCACTTACCCGTCAGGGGGGAACTTTGCCAGGTCATTAGTCGCCGGGGACTTTAACGGAGACGGCAAGCTCGACCTGGCAGTGGCGCAGTGCACCGCGGAAATCGGATGTTTCGGAACCGAAGGCGACGTGGGTGTATTGCTGGGCAACGGAGACGGAACTTTTCAGGCGGCCGTAAACTACTCTTCGGGTGACCCCTCGGCGCTGGCCGTAATCACTGCGGACTTCAATGGAGACGGCAAGCCTGATCTGGCGGTGGCGAACGCAAACTGCACCGCCGGGGAGTTCGACGTTTCGTGCTCCACAGGATCCGTAGGCGTGTTGCTGGGCAACGGCGACGGAACTTTTCAGACGGCAGTGCGCTACTCCACTATCGATCTCCAGGCCTTCTCAATCGTGGCAGGCGACTTCAACCATGACGGCAAGGTCGACCTTGCCGTGGGAAATAAGAATTGCGAGGACATCAGCCCGTGCGGTACGGTCTCGTCAGTTGCGGTTCTGCTCGGCAAGGGCGACGGGACATTTCAAACTGCGGTCACCTATGCCACGGCCGATCTATGGGTGGGATTCGGTGCGAGCGAACGGCCCGATGCGCTGGCAGCCGCAGATTTGAACGGGGATGGCAATCCTGATCTGTTCCTCTCGAACCGCAATGTGCTGCTGGGCAACGGCGACGGAACCTTCCAGGCGGCGCAGAGCTACAACCCCGCGGCACGAGAGCCTGGAGGATCGGCCGTAGTGGCGGATTTCAACGGAGACGGGAGGCCTGACGCCGCCACCGGAGAGTTCTTCCTGGTCAGAGTGCTGCTGAACATCAGCGAAGGATTTGGCCATGCCACCGCGACCGCTCTCACCTCCTCGAAGAATCCGGCAAACCTCCACCAGACCGTCACCTTCACAGGGCAAGTCAGTTCTACCTCTCCGGGCACGCCGGGCGGGACCCTAACTTTCAGCGACCACGGTCACGCCCTTGACAGTGAAACACTCAGCAACGGGCAGGCAACGTTCTCGACCAACTCGCCCGACGCGGGCGTGCACTCCATTACCGCCAGCTATGGTGGAGATTCGACCTTCCTGCCGAGCACTTCGACTGTGCTTCAGCAGGTGATACGATCCGCGACCCACATTAATCTAACCTCCTCGCAGAATCCCTCGAAGCGCAACCAGCCGGTGACGTTTACCGCGGTCGTCATCGCTGACTCAGGCGGACCGCCCGATGGGGCGGTGACCTTCAAGGACTTTTCGACGGTCCTGGGCAAGGTTCAGTTGGAGGGCGGACAGGCAGCCATCACGGTCACTCTGCACCGCAAAGGCCCGCATCTCATTCATGCCATTTACAGCGGGAGCACGGTGTTCCGCCACAGTTCGGCGGTGCTGGCGCAGCGCGTCAAGTGAGCTATGAGTTCAGGCGGGCCACAGGCGGCGCCCCTTCGGACAGGGCAACGCTCAGTTTCTTTGTGTCTGTTAGAAATAGTAAACTAACCGCTGCTGAGACCCACGGGCGCTTAACTCAGC
>CAYOZX010000233.1:3675-5959 GCA_964408515.1 uncultured Acidobacteriaceae bacterium | reverse complement strand
TGAAATCCATTTTTGCCGATTCGGCAGCCCCCTGCCCCTTGGCAGGATTGGTCTGATAAATCAGTCCATTATCTCGATTGCTCCAGTCCGCAGTGAATGCAGGCTGATTTCCCGGCCCGGAAAGCAATGGCGACATGACCGGCGCGTAGGCGTCGTTCTGATTCATGGGCGGCAAGCCGAGAAGCGCCTCGATGGTATGGACCATGTTCACCGTGGTGTAGAAACGGCTGTCGACGAAAGGATGGTCAGAGGACCCGGGAGAATATTTGCTGATCACGAGCGCTGTAGACCGGTGCGCGTCCACGTGATCGGCGCCATCCTGGGCATCGTCCTCGATGACGAAAATTGCCGTGTCGTCCCAGTAAGGACTGTGCGAAACCGCCTCGACCACCCGGCCCAACGCCAGGTCATTGTCGGCCACCGACGCCGCCGGGCGCGGCTTCCCCGGCGTCGTGCCGTGCGTGTGGTCGTCGGGAAGATAAAGCAGGACGTAAGCCGGCAACTCAGTTCCCTTTCCCTCTTTGCGGGCGCGCACAAATTCCTCGAACTCGTTGAGGAACTCGTCGGCGCGCAGCTGATCCGGATATTCGGTGTTGAAATCTGGAAAGACTGGGTTGAAATGGTCCACCAGCGCTGCCTTGGTTGCTTTCAAGCGCTTGACTAGGGGCACCGGCCAGGGCCACGGACTGGCCGAGCCGTGGGGTTGACCCACGTTCGCCGGCAACGGCTCCCCCTGGCGAACAGCCGCGCGCGCGCACCCCTCGCTGAAGACAGACGTTGTGCCTTCCTTAGGCGAGCCCCCTGGCTTCTTCTCCAGCTTGCACCAGAACCCGGCGACGAACTCGCCATAGTAGCGGTAGGTCAGACCGTGGCGGGCGAGATTGTCCCACATGTATCCGGTCCCGGGCTCGTTCACATCCGGCTGATGGAGTTCGAGCGGAAATTCATCGGCCACCGTGCCCTGGTAGTCGTAGATGCGCTCACGGCCGCGGTAGGTGATTTGCCAGGTTTTCTCGTTGTAGTCGCTGGTGATGGCGGCGTTGGACCAGTCATGGCCGTCGCCTGAAACTTCCCCGCTGTCGTAGAAGTTGTCAATCACGCCAAACTGCAGCGCCAGCTTGTGCTGGTTGGGCGTCACATCCCAGCCATACATGGTCAGGGATGGATCCCCGTTTCCTGCTTTGAGGTCGCCGAAAATCTGGTCGTAGGTGCGGTTCTCCTTCAGGACATAGATCACGTGCTGGATGGGATTGCCCCCCGCCTGAAATTGCACCTTGCCGGGATCGGTGAAAAACAAATTGTCTTCCTGAACCTGGCGGGTCAATTCTTCCAGGCGCTTTTCTGCGCTCCTGAAATTCAGCCGCGCCAGCGAACCGTAGAGCAAAGTCGGAATGTAAGGATGCTCGCGGCGGCGTTTCTCCGCTGGCAGGCGGCTGATCTTGCTGTTGGGGCCGGTACTCTCGCCCTTCGCGGCGGCCACCAGCAGATCGTCGCCTGCTACAGCCAGGGCGCTGGGATACCAATCCGTGGGAATGAATCCCAAAGCCTCCCTGGGCAGGGGAAATGAAATGCCGGGGCGGATCAATTCAGCTGTGTCGAAGACGGCGACCGCATTCAGCGAAGCGTCAGCGACGAACAGACGCTTCCCGTCTGCGGATTGGGCCAGGGCATTGGGATAGGTTCCGCTGTGCTCCTGCCGGGGAAAGTTGGTCGACGCCAAGTGGACCACCTCCCCCAGCGACGTATCCACCGCGGCCACGGCATCGGCGTTGGCCAGCGCCACGTACAGGAAATTTTCGTCCGGACTGAGCTGGAGGGCCGTCGGATGCGAACCGGGAGCGGTTTCTGACTTGGGCTGCAGAAGCGAAATCCAGCGCGCTACCCGCCCCGAAACCAGGTCCAGTTCGGCAACCTGCGAAGCATTCCACAGGCTGCACCACGCCCGTTTCCCATCACGTGTAGCGACAACGCCATAGGGAAAAGAAGCTGGAACCGTCGCGTGCGTGCTCAGGTCAAACTGTTGCAGGACGCGACCGTTGGCCGCATCAATTAGCACGGCGTTGTCCGACAGGTTGTTTGCCACCAGAAGTTGATCCCCGGCCGAACCTGAAACCACGGCCAAGCCCGCCGGATACGGAATCGCCGTGCCCGGCGTAGTCTTCCGCAAACCGAATGCCGCCGTCTTGCCTGCCGCCAGCTTCTGGGGCGCGATCTTCAGAAACCCCTCGGGGGTCACTCTGCCGTTAAGAAATTTATAGACTGCGATTCCGTTGCCGGTGTTCGC
>CAYOZX010000233.1:0-3575 GCA_964408515.1 uncultured Acidobacteriaceae bacterium | reverse complement strand
CTGACCGCGATCGCCGCCGGGAAGCTGTTTACCGCACCGATACGTCCTGGCGAGGGCGCCGTCAGGACCTTGCTCGTAGGTAACGGAATGTGCCGCGGCTGGGAAGCTTCCTGGGCGGCGAAAAGGGCTGGGAAAACTGCAAGGAACACCAGAAGAAACAGGCGATGCTTCAAGGCGCCTCCGCAAGAGTACAGAGAACCTTTTAGCATCGGCGCAGGAAAACCGCCAAACGGCTCCCGCCGAAGCCTGCGGCTCCGCTTCGCGTGAAACTTCAATGAGTGTCGGTAACTTCCTGGCGCGCAGGAGGTTCGGGCGCGACATTGTGGCGGACATCCGCCCCGCGCACCCAGAAGATGACATCTTCAGCGATGTTGGTGGCATGGTCGGCCACGCGCTCCAGGTTGCGCGCGACCAGCAGCGCATCCAGCGCCTGGCGGGTCACGTCGTGACGCTCATTCATGGTCTTGACCAGGATGATGAAGGCTTCATCTTTCATGCGATCGACGACGTTGTCCATTTCCAGCACGGCCTGGGCGAGTTCCGCTTTGCCCTCGATGAACGATTCCAGGGCGCGGCGCACCATGGCGGAAACCGCCGCCGCCATGCGCGCGATGTCCACCGGCAGGTCGGCTTTGGGCAGTTCCACCATGTCCATGACCCGCTCGGCGATGTTGACCGCCTGGTCGCCCACGCGTTCCAGATCGGCGTTGATCTTGGTAACCGCCAGAATGAAGCGCAGATCCACCGCCATGGGCTGCTGCATGGCCAGAAGATCAAAGGCCATTTCGTCGATTTCGCGCTCCATGGCATTAATTTGCCCCTCGCCTTCGAGGACCATGCGGCAGCGGCTCAAATCGCGCTCCACGTACGCCTGGCAGGCGCGATCGACCGCCTGTTCGGCCAGTCCGCCCATGCGCAGCAAGCGTGCCCGGAGCTCGTCCAGTTCCTGTATGAAGCGTGTGCGCGCCATTATCCAAACCTGCCCGTGATGTAATCTTCCGTCCGTTTGTCGGACGGCGTGGTGAAGATTTTTTCCGTCTTGTCGAACTCGATCAGCTTGCCCAGGAGGAAAAACCCGGTGAATTCCGCCACTCGCGACGCCTGCTGCATATTGTGAGTCACAATCACTATAGTAAAGCGTTCCTTGAGCTGAAAGATGAGTTCTTCAATCTTGCCGGTGGAGATGGGATCGAGCGCCGAGCACGGCTCATCCATCAGCAGCACCTGGGGCTCCACCGCGATGGCGCGGGCGATGCACAGGCGCTGCTGCTGCCCGCCCGAGAGGCTGGCTCCCGATTTCTTGCGCATGGAATCCTTCACTTCGTCCCACAGGGCGGAAAGGGTGAGAGACCGTTCCACGATGTCATCCAGGCGCTTGCGGTCACGAAAACCGTTCAGCGTCAGCCCGGCCGCAACGTTGTCATAAATCGACATCGTGGGAAAGGGATTAGGCTTCTGGAACACCATGCCGATGCGGCGGCGAATCTGCACCGCCGAGGTTCCGTTGTAAACGTCCAGGTCGCCGATGCGCACCCGGCCGGTGGCGCGGGCCTCGGGGATGGTCTCATGCATCCGGTTCAGGCAGCGCACGAAGGTGGACTTTCCGCAGCCCGAAGGGCCGATTACGGCCGTGGCGTGATTGGCGGCGACGGTCATGTCAATGTCATGCAGAGCCTGGGTTTTGCTGAACCAGGCATTCAATTTGTCGACCTGGATGCCTACGCCCATGATTTCAATTGGCTCCCTTTAACATGCCGCGTCCCGCCGCCAGGCGCACCGCGCCCACCGAGGCCACGATCAGCACGATCAGGATCAGCGCCCCCGCCCAGGCCTGGCGGTGCCACTCGTCGAACGGAGAAATGGCGTACGTGAAGATTTGCAGGGACAAGGCCGCAGTCGGTTGGTTCGCCTTCCAGTTCCAGTACTGATTGCCAAAGGCGGTGAAAAGAAGCGGCGCGGTCTCTCCCGCCACCCGCGCAAAGGCCAGCATCACCCCGGTAATAACCCCCGAGGTCGCGGTGCGCAAGGTGATCGAGAGGGTGGTGCGCCAGCGCGATACCCCCAGTCCATACGAGGCTTCGCGCACCGCCTGCGGAACCAGAAGCAGCATCTCCTCCGTAGCGCGCGTGATGGTGGGGATCATCATGATGGCGAGAGCGGCGCCGCCTGCCAAAGCTGAAAAATGGCCCTGGCTGAGCACCACCAGGCCATAGGCCACGATGCCCACGATGATCGAAGGCACGCCGTTGAGCACGTCCGCCGTGAAGCGCACCAGGTTGCCAAAGCGCGAGCCCCGGCCATACTCCGAAAGATAGATGCCCGCTCCAATGCCCAGAGGGACGCCGCACGTGCTGGCGATGAGCAGGATATAGATCGATCCCCCGATGGCATTGGCCATGCCGCCGCCCGCCTCACCCGGAGGCTTGGGAATCTGCGTCAGGAAGTCCCAGTTGAGCGATCCGATTCCCTTGTACACCAGGTATCCGAAGATCGCCGCCAGGGGCAGCAACACCAGCACAACCGCGCCAGCCGCGGCCACCGTCATCATCCCATTCAGGCCGCGCCGCCACAGACTGATGGGAGCGTCGGCGAAGCCGGCCGGGAGCGTCAGCTTTTTCCCCTCAGGCATGGCTCCTCGCAGGGGTCCCACGGGTCACCGTCCAGACCAGGAACTGGGCCAGGATGTTCACCAGGATGGTCACCAGGAACAGGGCCAGGCCGACTTCTACCAGGGCGCTCAAGTAAAGGTCTCCCGTGGCTTCGCTGAATTCGTTGGCGATCACGCTGGCCATGGTGTAGCCGGGAGCGAAAAGAGACTTAGAGATTTCCGGGCGGTTGCCAATCACCATCGTGACCGCCATCGTTTCACCCAGAGCGCGGCCCAGCCCGAGAATCACTCCGCCAGCAATGCCGGCGCGGGCGTTGCGCAGAACCCCGGTGCGGATCATCTCCCACCGCGTCGCGCCTAGGGCGAGCACTGCCTCGCGCTGCTGCTGCGGGACTGCCGTCATGACCTCGCGAGTGATGGATGAAATGATGGGAACCACCATGATGGCAAGAATGATCCCCGCCGCCAGCATGCCAATTCCATAGGGCGGCCCTTCAAACAGGCCCGTCCATCCCAGCCAGCGGGCGAGCAGAGGTTGCACGTATTGCCGCAGCAGCGGCACCAGGACGAAGATCGCCCACAAGCCATAGATCACGCTGGGAATTGCGGCCAGCAACTCGGTGGTAAAAGCCAGGGGGCTTCGTGCCCAGAGGGGTGACATTTCCGTGATGTATACCGCCACCCCGACCGCGAGCGGCACCGCGATGAGCAGGGCGAGAGCGGAGGAGACCATGGTGCCGTAGACGAAAGGCAGGGCGCCAAACTGATCGTTCACCGGATCCCACTCGCTGCGGAAGAAGAACCTCCAGCCAAACGCAGCCCAGGAGAGCCTCGACTTGGTGATCAGCTCGTAAACAATCAGCCCGACCAGGGCCAAAACCGACGCGGCGCAGGCGAACATCAGGAAGAAGAACGCGCGGTCCGCCACGCGGCTGTCCCCGGTCGTGATCAGGGCCTCGGATTCCGT
>CAYOZX010000232.1:0-5964 GCA_964408515.1 uncultured Acidobacteriaceae bacterium | reverse complement strand
GACACTATTTGGACCGCCCTGGCACGTCATGAGAGCTGGATGCTTACCCTTTCAGCGGCGGCCATCAGCGTGTCCTTTCTTGAATTCCGGATGTTGGAGTCAGACAATATATTCATTGGCTTTTATCTGAATGCCCGAGACGTGGGCATTTACTCGGTGGCGGCGGCGCTGGTGACTTTTGTGCCCATTGTTCTGCAGTCGGTCAATCAGATTTTTTCCCCCACGATCGCAGATCTCCATGCGCGCGGACAGCGCGAGCTGCTGGGTCGCATTTTCCAGACTCTGACCAAGTGGATTCTCGGGTTTACCTTGCCCCTGGCCACGGTCATGATCGTGTTTGCGCCAGGTCTGATGCGAATCTTTGGCCGTGACTTCGCGGCGGCGTGGCCGATCCTGGTTATCGGCACGCTGGGACAACTGATTAATTGCGGCGTCGGTTCGGTGGGATATCTGCTGCTCATGTCGGGCCATCAGCGGCAGTTGATTCGCATTCAAGCGGCCATGGCCTGTGGGATGGTGGCCCTGAACGTGCTACTAATTCCGCGCTGGGGCATCAACGGCGCCGCCGTGAGCGCTGCGCTGACCAACGTCGTGACCAACGTCTGGTATCTGGCTGAAGTGCGGCGAAAGCTGGGCCTGTTTCCATACCGGCTCGGCTATCTGCGGCTGCTGCCCCCTCTGGCGCTGAACCTCGCAGTATTAGTCTGGCTGCGGACCAGGATGGCGCCGCAGTCAGGCGAGTGGATGGTTATCGCCGTCGGCTTGCTGCTGGCCTACGGCACATTCGCCCTGGGAGTCCTGGTGATCGGTTTGGACGCCGATGACCGGCTCATCGCTGGAGCCGTCTGGTCGAAAATGCGAGGCGCGTTGCGGCGCGCAGAGGGAAGCGCGTGATGTCGAGCGAAGACCGCGAAGTACGTCTGCCCGCTGATCTCTGTCACCGAGCCGAGAAGCGTTTTGCCGGCCGTTTTGGCGGGCTGGAGCCCTTTCTGACCTTTGTCCTGCGCGAGCTGCTGAGCGACGAGGCGGAACAAATGGATGAAGACGAACAGCGCGTTCTCGAGCAACGGCTGAAAGACCTGGGCTATCTCTAGGGGCCCGTTCTGCATATTCATGGTGGCGATGGAAACTCTGGATCGGGCGCACCGAGCTGGCCAACAACGGCTTTACCCTTCCATCGCGGACCCCAGCTGGCTGATCCTGCGCCGCCGGCGGGAAATATTTCGCCGATGGATGGAAGGCCTGCCTCCGGGACTGTCGGTGCTGGATATCGGGGGCAGGATCCAGCCCTATCGTTCGCTGCTGGCAGCGAAGTGCGCGAAATACACGGCGCTGGATCTGGCCTGGACGCCTCTGGTGAGCGTGATTGGGCAGGCCGAGCGTCTCCCGCTGGCCGATGGGCAATTCGATTTGGTGTTGTGCACTCAAGTTCTGGAGTACATCCCCGAACCGCGATCGGCAATCGACGAAATCCATCGCGTTTTGAAAGCGGGCGGAACCCTGTTCCTGAGCGCGCCCGCGGTCTATCCCAGGGGCGCGGAAATCGAATACTGGCGCTTCCTGCCTTGCGCCCTGAAACGAATGCTGGCAAGCTTTTCCGAGGTCGACGTGACGCCGGAGGGAAACAGCCTGGTCGGTCTTGTTCGCACCCTCAATGTGTGTCTTGTGACCCTGGCGCCGGGCGTGCTGGCGAGGCTGTTGCGCTACACCCTCGTTCCCTGCCTCAACCTGCTGGGCGCGCTCGTGGAGCCGGTGTTCCCAGGTGGGGATGACCGGTTTTCCGCTAACTACAGCGTGAGAGCGCGAAAGTGAGAGCATGACGGTTCCACCCCAGGCGCCCATGAGCGAATCAGAACTGAAGGCCCTGCTCTTGCAGCATCGCAGGCAGAACTGGCATGGCATTCAGACCCCGCAATGGCAGGAACGGATTGCCGATGACATTCTGCGCGACGATGGAGAGACTCTGTTGCAAACCATCGCCGAGTTCTGGACCGCGCCACCCGGGGCCCGCGTGCTGGATATCGGTTCCGGAGTGGGCAATTTCGTGCTGGCGTGCCGCCGGCGAGGGTTTCGCGCCTTCGGCGTGGAACCGGACCGGATTGGACAGGGAGGGCGGATCAGTTCGATCCAGATCGCTCGCCGGCGCCTGGAAAAACAGGTATTCGCGATAGCCGTGGGCGAGAGCCTTCCCTTTACCGACGATTGCTTCGATCTCGTGACCCTCAACCAGGTGCTGGAGCACGTTGCCGACCAGAGAGCGGTTTTGAGAGAGGCCGCGCGCGTGCTTCGGGAGAGCGGCGCGATCTACATCGCCTCTCCCAACTACTTGCGATTCTACGAACCGCACTACAAGATCAAATGGTGGCCTCTTTTGCCCAAGCCTGTAGGCCGGCTATATCTGAAGCTGCGGGGCCGGGATCCCGTCCTGCTGGAGCAACTGACTTACACCACGAATTCTCGTCTGCATGCCCTCTTCCGTGCCTTGGGGCCGCAGTTCAAGGTCATTGACGTTCATCGCGAGCGCTTTCTGAGGAAGTGTGCCCAGAGCGCCTTTGTCAGCCGTCGCGCCCGAGTGGTGGCGAGGCTGGCCCGGTGGCCGGGGCTGGGCCGCCTGGTCCTGGGAACGGCGCTCCTGTTCCAGCGAATCAGGGAGGGCGGCTGCGAGATGATGATTCTGCGCCGGCACAACCCCGAGGCCGAGACATGTTGAGTGCAGTGCGCAGGCTGTTGGCGCGGCGGTTGGAAACTCCGGCGAGAGGGTTGAGCTTCCAGCGTCCGCTGGTGGTCCTGCAGAGCGACGACTGGGGACGCGTGGGTGTGCGCGATCGCGAAGGCTACGAGTTGCTGCGCTCTCAGGGAATTCAGCTGGGGGAGCACGCCTACGACTACTACTCGCTGGAGAGCGCCGAAGACGTGATCGCGTTGCGCGATGTGCTGAAGAAGCACCGCGACGCCACCGGGCGTCCGGCTTGCCTGGTCATGAATTTTGTGCTGGCCAATGTGGACTTTCAACAAATGAGCGGCGACGCCCCACAGAAAATCGCGGTCCTTCCTCTGAGCCAGGGTCTTCCCGGCGCCTGGAAGCGTCCGGGTCTGTTTGAGGCCTACCGCCAGGGGATCAGCGATGGAGTCTTTCATCCCGCGCTCCATGGATGGACTCACTTCTGCGCGCCCGCGGTGGAGCGCTGCCTGCAGGAGAAGAGCGATCGCAGCCGCTTACTCCGGACTCTATGGAAGGCGCACACACCCTACATCTACTGGCGAATGCCGTGGGTGGGCTACGAGTACTGCATCCCGGAGAAGCCCGAGGCGGGCTTCCTGGACGCTCAGGAACAGGCCCGCCTGATCACCCAGGCCGCTCGTGAATTCTGGCGCTTCTTCGGCGCCGGTCCCTCCTCAGCCTGCGCTCCCGGGTACCGCGCCAACGCCGACACTCACAAGGCCTGGCTTGAGTGTGGAGTGTGCGTGGCCCAGAACGGAAGCGGAGCCGCCTTTCCGCCCTATATGGATGAGCGCGGGATGCTGAATCTCCAGCGCACGATCGATATCGAGCCCGCGCAGCGTGAGCTATCGCTCGAGAAATACGTTCAGCTGGCAGAGGGGTGTTTTCAGCGTGGCGTCCCGGCGGTGGTTTCCGTGCATGCCATCAACTTCCATTCTTCGCTGAAGGATTTTCGCACGCCGACCTTGCGGCTTCTGGACGAATTTCTCTCGGCGCTGGAATCGCGGCATCCCGATCTGCTCTATGTGGATGACTGGAACCTGTACGAATTGGCCACCGGAGGAAAGTTCAAGGGGCCGCGCGGCGCCGTATCGGTCGTGGTCCGCCAGCAGGAAACTGCAGGACCACGATCTCACGCCCGAGGAGCCAGCTAGATGGCGCAGAAGTCGCTCCTGCTGCTTACCGTCGACTGCTTCCGCGCGGACCACGCCGGCTTCCTCGGCTACCACCGTCCCACCACGCCGTTTTTTGATTCCCTTGCGGATGAAAGCACAGTCTTTTCCAATGCCATTGTGGGGGGCTCGCCCACCTATTACTCGTTTCCTGCCATCATGAGCTCACGCTATCCCCTGGCCCTGGGACGCGACGTGGTCGGGCTGGCTCCGGGAGAGTGCACCCTGGCAGCGGTGCTCCGTAGCGCTGGTTATGCTACCGCTGCATTTCTGGCAGCCAATCCCTATCTGTCAAAACACTTTGGATATGATGCCGGATTCGAGGTCTTTCGCGACTTCCTGGACGCTGATGCCGGCCTCGCTTCCGCAACCGCTCGGGATTCAGTTGGAGAGAGCTTGCTCACGCGCCTGAACCGCCGCCTGGCCGGCGGCGCGCGAAGACTCGGGCCGCTGGGACCGCTTTACGAGGAGCTATATTTTCGCTATGGCCTTCATCGGGCATCTTCATCCCCACTCTCGCTGAACATGCTCCGCCGGTTCCCTTCGGCGGATACGCTCATCGACCACGCTCTGGGTTGGCTTCAGGAGACCGTCGGCAGACCATTTTTCCTGTGGCTCCACTTCATGGACCCACACTCGCCCTACTACCCGCGTCCGGAAGCGCTGCGCATGATGGGAGACGAGCGGCTGAACGCGACGCGCGCACGATTTCTGAACTCCCTTTGGAACCGCGGCGGAGTGAGCCTCGCCCGGCTGCAGAAGTGTCGCGAGGAGATCATCCGGCTCTACGACGCCGGTATCCGGTGGGTGGATACTCAAGCCTGCCGTCTGGTCGAGGCTCTGCGCAGTTGGGGAGCGTGGGACCAGTCCGTGCTGGCTGTGAGCGCGGATCACGGCGAGCAGTTCCTGGAGCACGGTGGCCGCTATCATGCGCCTTCAAGTGTGTCGGAAGAGTTAGTGCGCGTGCCCCTGTTGCTGCGCCAACCCGGAGACAAGGGAGGAAGGAAGGTATCGGTTCCGTTCAGCCTCCTGCACCTTGCCCCTACGCTCCTCCAACTGCTCGACGTCCCGGCCCCGGAAGAGTTTGAAGGGCGTCCCCAGGGATTGGAGAACCGGCCTGAAGTTGAACCTGCCGCGATCCTCGAGAGCGTCTCCGGGTGCAGCAATCCCTTTGCGCAGGAAAATCGGTCCCGGCCGCGCATGCTGGCTGTGCGTGAGTCGCGTTACAAGCTGGTTCTCGATTTCGGTTTACCGGGCGAGCAGTTGTTTGACCTCCAGTCAGACCCCGGCGAACTCAGGCCCCTGCCGAAAGACGCCGCGCCCGGTGTGCGAAGCAGGATGCTGGAGCGCGCGCGGCGGCACCTGGCCGAATCGGTTCGTGCCAGGAAGGGCCACCTGCGTCTGGCCGCGCGGCTGCGTGACGTTCGGCTAGAATTAGGCCGGCGAGGCGACGCTATGGCCGTCGAGCGCGTCGACGCCGCGCTGTAACTTCTCTTCGTCCGTGTGACCGGCCTTTCCTATGAGCTTGCCGATGAACTTGGTACCAATCTTGGTGGACAGCCTGGCGGACAAGGGATTGATCAACTCGCAGATGAGCAACGCGCGCGAGATCATTCGCCGGCTCGAGCCTGGCCGCTTCCATGTCAGCGTTTTTTGTGCTGGCGAGCCTGACCCGGAAATCGCACGACGCCCCAACACCAGGGTGGTAAGGCTGCCCAGGCGCCTGCGCACGGTCAGGATTCTTCGCGAATTTCTGCTCGGGCAACACAAGATCCTGTTTTATCTGAAGTCGTCGCCGGCCAGCAAGATGTACATGGACCTTCGTCAGCGATGGAGAGATCGCCATATTGCCGTGGGAACTATCGAATCCCAATCGGACCTGCGCCATGAGCCGACGGTTGCGCCCGAGGCCGTTCGACTGTGGGAACGGACGGTTCTGCGCTGCGACCGTCTGTTCAGCAATTCGCAGGCGGTGCAGGAAAGCCTCCAGCGTGAATATGGTCTCCCCAGCGAAATCATTCCCACGGGAGTAGATACGAGATTTTTTGCCCCGGATTGGGAGCGCCCGCC
>CAYOZX010000231.1:0-5992 GCA_964408515.1 uncultured Acidobacteriaceae bacterium | reverse complement strand
CGCTGGCGGGCGGGCTTGCCGCCATCGGTGACAGTCACGACAAAGTGAAAGCTCCCCACTTCACTGGGACTGCCGCTCAGGGTGCCATCGCCTGCCAGTTCCACGCCTTCAGGGGGAGAGCCGGCCGTAACTTCCCAAGTCAGGGGAAGAATGCCGCCTTGGGCCTCCAGCTTGAACTGGTAGCTATGACGAAGGTACCCCGTCGGAAGCGCGGTCGTGCGAACCTGGATCGGCTCGCCGATGGCGCCAGCCTGTTGCGCACCGTAGGCGGACACAGATCCTGAGGCCAGCAGCGTGATCGTGATTAGAAGCGGCTTCATGGGCATGCGTCTGAGAGAACTGTAGCACTCTGCGGGGATCGCGAGGATACACCTGAAGGGCAGGGTACTGTTCCACGGAATCTGGGCCCTCGACGCGTTCGGCATCGTCACGGTAAGCTAAGCTGTTTTGCTCGGAGGCCGTGGAGATGCGAGACGCGGTGGCCAGGTTGTGGCCCGAGATCCAGTGGATCGACGACCCTAAACTGCGCGAGCAGGTCACAGACACCTGGGTCAAGGCGCTGGAGCGCAGCCCGCTGACGCCGGACGACCTGAATCGCATCCCGTTTACCCTGCTGGTGGCGAACTGCCCGATCACGTTCATGGAGCACAAGCGCTGCGTGGTGCACATCGCGCGGCAGAGCGCTGAGGCCATGAAGAAGTTCATGGGCCGGGCGCTTCCGATTGACAAAGATACGGTGATCGCGGGCGCCATTCTGGCCGATGTAGGCAAGCTTCTGGAATACGAACTGGGCGCGGACGGCAAGAGCCGCCAGAGCGAGCGCGGAGAAGCGCTGCGGCATCCGTTCACGGGAGTGGCGCTGGCCCTGGAGTGCGGAGTGCCGGATGCGGTGTGCCACATCATTGCAGCCCATGCCGCCGAAGGCGATCTGGTGAAGCGCACAACGGAGGCTTACATCGTGCATCACGCCGATTTCATGGCATTTCTGCCCTTCAAGAACCCAAAAAATGTCGTCATCGGCTCCGCTCGGTGAAGCAGGAGAACCTGTGTCCGCCACGAAAGCAATTGCCGCTCAAGAGACCATAACCGCTCGCATTGCGCGCTGGGCGGCCGCATTGCGCTATGCGCACATCGCACCTGAAGCGATATACCAGGGCAAACGCTTTCTGCTCGATTCCGTGGGCTGCGCCCTCGGTGGTTTCCAGCAGCACGATGTGAGAATCGCCCTCGGCGTACTGGATGAAATCGCGGGCCGTGGACCGGCGACCGTGATTGGAACCGGGAAGCGGATCGATCCGGTTTCGGCATCGCTGGCCAATGCTCTGATGATCCGGTGCATGGATTACAACGACATTTATTGGAAGCAGGATCCGTCGCATCCTTCCGACCTTTTCCCCGCTGCGCTGGCCTGCTGCGAGCGGGCCAAGAGCGACGGCAAGGAACTGATGGTCGGGTTGGTTCTGGGGCACGAATTTGAGATGCGCCTTTGCGAGGCGGCGTTCCCCGGCATTCGCGAGAGGGGATGGCACCACGCCACCCTGACGGCGTTTGTCTCGCCCATCGTTGCCGGGCGGGCGCTGCAGTTGAGTGGGGAGCAGATTCAGCACGCGATCGGCATTTCCGCCAGCCGCCAGGCCACCCTGGGGGCGGTGACCGCGGGCAGGCTGACCATGATGAAGAACACCGTAGACCCTATGGCCACGCAAAGTGGCGTGCTGGCCGCGCTGCTGGCGGAGAAGGGCTACACCGGCCCGGAGCACGTCGTGGATGGCAAGGAGGGCCTGACCCACTGCTTGGGGCCTTCGTGGAAATTGAAGGTGCTGACCGACGGCCTGGGCGAATCGTGGCGCATTACACAGTGCGGCATGAAGGCCTTTCCCACCGAGGCCCTTACCCACACTCCCATCTCCGCCGTGCTCGACCTGGTGAAGGCCAACGACCTCAAGCCAGAGCAGGTGGAAAGGGTGCAGATTCGTTCGCTGGCGCGGGCGGCGGACATTCTTTCCGATCCCAGCAAATACGATCCCCGAACCAAAGAGACCGCCGACCACTCTCTGCCCTACGTAATCGCGGCTGCGGTCGCCGACCGCCAGGTTACGCCGGCCCAGTTCGAAATGAAGAAGATCATGGATCCAGTCATCCGCGCACAGCTGCAGAAGGTTGAGGTCGTGGCCGATCCGGAGATTGAAAAGGTCTTTCCCGCCCTGCAGCGCGTGATTGTAAACCTGACGGCGACGGACGGACGGAGGTTCAGCAAACAGCTCGATTATCCGAAAGGTGATCCAAGAAATCCGCTCAGCGACGCTGAGGTGGAAGAGAAGTTCGCGGCTCTGGCGGAGGGAGTGTTGTCCGACAAGGCGCAAAAAAAGCTGAAAGATGCGATCTGGAATCTGGAGAAGATTGGTTCCGTATCGAAGCTGATGGCGCTGATGAAGGCGGATGTGCGGAAAAAGAGAGCTCGCGGCAGAATGTAGGACTGCCGCCGGGCTGCGCCCGCCCGGGCCGGTGAGGAAGCTTACCCACGTGAGCCGGAACGCTTATGGGACAGACGATCGTCGAGAAGATTGCGCAAGCGCACCTCGCTGAAGGACCGAAGCGGCCGCTGCGGACCGGGGATTTCGTCTCCATCCGGCCTCACCGCGTGATGACCCACGACAACACTTCGGCAGTCATGAAGAAGTTTCAGACCATCGGGGCCAGGAAGGTTCACGATCCCCGGCAACTGGTGTTCGCCCTGGATCACGACATCCAGAACCGCGACGAGGCGAATCTGGACAAATACCGTGCCATTGAGGGCTTCGCCAAGTACCACGGAGTGGATTTCTATCCTGCGGGTTCCGGCATCGGCCACCAGATCATGGTGGAGCGCGGCTACGTGGTGCCCGGATCGTTCGTGGTCGCTTCCGATTCGCACTCCAACATGTACGGCGCGCTGGGCGCTGTGGGTACGCCCATCGTGCGCACCGATGCGGCGGCGGCGTGGGCGACGGGCGAGTTCTGGTGGCAGGTTCCCCGCTCCATCGAGGTTGTGCTCGAGGGTACTCTGCCTGCCGGGGCCACGGGCAAAGACGTCATCATCACCCTGTGTGGGCTGTATAACCATGACGAGGCTCTCAATGCCGCCGTGGAGTTCAGCGGACCGGGAAGAGCGAGCCTCTCCATGGATGCGCGCCTTTCCATTTCCAACATGTCTACCGAGTGGGGCCCGCTGGTGGCCTGGTTTCCGGCGGACGAAGTCACGATCAAATATCTGCGCGGCGTGAAGCAGCGACTGGCGGCGCTGGGCGTGGAGCGCTTCTCGGACCAGAACCTGGAGTACTGGGGGGCGCATCCTCTACAGCCCGATCGGGACGCGGTTTACGCGGCACGCATTGTGCTCGACCTGTCGCAGGTAAGTCCGCACGTGTCGGGGCCCGACACCGTGCAGGTCATGGAATCGCTGGCGGCAATCGAGAAGAAGAGGGTCGCCATTCAGAAGGCGTATCTGCTCTCCTGTGTAAATTCGCGGGTGGAAGATCTGGCGGCGGCCGCCGGCGTGCTGCAGGGGAAAAAGGTCGCCGAGGGCGTGGAATTCTACCTGGGCGCGGCCAGCCGGTGGGTACAGGATGAGGCGGAACGTCGCGGCATCTGGCAGACGCTGCTCAATGCCGGCGCCCGTCCCTTGCCGGCGGGTTGCGGACCCTGCATCGGCCTGGGAGTTGGGTTGCTGCAGCCGGGCGAGGTGGGAATCTCCGCCACCAATCGCAACTTCAAGGGCCGCATGGGTTCGCGCGATGCCAAATGTTATCTGGCAAGCCCTGAAGTGGTAGCTGCATCGGCGGCCGCCGGCTACATTCGCGGGCCGCATCCGGTGTCGGATCGCGCTCCGATGCGAGTGTACACGGAATTCTCCGCCGCCAGCGCCGCCGAGCGGGTGGAAATTCTGCCCGGCTTCCCCGAGCGTCTGCATGGGCGGCTGGTGTTCCTGCCGCAGGACAACGTGAATACCGACGCCATTTATGGAAAGGATTACACTTACCGCGACGACGTGACGGCGGAAACCATGGCCCGGGTGGCGATGGAGAACTACGATCCTCAGTTTTCCTCTCTCTCCCGTGCGGGAGACATCGTCGTAAGCGGTTTCAACTTTGGGACCGGATCCAGCCGCGAGCAGGCGGTCACGTGTTTGAAGGCTAAGGGGATTCCGCTGGTGATTGCGGCCAGCTTCTCGCAGACCTATCTGCGCAACGCCTATAACAACGGATTCCTCTGCGTGGAAGTCCCCGATCTGGTGAAGCGGCTGCGGGAGCAGTTTGGCAAAGAAATCGCCGCCGGACAGAAGACGGTCATTCCCGGCGATGAGATTGCTATTGACTTCACCTCCGGCATCATTGACTGGCGTGGGGAGAAATACGCGTTTCCGGCGCTGGGCAGCGTGCCGCAGTCTTTGGTCATCGCCCAGGGGGTGGAGAACCTGGTCGCGAAGCGCCTGGGGCTGGCCTGAGAACCAGTAACTGAGAACCGCCCTGCCCGCTGACGTTTTCACAGGAGTGCCGAAGAGCGAATGGCGAAATACACCGTAGTCACCATGCCGGGCGACGGCATCGGCAATCAGGTGATGCCGGAGGCGCTGCGCGTCCTGCAGGCAGTCGCCTTCGATGCGGAATACGTGCATGCCGACATCGGCTGGGATGTCTGGTGCAACGAGGGCAACGCGCTGCCTGACCGCACTATCAAGCTGCTGGAGAAGCACAAGCTGGGCCTTTTTGGCGC
The DNA here is from genome assembly GCA_964408515.1 of uncultured Acidobacteriaceae bacterium. Classification (GTDB taxonomy): domain Bacteria; phylum Acidobacteriota; class Terriglobia; order Terriglobales; family Acidobacteriaceae; genus CAYOZX01. The sequence continues at coordinate 1,240 of CAYOZX010000231.1, read as the reverse complement.
CATCACCTCCAAGCCGAACAAGGAGGCGCAGGCTGAACTGAAGCCCGAGCTGCGCGGCAAGGGCCTGGTCTACTACAGCCCCATTGTCACCATGCGGCAGAAGTTCAAACTGGACATCTGCATGCGGCCCTGCATCGGCTTCCGGGGCAATCCGTTGAATTACATACGCAAGCGCGTCGATGGCGCCTTCGACGAGCCGCGCATCGACACCATGGTCTTCCGTCAGGGAACGGAGGGCATGTACGCAGGCGTGGAGTGGACCAATCCCCCGGAAAATGTGCGGGCAGCCCTGGCCACGCATCCGCGCTTCAAGCCTTTCCAGTCCGTCTCCGGACCAGATCTCGCGGTGAGCGTGCGCGTCATCACCAGGGCGGCCGCGCGGCGCATCGTAACCGCTGCCTTCGAGTACGCCAGGAGGCGCGGCTTCAAGGGCGTGACCATTTGTGAGAAACCGAACGTGGTGCGAGAGACTTCCGGAATGATGGAGGAGACCGCCAAGGAGGTCGCGAAGAGCTATCCCGGGATCGCGCTGTGGTCCACCAATATCGATGCGCAGTTGATGTGGCTCAATAAAAATCCCGAGGACTACAACGTCATCGTTGCCTCCAACCTTTTTGGCGACATTCTGTCGGATGCCTTCGCCGGGCTGGTGGGCGGTTTGGGGTTTGCCGCCTCGGGCAACCTTGGGGACGACGTGTCCGTGTTCGAGCCCACGCACGGCTCCGCGCCCAAGTACGCGGAACTGAATCCTCCCATCGTCAACCCGATTGCCATGATTCTTTCCGCGGCCATGATGCTGGACCATGTCGGCGAAGGCGCCAAGGCGGAACGGATTCGCCAGGCGATCTCTGAGGTCGTAAAAGAAGGCAAAGTCCGAACTTATGACATGATGCGAATTCCCGGCGGAGCGAAGGCTATTGCCCAGGGGGCGGCCAGCACGGTGCAAATGGGTGATGCGGTTGTCGCGAAGCTGAAGTAGCAAGCAAAGGGCAGGTCATCAGCGAATGCCGGCCGGACGCCGGCGCTACGAGGTCATCGGTGACGGTTTCGGCGGAAAAATCGGCGGGACGGGGAGAGGCGGGACACGCCGGCAAGGACGTGCGTTCCGACCTGCACGTTGCCATCGCGGCACGGGACAGCGGCGGCCCGGAGATCCCGATGCACGCGCGGGGGGCGCCCGTATATGGGGACGCGATCCTGGCCCAGGCCCCGGACGGGCGCGGAACGGCCGGGCGAAAGA
>CAYOZX010000230.1:0-6027 GCA_964408515.1 uncultured Acidobacteriaceae bacterium | reverse complement strand
GGCATGGATACCGTCTCCGTTGCCTGCTTTGCCCGTGAGGCGGTTCTCGTCAGCGCCTTCCGCGATCTGGCGCAGAGCATCTGCCAGGTTGCGCGCCCCGCAGACGAATGGGACCTTGAAGGCGTGCTTGTCCACGTGGTGGGCCTCGTCGGCGGGCGTGAGGACTTCGGATTCGTCAATGTAGTCGACGCCCAGTTCCTGGAGAATCTGCGCCTCGGCGAAGTGGCCGATGCGGCACTTGGCCATCACCGGGATCGAAACGGCCTCCATGATCTCGCGAATCTTCTTAGGCGAGGCCATGCGGGCCACGCCGCCTTCGGCGCGAATTTGCGCGGGGACGCGCTCGAGGGCCATTACGGAGACGGCGCCGGCCTTTTCGGCGATCACCGCCTGCTCGGCATTGGTAACGTCCATGATGACGCCGCCCTTGAGCATTTCGGCAAGGCCGGTTTTGAGGCGAAGGCTGGTTGCACTGCCGTTGTTCTGTGACATGGTCAATACCCTGTGGATACCTTTTCGCAATCGCGAAGGATGGGCGCCGCGCGCCTGCAAGCTTTTATTTTACAACGCAGGGGCCTGCGCGGCGGCGCGAGAAAGGCGCAGCGGCGGAAATTGGCCACCGTCCAGTTGATACCGGAGCCAGATTCTATGGCAACCCTCGCTTCGACCTTCCCGAACCCTTTGCGCTCTTTGCGGTTACGGTTTCGACCGCCCTTTAAGAACTTAACTGAAAAGTCGCGAAGAACGCCCGCAATGAACGCGAAGAGCCGGCATGAACCCCATTACTTCCGAACATGCTTGGCGAACATCTTCTCTGCATCGACAGCAATGAACACCGCCTTGCCCCGGGCCAGAACCTGCCCCTTCCGGTTGAGAATCTCACCTGCATTCACATGGCGGCGGCCGCGCACGCTGACCTCCCACGATTGAGCGCGCAGCGGTTTATGCAACGGAACCGGACGCAGGTATTCGATTTTCATCTGCGAGGTCAACGCAATCACGTGGCGCAACTTGTTCACCTTGCCCATGGCTTCATCGAGGACGGCGGCGATAATTCCGCCGTGGGCGTGGCCCGGAGGCCCGGTGTAACGGTCATCCAGACGAAAGCTGCACGTAAAGCCCTTCCGCGCACGGCTGAGGGTGAATTTCAGGCGCATTCCGTCCGGATTGTCGGGTCCGCAGACGAAGCAGCGATTTTTCTGCAGGCGAACGTAGCGGGTATCGTGGCCATGCGATTTCGTCGGCATGGAGCGATTCTATCGTGCGAGCATGCGCGTACACGGGCGGATTTCAATCCGCGAGAACCGAGTGGTTGTGTTGGCCGATGTGGTGAATCCTCCCGATTGAGGCTTGCGTGCGTCACACCTAGCTGTGATAGACTTCCGGCGAATCCACAGACTCGAGTTCAGATTCAGGTCTGCGCTTTCGTCAAATCCCCGACCCCTGGAGGTCTGGTAGATGGGCCTCGCTCTTCTGGCAGTGATCTGGCTGATCACCTTCATCAGTACTTACTTCTTTGCAGCGAAAACCTGGTGGTTGCCCCACGGCGCATCAACGTCAGCGCCCTGGATTGACGGGCAATTCGCGCTGACCTATGTGCTGATGGGAATTGTGTTCGTGACCGCCCAGTGTGCCCTGGGCCTTTTTGTGTGGCAGTACCGCGATCGGCCCGAGGCCAAGAAAGTAGACTATTCCCACGGCAATACGACGCTGGAAGTGCTGTGGACTGCATTGACCGCCGTCCTGTTTATCGGCCTCAATCTCATGGGCAGCAGCGTCTGGGCCAGAGAACGATTTGCGCCGGCAGAGACCAGCGCCATTCCGGTGGAAGTGACCGGCATGCAGTTTGCCTGGTACTTTCGCTATGCTGGACCAGACGGGAAGTTCGGGGCCACCAGCGCCAAGCTGATGGATCCTTCCGCCGGCAACGAGGCCGCGGTCGGATTGGACACCTCGGACGCGGCAGCTAAGGACGACGTGGTCACCGGAGTCATGTACCTGCCCGTGAACCGCCAGGTCAATCTGAGCCTGCGAGCAGTGGACGTGATTCACAGTTTTTTTGTTCCGGCCATGCGCTTCAAGCAGGACGCGGTGCCCGGTCTTGATATCCACATGCACTTCACGCCCACGGAAGTGGGAGATTATGAAATTGCCTGCGCCGAGCTTTGCGGCCTTGGCCACTACAAAATGCACGGGATACTGAAGGTCGTCAGCCAGGAAGACTTTGACAAATGGCTGGCGGTACGGGAGGCGGAGAAACAATAAAATGGTTGCCCAGGATTCGCACGATCACGGTCCTCACGGGAGCGGCGCTCACGCGGTCCATGCCGCCCCCACCAGCTTCATCCGGAAATACATCTTCAGCCTGGACCACAAGGTCATCGGGATGCAGTACTACTTTCTGGCGCTGGTGGCGGTGTTTGTGGGCATGTTCCTGTCGCTGCTGATGCGCATCCACCTGGTGTGGCCGACGGCCAATCTGCCGTTCTTCGGCGAGATCAAGCCGGAAACCTACCTGAGCCTGTTGACCATGCACGGCACCATCATGGTGTTTTTCGTACTCACCACCGCGCCGCAGAGCGGGTTCGGAAATTACTTCTTGCCCATTCAGATCGGCGCGCCCGACATGGCGTTTCCGGTCCTCAATATGCTGTCGTTCTGGACCACATTTGTCGCCTTTGTGGTCATGCTCGCGGCCTTTTTTGTGACCGGCGGCGCGCCTCTGCATGGCTGGACGGGATATACGCCGCTGAGCGCCGTGCCCAGCGCCGGACCAGGCGAGCAACTGGGCGCGGACTTATGGATCACCAGCATAGCGATTTTCTGCGTGGCGTCGCTGATGGGGGCCCTGAACTTCATCACGACGGTTCTTGACCTCCGGGCCAAAGGCATGACCTTGATGCGCATGCCGCTGACCGTGTGGGCCTGGTTAATCACCGCGATCCTGGGGTTGCTGGCGTTCGGCGTTCTGCTCTCGGCCGGAATCCTGCTCCTGCTGGATCGTAATCTGGGCACCAGTTTCTACGTCCCCCTGGTGGTAGTGAACGGCCAGGTGATGGGACACAAAGGCGGCTCGCCCCTGCTTTGGCAGCATCTGTTCTGGTTCTTCGGGCATCCCGAAGTTTACATCGCGATTCTGCCCGGCATGGGCGTCGCTTCGCAGTTGCTGTCCACCTTCTCGCGCAAGCCGATTTTCGGTTACAGGGCGATGGTCTACGCCCTCATGGGTATCGGGTTTCTCGGATTCATGGTCTGGGGCCACCACATGTTCATGAGCGGCATGAGCCCCTATTCCGCCTTCGCCTTCTCGGTGATGACCATGGCTATCGGGGTACCGTCCGCCATCAAGACCTTCAACTGGCTGGGAACCATTCGCGGCGGGCGCGTACGCTTCTACACGCCCATGCTATTTGCCGTCGGGTTTGTTTCCCTGTTCGTTTCCGGCGGGCTGAGCGGTCCGTTTCTGGCGCAGCCGGTGCTGGACATCCCCCTGCATGATACTTATTTCGTGGTCGGGCATTTTCACCTGATCATGGGTGTAGCCGCCATTTTCGGGATGTTTGCCGCGACCTATTATTGGTTCCCCAAGATGTTCGGGCGCATGATGAATGAAAGCTGGGGCCGGCTGCATTTCTGGATCAGCCTGATCGGGACCTACGCGATCTTCATGCCCATGCACTATCTCGGTATGGCAGGTCACCCGCGCCGCTACTCCCAATTGACCGAGCTAGCGTATCTCCATCCCCTGATACCTGTGCAGAAGTTTATGACCTACGCCGCGTTCGTCACCATCGCCGGGCAGATTGTTTTCGTGGCCAATCTGTTCTGGAGCATGTTCAAGGGGCCGAAGGCTACTGACAATCCGTGGGAGGCAACGACGCTGGAATGGACAACAGCTACACCTCCGCCGCACGACAACTTCGGCGGCAGGACTCCTGTGGTTCACCATGGTCCCTACGAATACAGCGTTCCGGGAGCACCCAAGGACTACGTGATGCAAAATGATCCGGTGAGCGTACCGGCGCATTGAAGCTGCCGCCGGCATCTTTTTAGCTGGACGGGTCGTGGTTGAGCTTCCGGTTGGAGGACGAAGCCGCCTTTGACGGCGGTACTCAAACAGGCAATGGCAACTTTGAGTTCCAGTGTCGCGATCAAGCGTCCCGAGCCCGGACAAGGCAGGGGCAATTTGCCGCCCTCTTTTCCGGAGGGGGGTGGCGGCGATCACGGCAGCAATGGCTCTCCGGACTACGGCCAGCGCCTCCGGCGCACGCGGCTGGGTCTGATGGTTGGACTGGTGGCGGTTGCCATGCTGTTCGTCTCCTTCACCAGCGTCTATGTTATCCGGCGCGGACTGCCCGTGCTGGAGGATCGCACGGGGAATTACGTTCGCGACTGGACCCAGGTCAATCTCCCGACCGGCCTTTTGCTGGTGAACACCTTCGTGCTCCTGCTCAGCAGCCTGACCGCCGAGCTGGCGCGGAGGCAGATAGCCCGCCAGGCGGCTCTGGCCCCGGTGCAGTCGATTCCCGGAGTGTCCATCGGGAACGAGCGCGCATTCCCCTGGCTGGGAGCAACGGTTGTATTGGGCCTTGGGTTCCTGGCGGGGCAGTGGATGGCCTGGCGCGAGTTGGCCGACCGTGGATTTTATCTCGCCACCAGCCCGAGCAGCTCCATGTTTTACCTGCTTACTGCGACCCACGCCATTCACCTGGTCGGAGGACTTTTGGTCCTGCTGTACGCGGCCGGTACGGCGATGCTGCACCGTCCCGTCGAAGGACGCCGGATCGTGATTGACACGACCGCCTGGTACTGGCATTTCATGGCATTGATCTGGATTTATATCTTTTGCCTGTTGGAGTTCGTGCGGTAAAGGCTTGGAACCAGGAAGAATTGTTCAGGAATCAACCAGGAGACCGAGACCATGTCTGATGTCGCCGTGCAAGCAGGGCCGGGAATCTACGAGCCGTCTCTGTTTGGCACCTATTCCAAGAAGATTGGGATGTGGCTGTTCCTGCTGTCCGACTCGCTGACGTTCGGAGCCTTGTTGTACGCCTACACTTATGGCCGGGTTTCCACCCAGGGCTGGCCTACTCCCTTTCACTCCGAGAGTATCCGCAACGCGACCTTCATGACCGCATTCCTCCTGACCAGCTCGCTGACCATGGTGTTTGCGGTGCGGGCCGCGGCAGTGGGGAATCAGAAAATGCAGCGCCTGTGGTTGCTGGCGACCATGGCCTGCGGCACAGGCTTTGTCCTTCTCCACGGCCGTGAGTGGAGCAACCTGATTGCCGAGGGCCTGACCTTGCCCATGTTCCCCGCTCCGCCGGGAGAGCACGGCAGCGCTGAGTTCGTGAATGCGGTCAAGAACGCTCCCCAGTTTGCCGCCACCTTCTTCGGGCTTACCGGAATGCACATGCTTCACGTGACGATTGGAGTCGTCTATCTTGGGGTGGTGGCCCTGAGGCGCGCCTTCATTCCAGTCCTGCTGGGACTGTGGCTGATCGCGTGGCAGGCAACCCCGGTTTACAGTCCATTCCACTACGGAGCGCACGTGCTGCTGATCTGTGCCATCGTGATTTCCGTGGTTCTGTGGTTGAAGCCGAAGCTTTACGATCCTTCGGACGTTGAGGTGGCGGGGCTTTACTGGCACTTTGTCGATCTGGTGTGGATGTTTATCTTCCCGCTCGTGTATCTGATGTCGACCAGAATTGTCTAGTTCATTTTGAGTTCGAGGAGCGCGATTCCACATGATGGATGCAACTCAACTAGCGATCGAAGGGCGCGTGGCGGAAGAACAGCGCCACCATCCCGCGTCGACCTTTCTATGGGTGTGGGCGGCCTTGCTGATCATGACGGGAATCGAAGTCTATCTCGCCTATCAGAATCTGCCACTGATCCGGATGCTGACCATCCTGATGGGCCTTTCCGTCATCAAGGCGGGACTGATCATCGGCTACTTCATGCACCTGAAATACGAAATTTCACGGATGAAATGGATCACCATGAGCGCGCTGGTCTTCTGCCTGG
>CAYOZX010000229.1:0-6056 GCA_964408515.1 uncultured Acidobacteriaceae bacterium | reverse complement strand
GGGAAGCGAATAGCCACTCCTACGGTTGCGTTGTGGCGCTGGAAGCTGCCAGGCTGAAAAAACCGGTCGTAGTTGTTATAGCGAGACAAGAGGCCGTACTGGGCAGCAAAGTCGACGGTCGGCATGGTGCCTCGATGCTCTCCCCGGGCTCGAAGGCTATCGGCCGCGGCCCGCTGCTCGGCCGCCTGCACGCCCGGACTGTTCTGCGCCGCTTTGGAGGCAAGATCGTCGCCCTGCGCCACCTCCGGCAAGGTCGGCATAGAATCGGGCACAATCTCAATCGAAGCAGAAGGCAAGCCCGTCAAGTGCGCAATGCGGTTTTTCAGAACGTCAATGGCGCCCTGCGCTTCGGCCAGGCGAAAGCGCAGCCGGGCGGTGGCAAGGTGGGCCTTGTTCTGCATCATGGGACTGTCCACGCCTTCCTGGATGCGCTCCGCCACCAGTTGCTCGGTCTGCTGCGCGCGTGCGTGTTCTTCCTGCAAATGCCCCATCATGGTTTCCCACTTGTTCAGTTCAGCATAGTTAAGCACCGTGTCCTGAATGACCTGATTTCGTTGGTCCTTGCTTTGCAGCGAGACCGCCTGAACATCGGTCTTGGCAGCGCGTACGAAATCGCGGAGAGCAGGATTAACCAGGGCGGACTGCGCGTTGAAGTTCACAATTGACGGGGCTGACCCTTCCAGACTCAAGGGATAGCCCCAGGACTTACCCAATCCAGAGCCAATCACGAATTGCGGCACATACTGATTTCGCGCCTCGCGGTAGGCGGCGATCACGCGCTGTTCATCGGCGCCGGCCGCGGCCGCCGTGGTGCTGTGGGCCAGCGCCAGTTCCACCGCGCGCTTGAGCGGCAAGGGCTCGGCAGCAAGATAGCATGGCGCCACGAAGAGCATTCCGACAAGCAGGAAGAAAACGCAACTGCGCGAGGCAGAATTCATCGGGTTCACCTTCAGTTGGAAATCGAGAGTGCGAAAAAGCGGATTGTAAATCGTTGAGGACCTGGCCACGGGGACACAAACGCCGGGAAACCTACTGGTTCAGCCGGTCCAGAGCTTCCTGGGCGCGCGAGAAATCCCTGGCTAGAGACAAGGCGGCGCGGTACTCCTGGGCCGCCGCCTGCTTGTCACCCTGCTTCTCGAGCACCGTGCCGAGCAGATAGTGAGCCTTGAAGGCGGGAGCCTCTTCCACCTTGGTATTCAGCGCCAGATAGCGACGCAGGAGCTGGGCAGCGGCAGGGAAGTTGCGTCCGCTGCGGATCAGAATCTCGCCGGACTCCATCAGGATTTCGGGCCGGTCGACCTGCACCGAGGTGGCATGATTGATGGCCTGCTCCATCTCGTTCCAGCGCTGCTGATGGCGGTAGAAAAGCGCCAGATTGAACCAGGTGAGGGCGCTGCCGTGGCTGGCCTCGATGGCAGCGCGATATTCCTTCTCCGCGGCCGCGAGGTCCTTTTTCTTCTCGGCAATTCGCCCAAAGAGATAGTGCGCCTTGGCCGCATCGAGTTGGGCCAGGGCTTGCGCCTGGATCTCCGCCTTGTCGCGTCCGCCGCCGACGATTCCGGGGGCTTCCAGATAGAACTCGCCCAGGTCGCTGCGCGCGTCCACATTGTTCGGGTCGAGCCGGACCGCGGCCTCGAATTCATTACGGACCTTTCCCGCCAGGGACGCGGCCTTGAAGAAGATTACGTCGTTGGCTTTCTCGCCATAAATGCGGCCCAGCCACATGTGATAGCGGCTGTTGTTGGCATCGAGGGCAGCGGCCCTTTCGCAGGCGGAAATGCCACGATCCCAGTCGCCCGTGGAAAAATAGGCGCGGCAAAGCAGGTTGTAAGCCTCGGCATTGTTGGGCGAGGCATGGATGCGCGAGCGCAGGGTGCTGATGGCGTCATCGGCGCGTCCTGCCGCCAGCAGAGCGGGAGCGGAGTCGTCAGCGGAAGCGGAAACCGGCGCGAGAAGAATGCTCGCGAGCGCCAACCCAATGATCCGAGCGCGCTGCCCGAAAGTGGACTTCCGGGTTAAAGCCGGCTTGGAATGACCAGAATTTTCGACATGAAATCTCATGATCAACGCACCACCCTCACGGACAGACCGTCGCGCAGCGGCTTGGAGTTGGTCGAAGCCAGGGCCAGCAAGGCTTTTTCCTGAACGCCGCCGGTAACCTCCACCTGGGTCAAATTCGAAATCGACGTCAGAATGTCACGGCGCTGGAGAGTGTCGTTGACAATCTGGTAAACGAAGGTCTTGCCGTCATCGAGGCGGACGGCCTCGCGGGGCACGGTCAAGGCGCTTTGATGCTCGGCAGTCACGACGGTGACGCCGACATTGATGTTGGGCAGGAGGCGGCCGTCGGCGTTATTCACCGCGCAGGTAATTTCTCCCACATTCCGGGTGCCGAGAAGTTTCACGACGGAGGGAACGGTGTTGACCATTCCATGCCAGACGCGGCCGGGGACGGCATCCCAGGTGAGGTCGATGCGTTGTCCGCGCGCGAGGCGGCCGACATCGGGCTCGTCAACGAAGGCACGCACCAGAACCTGAGATAAGTCCGCTTCCTGGAGAACCAAGTCGCCCGGATTCACGTAAGCACCCTGGCGCACCGGCAGGGAGAAGAGCACGCCGTCAAACGGGGCCCGGATATTCAACTGGCGGAGGGTGCTCTCGGCGGCGGCGTAGGCGGCCTCGGCTCCCGTTTTTTGCGCTTCGACACTGTCGATCTCAGGCGGGGAGTAACGGTCCTTCTGCTTTTGTTCCAGCAATTTGAGATCGGCCTCGGCAGATGAAAGCTGGGCCTCGGCCTGCTTGACCTCGCCCGGGGAAGCCGCGCCCTGCTGCTGCAGGCGCTCGAAGGCATCCAGGTTGCGCCGGGCGTTCTCGCGTTCGGCGCGCGCCTTCACGAACTGCGCCTCGAGGGTGATGACTTCCTCGCGATTGCCGCCATTCCGCAGAGCGCTGATGCTCGCGTTCGAGGCTTTGACTTGCGCCAGGGCGCGCGCCGCCTGGTTAGAGGCTTCGGCGTCGTCGAGCTGCACCAGCAGCTGGCCCTTTTTCACGCGGTCGCCTTCTTTGACCAGCAGCTTCTTGACCGTGGTGCCGACGGGCGCATGCGCCTCGAAACTCTGTAGCGGTTCCACTTTGCCGTTGGTGGAAATCACACTGCGAATCGGGCTGCGCTCGACCGTAGCAGCGCGCACGGGAACGATCTCGCCGCGCGACATGAACGAGGCCAGCAGGATCACCGCCAGCGCAATCCCCCCCGCCCACACCAGCCAGCGGCGGCGGGAGAAAAATCCCGTTGCGTTTGCGGTCAATGCCATGTTGCAGACGTTGAATACTGTACCACCGGACGCCTGAAGCTACCCTTAACCACTCAGTGATTGGTTAGATGCGCGAATTTCCGCCGGGAAGCGGTCCGGAAGCGCTTTTCCGACCCGTAATGCCGGACTGGTTACAATGGATTTATGCCCAAGCCACGTTACACGAGGGAGCATGCTGAAGCGGGGCTTAAAACCAGGTTTCCGGCGATCGAGACCTGGCCCAATCAGTTTCCCGGCTACGAGATCGTGGTGGACGACCCTGAGTTCACTTCCGTCTGTCCCAAGACCGGATTGCCGGATTTCGGAACCATCACTATCAGCTACATGCCGAACCGGCGCTGCCTGGAGCTCAAATCGCTGAAGGAATACCTGCAAAGCTACCGCAACCTGGGAATCTTTCAGGAGAACATTGTGAATCGTGTGCTGGAAGATGTAGTGCGCTGGGCGAAGCCGGTGTGGGCAGAGGTCAAGGGAGAGTTTCGTCCACGAGGAGGAATCTCGACCGTGGTGGTGGCGCGGTGGCCGCGGAAAAAATCAAGGGGTGATCGAAAAATCTGCTGAGGAGCGGGTAGCAGCGACGCCAGGAACCAACCCTCCGGTCTCCTCTCTTTCCCGCGGGCTGCACCGGGAGCAAGGGGCTCAATGCGCTGCCGTTGCGCGCGTTCCTCCGCCTTCACGCTGGGTTGAGAACGCTGCCGCCATGTTATATTCCTTCCCCAAGTGCGCCAGGACAGACTTCATCCCCGGGCGGCGCTGGTGGTGCTCACGGCGCTGAATCTGCTCAACTATGCCGACCGTAATGTGCTGTTCGCAGTACAGCCGCTGGTGCAGGAGGAATTCCACATCAACAAGGCGCAGATCGGGTACCTGACCAGCGCCTTTCTGCTCTGTTACATGGTGGCGGCGCCTTTCGTGGGTCCGCTGGCGGACCGCTATTCCCGCAAGGTGATTATCGTGTTGGGGGCGATCTTCTGGAGCGGCTTGACGCTGCTCACGGCGGTCACTCACAACTACACTGAGCTTCTGATTCGCCACACGCTGGTGGGCGTGGGTGAAGCTACCTTTGTGACCATCGCGCCCACGTTCGTGGCCGATCTTTTCTCCGAAGAAACGCGCGGGCGCATCCTGGGCGTGTTCTATCTGGCGATTCCCGTCGGCTCGGCGGCAGGATATCTTTTGGGCGGGCACCTGGCCCCGGAGTATGGCTGGCGGTTTCCGTTCTACATTGCCGCCGCGCCGGGTTTTGCGCTGGCGATCGCAGTACTGTTTCTCAAGGAGCCGGTGCGGGGCCAGTTCGATTCCGTGAAGGCGACTCCGGAGCGCGACACCATTTTGGGGCTGGCGCGCAATCCGGCTTTTCTGGCCGCAACCCTCGGCATGGCGGCCATGACCTTCTCCCTGGGCGGCATCCAGGTGTGGATTCCGCAGTTCCTCTACAGCGACCGGGGTTATACGCTGGAGGCGGCCAATTTGAACTTCGGTCTCATCATCGTGGTCGATGGCATCCTGGCCTCGCTGGCCGGCGGCTGGCTGGGCGATTATCTGCTGCGCCGCACCAGGAGCGCCTATTACCTGATCTCCGCCGCAGGCATGGCCTTAGGTGTTCCGGTCATGATTGTCGCGCTGTTCGTCTCCGGACCAACCATGATGCCCGCCATCGGCGTGGCTGCCTTCTTTCTGCTGCTGAATACCTCGCCTCTGAACGCGGCCGTCATCAATTCAGTCGGAGCCCATGTGCGGGCGACGGCGTTGGCGGTGAACATTTTCATCATCCACATTCTGGGGGATGTGCCTTCGCCCACCATGATGGGCTGGGTGGCCGATCGGCACTCCCTGCAAGCCGCCTTCATTCTGCCGGTCATCGCGATGGTGCTCTCTTCCGCCATACTTTTCTACGGCATGCGATTCGCCCCGGACCTGAAAGTGAGCAAGGAGACGCGCCCGACCGGCGCCTCGGTGGGATGACCTATTTCCACTGGCTGGCCGGCGCTTTTCTGGGGCTGGTGTGGACCTGGCGGATGCTTGACGCGGCCTTCGGCATGTCCAGGGTGGCTGACATCTCCCAGCCAGAATGGGACTGCATGCCGGTTGAACCCCCGCGAGTCAGCATCATCGTACCCGCCCGCAATGAAGAAGCTGACATTGAAGTAACGCTGGCTCACATGCTGGCGCTGGACTATCCCAACCGCGAAGTGATTGCGGTGAACGATCGTTCCACCGACCGTACCGGGGAAATCATCGAGCGAGTGGCTGCGGCTGCGCCTGCGGGGACCATGAAGGTGATCGCCATTACCGAACTGCCCGCCGGCTGGACGGGGAAAACTCACGCCATGTGGACGGCAGGAAACCAGGCGACAGGCGACTGGCTACTGTTTACCGACGCCGACGTCCTCTTCAAGCCGGATGTGCTGCGCCGGGCGCTGGCCTACGCGGTCTCGGAGTGCGCCGATCACGTGGTGGTGCTTCCCCGCATGATCATGAAGAGCTGGGGCGAGAAGATGATGATCGCTTTCTTTCAGACCCTGTTCGTGTTTGGCCACCGGCCATGGAAGGTCGCCGATTCGAAAGCGAAAGATCACATGGGGGTGGGAGCGTTCAATCTGATTCGCCGTCCGGTTTACGATGCCCTGGGGACTTACCGGGCGCTGCGGCTGGAGGTGCTCGACGACATGAAGATGGGCAAAGTGGTCAAGAACGGTGGATATGCGCAGCGCAACGTTTTCGGAGGAGCCCTGGTTTCAG
>CAYOZX010000228.1:0-6075 GCA_964408515.1 uncultured Acidobacteriaceae bacterium | reverse complement strand
CAGACTTCCACCTGAAGTCGCGCAAACCGCAACCGCCTGGTTCGAAGGACGCGCCGGGAGCCGGCGGCTTACGGCATCTCGATCACCGAGCGCAGGTCCACCTTCGCCAGCGCAGGTGGCATCTTGTCGTCTCCGATCAGTTCAATGGTGATGCGCAGTGCATCGATCTCGCGCTTGATTTTGACGACTTGCTGTTCTTTGGCTCGAAGCACTTCGAAAGGATTTTTCATTCTGAATCGGGTCCTTAGTGATTTTTTGGGGAGGGCTGTTCGCCCGATCTCAGTTCTCTACTGTAAATCGTAATCGATGGCAAGGGAACATCACGAAGGTACATCGCAAGTCCGACTGTTTCAGTGACCCAGGTGGTAAGGATGCCCTTTCAGAATGGTGAATCCGCGATAGAGTTGCTCCAGCAGCAGCACGCGCGCCAATTCGTGCGACAGAGTCATCTTGCCGAGCGACAGCACCAGCCCGGCGCTCTGCCGGGCGATGTCCGTGAAGCCATCCGCGGGCCCCACCGCAAATAGCAGCGGCTGCGGAATGTGGTCCTGGTACTGGCCCAGATAGCTCGCCAGCTCCTCGGAAGTGAGCTGCTTGCCCCGCTGATCCAGCAGGGCAAGGGTATGCCGCGGACGCGCCTGCCGGCCACAAAGTCTCAGGATGGCGGCTTCGTCCTTGAGAGCCAGGCCCTGCACGTCGGCATAGTGCGACAGGCGCTTCAGATAAAGATCCGTCAGGGACTGAACCCCGGGCTCTTTCGTCTTTCCGACCCAGGCGATTCTGAGCTTCACGATTGGGATTTAACCACGGAGCGCACCGGGGAGGCGGAGAAATCAAACGTGGACCACCGAGGACGCGGCTAACCCCAAGGCCAGGCCGGCTTCCTGGCACAAAGCCATGCGGGACCTCAGGCACGCCTGCGGCGAAGTGAAGCCCGCCGCGCGCGGACGGGGGCGGTCAGGTCAGCCAGTTCCATCCTGCGGGCCGACTTCCACAAGCGTTCCAGGTCGTAATACTTGCGCGCCTTCTCGGAAAAAATGTGGACCACAAAGTCCACGTAGTCGAGCAGCACCCAGTCCGCCTGCTGGTAGCCCTCGATGTGCTCCGGGCGCAGCCCCGTCCTCTCCAGGCGCTCTTCCACTTGGTCGGAGATGGCCTGCACTTGCCGTGGGTTAGTGCCGCTGCATACCACAAAATAGTCGGTAAAGGGACCTGCCCCCTTCTCCAGCTCCAGGATGGTGATTTCTTCTGCCTTCTTTTCCAGACAGGCGCGGATGGCTTCGGAGACTTGCAGTTTCAGACTGTTCTTCTTCATGCAGGGTGGTCGCCTGGCCAATCCATTGTAACTGAGGTTCCTCGGCGGCAAGGGCAAGGCTGGCTAGCGGCTGAGATACAAACCTTCCTTCTTGATGTAGTCCTCCACCGCCGCATCCACAAAACGGCGCAGGGGTTTCCTGGCCGCCACGGCCTCGCGGATCGAGGTGGCGGAAATCGGCTGGTGCACCGATTCCAGGAGATGAAGCGTGGCCCCTGCCAACACGAGGTCTCCCTGGGCAGGTTGCTTGGCAAAGGGCTGGCTGACCTCGCGTGCCGGACGAAGCTTCTCGGGCAGGGCGTTGGCCACGTCGGCCAGGGAATATCCCGGACGGCTGGCCACGATGAACTCGCACTCCTGGAACAGCGCTTCGGGCTGATGCCACTTGGCAATTTCGGCGAAGGCGTCGATGCCGATGAGAAAAAACAGCCGGTCAACCTTCTTCAGCGACTGCTTCAGGCGACGCACGGTATCGATGCTGTAGTTGGCCGCCGGACTGCCAGATGAGTGCTGGCGCGCTTTGCCGGAGTTTGTGGGAATCGAATCGGTTGGGCCTTCCAGCAGCGACGGCACAAACCCCTTCTCGCCGAGCGTCGCCAACGCGACCATGGCATAGCGATGGCAGAACGGCGCCAGCGGCTGGCGCTGCTTGTGCGGAGGCAGGTGGGCGGGCACAAAGAGGATGCGGCCCAGGCCAAAGCGTTCCTTCGCCGTGCGTGCCAGGGCCATGTGCCCGTGGTGAATCGGATCGAACGTTCCCCCGAAAAATCCGATGTTCATAAACTCGCCTGAAATGGGCGCCACCCGGTCTCTCGAATTCGTCCGGGGGCGGCATGGCTCTCATCCCGCCGAGGGGTCACCCCCCGGTAATGCACTCTCGTAACTCGCGCCATCCCATTCCGGGAATTAGATTTGTCTCATGCGAGCGAAGTTCCCCCTTCTTCGCAAACGCTACATTCCTCCGGCTCGGGCCCCGATCCTCCGATACGGCGTCGCAGTTCTCAGCATTACCCTCGCCCTGATTCCGGCCTTTCTGCTTTCCGACGTGGTCGAAAGCCGCCTGGTGGTGTTCGCGGTCGCCATCATGGTCAGCGCCTGGTACGGCGGCTGGAAGCCCGGCCTGGTCGCCACATCCTTTGCCCTCACGGTCAGCGCCTACTTTTCGCTGGCCGGGGCGCACACGCCCGCCGACTACCGGAAGGCCATCATACATCTCACGCTGTTTGTCCTCGTGGCCGGCCTGATCTGCTTTTTCAACGCCGCCCTGCGCTCCGCCCAGGAGGGGTTACGGCGCTCCGAAATCAACTTCCGCTCCCTGGTGACGAATGCCCCCTACGGCGTCTGCCGATGCGATTCCCGCGGCATTCTCCTCGACGTCAATCCCGCATTGGTGACGATGCTGGGCTATGACAGCGGCTCGGAGCTGATGGGCCGTAATCTCGCCGCTCTGCACTCCGACTGGCAGCAATGGTTCAGCCTGGCGGATTACCTGCGCGGGCTGCAGAGATTCCGCGAGCTGGCTGCCGACTGGATACGCAAAGATGGCGCCATTATCAACGTCCGCCTCTCCGGCCGCGCCTTCCGCGATGACGGCAATTCGATCTTCTTCGAGTTGTTTGCCGAGGACGTGACCGAGCGCAGGGCTCTGGAACAGCAGCTTCGCCAGGCCCAGAAGATGGAAGCCATCGGCCGCCTGGCCGGGGGTATCGCGCATGACTTCAACAACCTGCTCATGGTGATTTCGGGCTACTCCGAGTTCCTGCTGGACCGCCTTGGGCCCGACCCCACCCTGCGCAGCCATGCCCAGGAAATCTCCAATGCCGCCGCGCGGGCGACTTCCCTGACTCGCCAGTTGCTCGCCTTCAGCCGCAAGCAGATGCTGGCGCCCAAGATCGTGGACCTCAACGCTGTGGTCGCGGAAAACCTGAAGATGTTGACCCGCCTGATCGGGGAAGACATCGACCTGGTCATGATTCCCGGGCATGAAGTCGGTCCGGTGCAGGCCGATCCTGGCCAGATTGAGCAGGTGATCATGAACCTGGCGGTCAATGCTCGCGATGCCATGCCCGAGGGGGGCAAGCTCACCATCGAGACCGCCAACGTGACCCTCGACGAACATTACGCCCGCCTGCATGCCCCGGTGCGGCCCGGCGACTACGTGATGCTGGCCATCAGCGACACCGGGATGGGTATGGACAGCGAGACTCAGACCCACATCTTTGAGCCCTTCTACACCACCAAGGGATTGAAGGGGACTGGACTCGGCCTATCCACAGTCTATGGCATCGTCAAGCAGAGCGAAGGCTACATCTGGGTGTACAGCGAACCCGGTAGAGGCACTACTTTCAAGATTTATCTGCCCCGGATGGACGCCCCCCGGCAGGCCGAGATCCTGCAGCCTGCGGTAGCGCGCGAACGCCCCACTCATGGGCACGAAACCATCCTGTTGGTTGAAGATGAGGAAAACCTGCGCCGCCTGGCCCGCCAGTCGCTGGAAATGCAGGGTTACAGCGTTCGCGACGCCGCCGACGGCAGCGCGGCTCTCCAGATTTCGCACTCCTACCAAGGCCCCATTCACCTGCTGTTGACCGACGTCATCATGCCGGGAATGAACGGGCGTGAACTGGCCACCCAGATTTGCCGCAAACGGCCCGAGATGAAAGTGCTGTACATGTCGGGGTACACGGAAAATCACATTGGTCACAACGGCACGCTGGAGCGGGGCGTCACCCTGCTCCAGAAGCCCTTTACCCTGCCCGCGCTCCAGGCAAAAGTGCGGGAGGTGCTCGACACCCCACTCCCTCAGGAGGTACCGATGTCTGCTCGCTTGGCTCAGCCTGCTCCGCCGGCTTACGCCCGCAACAAAGTCTCATCGCCTTTCCGCGCCACCCGCTTCGCTCTGCACTTGCCTTTGAAATACCGGCCAGTGGGAGAGAGCGGCTGGCGGGAAGGCACTACCGAAAACATCAGCCGCACGGGAATGCTATTTCAGGCGCAGGAAACCCTTGAACCCAGCGCCCAGCTTGAGATCAATCTCGTGCTGCCCGCGGAAATCGCCGGACTGACGGAGGCGGAAGTCGTCTGCCGCGGCGAGGTCGTGCGCACCGTCGAGTCTGGCAAGGTCAGCTCGACTCTGGCGGCGAAAATCCTGCAGTACCGCTTTCAGCACGGTTCGCAGCTGTCGGAAGCGTAAACGGAACGGCAACAGAAGCATAACCACATCGGCGAACGACACCCGTTTCTACAATGTAGGTGCGGGCGTCCTCGCCTGTGGGGATGGAATTACTCCGGCTCAGTCCTCGTCCGGGCAAGCGGGAGCAGCTTGACGGACCTTCCCTCTCTCTTCTGAGGCTGAGGCCTTTCGTCTGACCAGACGTTACCTTTCGCGGGCCAGGGCGCCTGCGTCACTCGGCTCGAGGCGGTTCTCAAAGAACTGCTCGACGCTGGCCAGGATTTCCACCCTGTTTTTCGCTTCGTAGATCGCCTTGCGCAACGCCGCTCCCCCCGCTACGCCATGCGTGAACCAGGACGCGAATTGTTTCATCTTTCCTTCCGCGCCCGGCATGTCCTCGTCGATCAGCATTTCGAAGTAAGTCCGAATCATTTGGTAGCGGTCGCCTTCGGTAGGGTGCTCGTAGGGCCCGCCGTCGCCACCCATCACCTGGGGACGGCCGCCCCCGGCATGGTTCCTGCCCTGGCAATACTGCGCGATCTGCCGGAAGATCCAGGGATTCGAGGGCGCCGTGCGCCCGATCATCACGGCATCGCATCCTGTCTGCGCCACCATGGCGCAAGCATCTTCGGGGGTGCGGATGTCGCCATTGCCAATGACCGGAATCTTCACCGCCCCCTTGACGGCCCCGATCCACTCCCAGCGCGCCTGTCCGCTGTAGCCCTGCTCCCGGGTCCGGGCATGCAGAGCCACCGCGCCCAATCCACAGTCTTCAGCCATTTTGGCCAGCTCGACGCAGACCACACTCTCATCGTTCCAGCCGGCGCGAAACTTTACGGTGAAGGGAATTTTCACCGCGCTGCGCACCGCCACAAAAATCTTGCCGATTGCCGGCAGGTCCCGCAGCAGGCCCGAGCCGCCGTTGCACTTGACCACCTTCTTGGCCGGGCATCCGAGGTTCAGATCAACCAGGTCGAAACCCAGGTCTTCGACCATGCGCGCCGCTTCCGCCATGACTTGCGGATCGCTGCCGAATAGCTGGGCGGAGATGGGATGCTCGTCGTCGTAGAAATGCAGGTAGCGCCTGGCCTTCTGGTCCCGGGCGCGGAGCACGCCGTCGGCCGAGGTAAACTCGGTCATGATCAGTCCGCATCCGCCCAGATTGCGAATAAAACGGCGGAATACCGTGTCGGTAACGCCAGCCATGGGCGCCAGGACGGTGGCGGGAGTGATCGTCACATCGCCGATTTGCAAGTTCGAGAGCACTGCCGGTGTGGGGCGGACACTCCTGTCCGCCAGGGCTTCGCCACTGACACGAGTATCTGTGTCAAACGGGTTGTCCCAGAACTTGCGCATGGTCCCATTCTACGCGGCCTGGAACCATCCTGGCGCGAGCCTCCGGTCAGATTTGAGGTAGGCCGGCGCTATTTCT
Organism: uncultured Acidobacteriaceae bacterium; assembly: GCA_964408515.1. Taxonomy (GTDB): domain Bacteria; phylum Acidobacteriota; class Terriglobia; order Terriglobales; family Acidobacteriaceae; genus CAYOZX01. The sequence continues at coordinate 156 of CAYOZX010000228.1, read as the reverse complement.
TCGCGGTCTCTGCCTTAGCGTACTTCCGCCGGAAGCGCTCGACGCGGCCAGCCGTGTCCACCAGCTTCTGCTTGCCGGTGAAGAAGGGATGGCAGCTGGAGCAGATTTCCACGCGGATATCGCCCTTATGGGTGGACCGCGTCTTGAAAGTATGCC
>CAYOZX010000227.1:0-6195 GCA_964408515.1 uncultured Acidobacteriaceae bacterium | reverse complement strand
TGGGGGAATATGCCCACGCAGGGAAACACGCCCCCCATGGGAATCCAATACATGCTCATTGTCCGGTGGCCGGGCATGGGAATCCCGGCGGACATTGTGTAATTGAAATAGAGAGTAGCGCCGGCGGCACACACAAAGACGAGGAAAGCAATTATGTACGGGGCGCGCGCCCTGATGTGGCCCGCGAGCGCAGTGGCCCGATCATCAGTCTGGGGGACGGGCGACACCGCAGTATTATGCCACCCGAACGTATCAGTTGGCTTCAGACCGGATGGGGAGTGGATCACGGGCAACTCGGTAACAATCAGGGGCGGCTAAGGCGCCATGAGTCGATCACTCCTCCTCGACGCAGGCGGGCGCGATCAGACAGTTTTACCGGACAGCTTGAGCTTCACCTCCAAAACGGGCGTACCTGACCAAAACCGAGGGATTGCGCCTGCACCAATTTTGGGTAATTGACCGCCAGCCTGGGCTCGGCGTAGGGTGGGTCCGCGAACCCTTAGAACTCTGTCCGTCGTCCCGCTGACGACGGGTTCCTTTCACCATCAGCCGACGAAAGGAGCGAATCTCATGTTTACTCGCATTGTGGAACTCACGACCAAACCCGGCCGGAACCGGGAACTTTCCGACACCATCAATGACAAAGTACTGCCCATCCTGAAGAAGCAGAAGGGCTTTGTGGACGAGATGGTGCTCGTCTCGGACAAGGAAGACAATCGCGTCCTGGGGCTCAGCTTTTGGAATACCAGGGAGGACGCGGAGCAATATCACCGCGACCAATTTTCGAAGGTGCGTGAAACCATCCAGCACCTTCTCGAGACGGAACCCGTAATTCGCACTTACGAGGTCCACACCTCGACGACTCATAGAATCGCCGCTGGCAAAGCCGCCTGACACTTCCGCGGGCTGCGCGGCGAGGATTGAAAGGCCGACCAACCATTAAGAGGCGCGTGGGGAGCACGCGCCTTTTAGTTTCCCTGCCGACATCATCTCGCCCGGCGGTGGTTAACTCTTGGTTAACTCTGGCTGGCGCCTACCACCTCAAGCGCGGTGATTACGAACCAGTAACGCCCTTGTCCATCGTCGCGTGATTCTCGGACGGAATACCCGGAAGGCAAGCGTTCGACGCGTCGCTCTTTAGGCACAATGTGCCGGTTGCGGGCAATGATGTACGCCTTACAGTGACCCTCCGTTGTCGAAGCCATGCCTGGAGTGCTCATAATGCTCCCACCAAGAGTGTGGCCCATGCCGCGCATCTCTGCCAAACGCAAAGATTTGATGGCAGAGATCAGGAAAACCGCCGCAGCCAGGCGGCCGTGAATCCTCTTTCCGCTGCCCGCGGCCTGCCCTCTGTCAGGCTGCCCAACACGCCCAAGCCTCCCTCACTTCACCCCTCTTGGAGAGTAACTAATTGGGCACCCCCTAGCCACCCTCCACGACTGCTTCCGCCGAAACCCCCACCGGCACACCGGAACCAGGTCGCGTACCCTGTGGGCCGCCGACAGCAGACCGGAAGCTGAAAATGGGTGTACCATATCCCTGGTTTTACTGGCTTCATACGTCATGTATGAGAGGGGGGACCGAGAGCCCGCCATTCCCCTGCCAGTTTCGCGTCAGGCTCCCGGCCGCCCTCTGGGGAGGAGCCTTTGCGTCATTCAATTGAACTCTGTCACGCCAGTCGAATCCGCAGGATTGGGATTCCGCTCTTATTCGTAACCCTGTTTTTCGCCGCACCGCTGACCGCGCAAAAAGGCCCCAAGCCAGCCGGCCCCAAGTACGACCATCAGACGGAGGCGAAGTTCAAGGGGACGATCGAAGAGGTCAAGCTGCCGCCCAAGGGCAGCGAAAGGGAGATCGTTCACATCACCTTGAAGGACGGCGCGAGCTCCTTCGACCTTTACCTGTGCCCGAAGTCCTTCTTCGACGATATGGAAATGGACTTCGCCAAGGGCGATCAGATCACCCTGACCGGCTCGAAGATAAAAGAGGGCGAAGCAGACATGGTGCTGGTCCGCGAGGTGGCCAAGGGAAACAACACCTTCGCTCTGCGGGACGATAAGGGTGCGCCGGTCTGGAGCAATTGACCCGCCGAAAGCAGGCGAGAAGTTCGAGATGGCAGGCTTGCCCCTGCCGGCCATAACCATCTTCGCCGCAAGAGCGAGGATACGGGGAATCGGGTAAACTAGGACTTTGGGGCGCAGCCACGCAGGCGCCGCCCGCCGAGAGGAGTATTCATGTCCGCCCCCAGTCGCCGCCCGGAAATTCGCCGCCGCCGTACACGTAGCGAGAAGATAGCCAAGCTGAGGAAACGGCACGCTGCCGCAAGCACCGACGCCGACCGCTCCCGGATCGCCGCCAAGCTTCATCGCCTGGAATTGAATTCTCCCGGCCTACCGCTGCTGGTCACCCACACATAGGATTTCAGGAACAGGCGCCGGCGTCATGCCGAGGGGAAGCTTGCGGTCCCGGCAGGGATCTCAGGCCTGGCGTCGAGTGGAGGGTTGTCCCGCGGGCGGGCGGCAATTTCCCGGTAGGCGCGCAATATCTGGCGCGCGGAAGTATCCCAGGAAAATTTCTTCGCCTGCTCGTAGCCGCGTGCCTTCAGCTTCTCGCGCAGGGTCTGGTCGAGCAGCACGCGATGCAACGCCCGCATGATCTCGAACACATTTTCCGGATTCACCAGCACGGCGGCGTGGCCCACCACCTCGGGCAGCGAGGAAGTATTTGAAGTCACCACCGGAGTGCCGTGCGCCATGGCCTCCAACGGCGGCAGGCCGAATCCTTCATACAGCGACGGAAACACAAAAATCTTGGCGGCATCGTAAAAGATGCGCAGCACTTCAATGGGCACAAAGCCCATGAAGCGCACATCATTCTGCACCCGGCTGCGGACCACGGTCCGGCGCAGATCAGGATGCTTGGAAAGCTCATCGCCGATGATAATCAGCTTGAGCTGGGGAAACATGCCTTCTTTTTCCAGTTCGGCCTTCAGCGCGGAAAAGGCTTCAATGATGCGCACCACGTTCTTGTGGGGGCTGATCCTTCCGGCATAGAGCAGGAAGGGGTGGGTCACCTGATAGCGCTCGGCCAGCAACTGCCGGTCGGCGTCGCTGGCGTGTCCGCGAAGAAAGCGCTCGTCGATCGCGTTGTACACCACCTCGGTGCGCGCGGCCGGAATGGCAAAGAGCTTTTCCACCTCGCTGCGGGTGAAGTTCGAGACCGCGAACAGCCGCGCCGCGCCTTTCAGCGCACGCCGGGTGAGAAAAAAATGCAGCGACCGCCGCATCCCTGACTGGCTGCGCTCGCGATACAGGTGGTCCAGCACATCATGAACCGTGACCACATAAGGGCAGGGCAGGTTCCGCGGCAGCCAGAACAGGTGAGGGACATGGACCAGATCACAACGCAGGCGCTTGAGGATGGCGCGACAGTCGAAATAACTCCTCACCGAGGTGTCGCGTCTCAGCAGGGGAACGGTGTGAAAGTTCGGCGGAAGGACGCCGATTTCCGCCACTTTTTCCGGAGAACCGATGAGAAAGTACTTGCTCTCGGCATCCAGGCGGCCCAGGGCGCGCACGATATTCCGGGTGTAGGTGCCAACACCGAATTCCGTCATCCGCCGGATGTCGATGGCTACTCTCACGGCTGAATTTAACCACAGACATTACCCGAGGGCTAGTTTGGATGCGGAAAGGCGTCCTACCGGCCCTGAGGGGAGGGAGGGGAGACAAGCGGCCGAAAGGACGTTGTACCCTCCGGGTCTGGTTGGTTCAGGCGCTGACCTGGCTCTTCGCGCGGCGCCCGGGATAAAGCGGAAACGCCTCCGCCAGATCGACCACCTGCCTGCGGATTCTGCCGAGCACCGCCGCATCCGTCCGATGATGCAAGGTTTCGGAGATCCAGCGGCCCACCTGCTTCATCTCGGGCTCTTTCATGCCTCGCGTGGTCAGGGCCGGGGTACCGATGCGGATGCCGCTCGGTTTCATGGGCGGATTGGTGTCAAAGGGGATGGCATTCTTGTTGACCGTAATCGCCGCCTCGCCCAGGGCTTTCTCAGCCTCGCTGCCCAGCATGCCCTGGGAGAAAACGTCCACCAGCATGAGGTGGGTATCGGTGCCTCCCGAGATCACGCGGAAGCCTTCCGCGGCCAGGGTCTCGGCCAGTACTTTGGCATTGGCCACGATCTGGCGAGCATATTCGCGGAACTCCGGCTGCATGGCTTCCTGAAAGCTGACCGCCTTGGCGGCAATAATGTGAACCAGCGGGCCGCCCTGCATGCCGGGGAACACCACCTTGTCGATGGCAGCGCCGAATTCCTGCTTGCTCAGAATCATCCCGGCGCGGGGACCGCGCAGGGTCTTGTGGGTGGTGGTGGTCACAATCTGTGCGTGCGGCACGGGCGAGGGATGCACCGCGCCTGCCACCAGGCCGGCGAAGTGCGCCATATCCACGAGGAAGAGCGCACCCACTTTGTCGGCGATCATGCGCATGCGGGCGAAATCAATGATTCGCGGATAGGCGCTGCCCCCGCCGATGATCAGTTTGGGCCGTTCCTTCTCCGCCAGTTTCTCCAGATCGTCGTAGTCGATCGTTTCGGACTCCCTGGTCACGCCGTAAGGCACGATGCGGTACGTCTTTCCGGAGAAATTCAGGTGATGGCCATGGGTCAGGTGCCCGCCATGAGCCAGATTCAGGCCCAGAATGGTCTCGCCAGGCTGGAGCACCGCGGCGTAGGCTGCCATGTTGGCCTGCGAGCCGGCATGCGGCTGCACGTTGGCATGCTCCGCCCCGAACAGCTTCTTGGCTCGCTCCCGCGCCAGGTCCTCCACGACGTCGGAGAATTCGCAGCCTCCGTAATAGCGTTTGCCGGGATAACCTTCCGCATACTTGTTGGTGAAGACCGAGCCCATGGCCTCCAGCACGGCCTCGCTGACAAAGTTCTCGGACGCAATGAGTTCCAGCCCCTCGTGCTGGCGGCGCACTTCATTGTCGATGGCCGCGGCCACCTGCGGATCTACTTCGTAGAGTGAGCGGGACATGCTGTCTGTTTTCATGAAGTGCCCTTAAAGGTTCTAGCTTCTGTCACCCTGCTGCTGGTGACACGCAGATCATAAACGTCAGGATCGTGTAATTCCATGTATCGGTCCGGCGCCCGGAGAGGCGTAAAACCGAACCGGGCATACAGCCCATGGGCATCTGCGGTCACCAGGCTCCAGCGGCGAAGGCCGCGCAGCCTGGGATTGCGCATGATGCTCTGCATCAGCAGTTTCCCTACGCCGCGTCCGCGATACGCCTTCAATACGAAGACGTCGCCGATGTAGGCATAGGTGGCGTAGTCGGAGATCACCCGCGCAAAACCAATCTGCCGGCCGCCGCGATACGCGCCGAAACACATGGAATTCTGAATTGAGCGCGCCACTACCGCCCGCGGAATGCCCTTCGCCCAATAAGACATCGTCAAAAACCGGTGAATCATATCCAGGTCCAGGCGCCTGCGATCGGAACTGATGACCAAGGCGCCGGGGCCGCGTGCTGGAACCTGTCGGCTGCGAGATTTCACACTGGCATCATTTTAGTAGGTTTTGGCCTCCCGCTCCTGGCTTTTGGCTTGGCCGCAAGCTAAAACGTCTCAAAGGCGGTCCGCATAAAAGAGGCTAACTGCCAACCATCCAAGTACTTGTAGGGCGCTTCGCCGGTGGTGTAGTGGCCGCAGGGCAGGATCACAACCTTGTGGTCCAAGGCGTGGCGCTCGAAGGCCGTCACCGCGGCGCGCGAGAATTCGGGTAGAAACGTAAGGTCATATCTGGCGTAGACGATCAGCGATTTTTTTGGCCAGCGGGCAAACTGCTCGAAATAGGAAATTGGGCTGATGCCGCTCCACAGGGTACGCAGACGCTCCAGGTCGATCTGCGGCTCCAGCCCGCGGCGGATATGGCGGGTGGACTGCCCATGCCACACGACGTCGGCCACGTGGGTGGAGGCGTGATTGAAAGCAGCCACGCGAATGCGGGGATCGTGGGCCGCAGCGAGAAAGGCATAGCAGGAGCCCAGGCTCGTGCCTAATATTCCCAGGCGCGTGTACCCCTGCTGCTGGAGCCAGTCAAGACAGCAACGTACATCCAGCACCGCCTGGCGGCAGGCATCCAGAGTGCGGCCAATATTGGCGGAGACCGCGTAATCGGCGCGCCGGGTCTC
>CAYOZX010000226.1:4067-6201 GCA_964408515.1 uncultured Acidobacteriaceae bacterium | reverse complement strand
TATAGTGCCAAGCGGAACGTTGCTGGCCTGAATGGCGATCGGTACCGGCGCTGCGCTGTTAATGGTGACGTCGGGCATCTGGAAGCTGCCCGTTGGGTTCGGGTTCACGGCCACGCCGTTCACGCTCACGACAGTGATCTTTGGAGTAGTAGAGGGTTGCGTGACAAAGGTGTTGAATGGTGTTCCGGAGGTTACTGAGCCCACAATACTCCCATTGAACAGTTGCTGACCAGCTTCAAGACGTATGACGCCCTTCGCTCCTCCCGCGGGGCCGCCGCAACCCTCGGTATTTGCATTGTTATTTCCCCCATTTTCAACAGTTAGCAACCCAGTCCCCTGAAGCACGGGGGCCATGAGACGGATTGCTCCGCCACTTCCACCGCCCCCTAGGCCGCTGTTGTCGCCTATTCCTCCCCTGGCATAAATCGCTCCGTTAAGAGTAATTGATGCCGAGCTGGCGATCAGGATCGCTCCACCTCCGGCGCCGCCACCACCACCAACTTCGGGAGGGGCGGTAAACAGTTCACCGCCTCCGCCCGATCCTCCAAATAGGGGAACGAGGAATGAATTGCCCGTGAATCCACCACCTTGTCCAAAGGCGGTACACCCGCCGCTATTCGTCGCCGCAGCGCCGCCCGCAGGTCCCAGACCCGGTTCCGCCGGAAGAGACCCCGAAGTATTACCTCCTACGCCTCCGGGGTAGCCGCCCGGTCCTGGCGTAGCCGGAAGGCGCAAGCTGGAGATGGTAGTTCGCGGATGGCCCCCGTTTCCACTCAGATCCAGGGTTCCTTCAATGTCGACAGCCAAGGTCGCGAGCCAAACTACAGGACCGGTGAGGATCTTCCCCGACAGTTTGACAGTTACACCAGCAGGAATATTGATCGTCGTGAAGTTGTAGATGTTGTCGTGTTCCGGGTCGAGCGGTGGATTGAAGGTGCTCGGATCGAAGAGGATCACATCCCCCGGCTTCGCGTTCGGGAATGCCAGCGCGCCATCGGCGCCGGTGGATCCGCTTGTGAACTGCGCATCTGCAACTGGTGCTAATATCACGGACGCGATCATTACCGCGAGAAAGCATCTCAAACTTGTAAGCTCCATAACTGACTCCTTTTGATTCATTGATTCTGTCTTCATGGCTGCCTCGGCTGTTGCGATGCGATGTTCCTGACACTAAATACTGGGCCGACGACGACAATCTGACCCTGTGGCCCAAACGGCGAGCTCGCCGTCTGACGATCGAGCGGATTTGGACCCTCGAGGACCGGCACCGGCTGGCCAGTGATAACCGCGTTGTTTTGAATGCTGAACAGTTGAGTCAGAATCTCGATAAAGCTCTGTCCCGCAGCCGGGGAGATGCCATTCAAGATTGAAAATGTAACAGTCGGTAGCTCTAATACTGGCTGGCTGACCCCTGGATTCGTTGTGTTCAGGATTGAGAATGTCGTGGTGGGCTGCTCCGTCACAGGCTGATTGCTGCCAGGATTCGTTGTATTGAGGATCGAGAAACTCGCAGTCGGTTGCTCGAGCACGGGCTCGCTCGATCCAGGGTTTGTGGCGTTCAGAATCGAGACCGTACTAAACACAGTAAGGCCGGAAAGTTGGACATTAGGGATACTTTTCGAATCGAGCGGATTCGATCCGAGCGCCACTTCGAGCCCATCGGGAAAACCATCACCGTCAGTGTCTGGATTCAGCGGATCAGTGCCGATGGTTAGTTCTTGTGCGTTTGTGAGGCCATCTCCGTCGGGATCACCCGAGGGATCTGATCCCGGGACGCTGATTGTGTTGAAAGCCGGCGTACCGGGGAGGAATCCCACGATTGGCCTCGCATCTGAACTTCCTATAGCTGTCGTTGCGACCAAGGTAACCCTGCCCATGGCACTCACATTGATCGACAGGGCCCGGGTGGCGGACGTGCGCGGCACGGACGCCACGGCAGGCGTGGCCCGGGGCGGCGAAGTGACGATCGAGGACGGGGAACAGGTCCGCGGCGACGTGGTGGGCCTCGGCGGCCAGGTGGACAAGGCGCGCTCGGCGACCGTGCTCGGCGAGACGGTCACCGGCGGCGGCTTCCCGAAGCGCTTCTTCTCGCCCGGCGCGCTGTGGGCCATGGGCGGGGGCATGCAGTTCGTCG
>CAYOZX010000226.1:0-4057 GCA_964408515.1 uncultured Acidobacteriaceae bacterium | reverse complement strand
CGATGAATTGATCGCCGCAGAGGTCACATTCACTTGCGGCGGGAAGGCCACCGGCGCGAACGAGAAAGAGGCCCCTATGAGGTTGACGCCGGTTACCGTCATGGTCGGAGACGTACCAGCGAGCGCAGCCTTGGGGCTTACAGACGTGATAACGGGGAGCGGAACAATCGTCTCGTTAGTAGCCGACGTTACCGTGTTGCCGCCCACGGAAACGGATATCAGCCCACTCGTAGCATTCGTCGGCACCGTCACCACCAGAGTGGAGGAGGTTGCCGAAACAATCGTCGCCGCGGTGCCATTAAACAGGACCGTGTCGGCCGAGAGCGTTGTGCTGAACCCTTGCCCCTGGATCGTTATGGTCGCCCCAACCGGGCCCTGCTGCGGGGTGAAACTGAAAATGGCGAGAGCGCCTGAGGCTATTGCTGATCGCTTAATCTGCAGGATATTGCCTACCGGGTCGTACACATAGTCGACAACATTACCGGTGGAATCGACGACTTTGCTCAGTTGATTGAGGTCGTCGTAGAAGTATCGAAAGCTGATGGGCTGCTGAGCTTCTACCGAAAGGATAACCAGCGCGAAGGCCGACAGCGCGGCTATTCGTGCTGCGAGTTGTCTCCGGTTGCTCAACTAGCCCACCTTGCCGGGTAGCGTCGACCTCTGTGTGCGCCCTCCTTCGTGTGATTCGAACGGGTGCGAACGGGCGTCCCGCCTGCTGTGAGGTGGATTGTGGAACCTGTGAATAGATTGGTCACAGGTTGAGACTCCAACCCCTTTACGTTCAGGGCATTACTGAACCAAACGGTGTCGCCCGCCGAAATAGGGGTGTCATTGAAATTCGAGGAAATCGAGCCCGCCGAGCACGACTGGACTTCGATCCTCACAGGCGAGCAAACTAGGAAACACAGCGTTAACAGGAAGGTGAGCAACGTCGGGCGCGCCACGTGCCCGAGCGGGCTTGAACCATCGCGCGGGTTGTTCCGCCCGCAGGTCCGCATCATCAGTGGCGCCTCACTCTGGTCATGTCGGATTTCCGAGGCCGCGTTTCCTAGGCCACTGTCCAATCCGACTGGAAATAGAGGCGACGATACCACGGACTCGCCGCAGGGTCAATGAAAAAGGGGAAATTGATCCAGCGGCCGCCGCGTCAAAATGCGTCAAGGCGGGTGACGCACCCCGACGCGTGCCGCAAAACGTCCTTTGGTGGATACTGATAAGAACTTCGATCCAAACCGAGGCCGGCGACATGAATTCAGGAGATCCTAACCGGGAGCCACCCAGCCAGGAACGCCTGGAAGGATGGAAAGAAATCGCCGGCTATCTGCAACACAGTGTACGTGCTGTCCAGCGCTGGCAGCCCAAAGGCTTGCCCGTATATCGTCATCAAGCCCTCGGCACGGTCTATGCCTACAAGTCCGAACTGGATTCCTGGCTCAAGGCTCGTCCGGCTGAGGATCAGGAAGCTGCACACCCACCAGTCCCTGCGGTCGACACCGGAGCCGCGGTGGCGCATGGTGAACATCTCCGGAAGAGAATACCCCGAAGTATTTGGATCCTGATTGTTTGTGCAGCTTCGCTCGGCGTGACTGGCGTGGTGGTCATGACGGTTCGAAAATCCAAGGAGGCTCCGGCTGAACAACTGACGCGTCCTTCCTTGGCTGTCATCGGTTTTAGAAACCTGTCCGGCGGTGCAGACGGCGCGTCATTGTCGGCCGCACTCACTGAGATGTTTCGCACGGAACTGGCGGTCAGCGCAAAGCTTCGCTCTATTTCGGGCGAAGACGTCGCGCGGATGAAGCGCGAACTCTCGTTGCCGGCGACCGACAGCTTCTCAAAGGATACCCTCGCCAGGATTCGGAAAGATCTGGACTCCGACATCGTGCTCATGGGCTCTTATGTGCGGCTCGGAAACGATATCGAGCAACAGATTCGGCTTAACGTGGTCCTCCAGGACACACGAAATGGGGAGACGGTTGCGGCTGTCTCGGAAACCGGTTCGAACCTATTTCAGTTGGTAACTCTAGCTGGCGGCGCCGTTCGTCAGCAGCTGGGCCTGGGCGAACGGTCAGCTTCAGAGATGGTGAACCTGAACAGTGCGCGGCCCCACAGTCTCGAAGCCCAGCGGTTATATGCGGAAGGTCTGGAAAGCCTCCGAGGCTTCGAGGCAGGGGCAGCACGAGATTACCTGGCACGCGCCATTCAAGCGGAGCCAAACTACGCCCTCGCCCACAGTATGCTCGCAGACGCCTGGGCCGCGCTCGGTTACGAGGCTAGCGCACGTAAAGAAGCGCAAATCGCCCTTGGCCTTTCAGCGGGTCTTTCACCCGAGGAAGCCCTCTTTATCGAAGCCAAGTACCAGGAATGGGCGAACGAGTGGGACAGAGCCATTGAAATCTATCGGCGGCTTCAACAGTTTTCAAGGGATCGACTCGATTACCGGCTTCGCCTGGCGAAGGCGCAGATCGCGGCGGGCAAAAGCCGAGAAGCCCTCGTCACTCTCGCGCAGACTCGCGAGCTGAGCACGCAGCTGCGAGAAGATCCGCGCATCGATTTGGCGGAGGCGCTGACCGCCGAATCGCTGGGCGATTTCAAGCGGGAGGAAGCTGCCGCCGCGCAAGCCGCCAAAAAAGGCGAATGGCGGGGGGCTCGGCTCTTGGTAGCGCAGGCGCAACTCCGCGAATGCTGGGCGTTCTTTAACCTGGGCGAGCCTGAACAAGCCATTGAAAGAGCCGACCGGGCGCGACGGGCGTTCGCTAGCGTGGGGGACCGAGCGGGCGAAGCGCAGGCCCTGAAGAACACCGCCGATGTAGTGGATGACCAGGGAAATCATGTCAGAGCCGCGCAATTTTATGGGAAAGCCCTGGCCATCTTCCGCGAGATTGGTTATGAAACCGGTTTGGCCGTTACACTGAACAACCTCGCCTATGCGCTCCAAAGGCAGGGCGATCTCGCGGGGGCGAAGAAAATGTTCGAGGAATCCCTCGCAGTGAGCCAGAAGATTTCTGATCGCGGGCGCGAGGCACTTGCGCTGAATGGGGTAGCCATTGTGCTGTGGCGCCAGGGCGACCTTTCCGGGGCCAAGAGAATGTTCGAGGAAGCGCTCCGCCGCCATCTTGAACGCAACGATAGAGATCGAGCCTCAACCGTGCTTGGGAACCTCGCGATCATACTTCAAGACGAAGGGTCTCTTGCCGAGGCACGAAGCAAATTTGAAGAATCCTTAGCCATGCTTCGCCAGATCGACGATAGACGTGGACAGGCGCGGACGTTAGGCAATATTGGAGAGTTACTCATCAAGCAAGGGGATCTCACAGAAGCAAAAAAGAGATTTGAAGAACAACTCGCGATCGGCCGGGCCATCCCTGAGGACCGCCAGTGTGCCTATGCACTTTACGGCTTGGGCGAAGTGCTGTTGTCCGAAGGAGACATCAAGGGTGCGAGGGCAAGCCATGAACAAGCGCTCGCGTTACGCACAAAAATGGGCGAGAAGGGACTCGTCGCTGAAAGCAAACTCGCTCTTGCCCAGGTATCCCTTGAAGAAGCAAACCCCTTCGCGGCCGAGTCCGCTGCTCGAGAAGCCACACAAGAATTTCGCACCGAGAGCGAGATTGACGAAGAAGCGTACGCTAATGCCGTTCTCGCCCTGGCTCTCGTAGCCGAGCGGAAAGATACGCAAGCGCAAAACGCGATCAGGGTAGCCACCGAACAATCGAGCAAAAGCGAGGATCGTGCAGTTCGTCTTCTCACTGCGATTACCATTGACCGTGTCCGCGCCTCCTCTGGGCAGACCGCCCAGGTGATGAAGGACTTACAGTCCTCCCTGCGTGAGGCCATGAAACACGGGTACCTAGGCTACCAACTCGAGGCCCGGCTGGCTCTGGGAGAGGCTGACATGACCGCTGGAACGCCCGAGGCCAGAACTCGCCTCGAAGCTCTCGAGAAGGACGCCAGAAGCACGGGCTTTGGCCTTATTGCCCGCAAGGCCGCTTCCGCACTTAGCGCCAAGCCCGCCCAGAAGTGACTACTTCATCATAACCGCGCAGTTTTCGGCGTCCCC
>CAYOZX010000225.1:0-6228 GCA_964408515.1 uncultured Acidobacteriaceae bacterium | reverse complement strand
AGAAGGCCACGCGTCGACCGTCGGGGGAAAAGGGCGGGTACACATTGAGGGCGCCGTCCCGGGTAAGCTGCCGGGGTTCCCGGGTTTCCAGATTCAAGGCCCAGAGTTCGACCGCGTCCTTGTCGTAGGAGGAATACACGACCCAGCGCCCGTCGGGTGAGCAATCGGGCTGGTAGTCGTAGCCCCGGCCGGCAGTCAGTTGCTCCGCTGCAGTCGAATCAAGATTCTGCCGCCACAGCGATCCCGCCATGGAATAGATCAGGTTGCGCGAATCGGGAGTCCACGCCGCGGCGCTCGGCCCGGTAGTGAGCTGGGGCAGGTACATTTCGCGGTAGTAGTAGGAATGCGGCAGATCGATCTGTTTCAGCGCCGGTTCCCGCTGCGCCAGAAGCGGCAGCGAAGAGGCGGCGATCAGGAGCAGAAGCAGGCGGGCGCGAATGGGCACGAGCTCCTCCGAATTCTTCCCGGGAACGGGCGGATTATATCGAAGATGCTGGTCGGCCACTCGTCACGGCCCGCTCAATCCAAGGGGCGCGTGACCCGCCGCTCGCGGACCAGAACCCAGTTCAGGAACGCCGCCAGAACGGTCGCAATCAGTATCACCGACCCGCTCAGATTCACCTGCGTGATCAGGACGAAGCATATGGCGACGCCCAGCCACGCCCAGAGGACTCCGCCGGGAAGCTGGAAGCGCGCGGTCTCGCCTCGTCTGCGGCGAAGCACGGGCAAGGCCGCGCACACCAGTCCGTAATAGAACAGGCGCGCCACCGCGGAGAGCGTCACGTTCCAGGAGAAGCTGCCCAGCAGCGCGAGCAGCCAGGTAAGCAGGGCGAACACCGCGATCGAGACGTAAGGCGTGCGAAATTTGCTGTGCACAGCAGCAAAGACGGAAGGGAAATCGCGATGTTCTGCCAGCGCAAAGGTGATGCGAGGCACGGCCAGCATGTTGGCGCCCAGGTATCCATAGATCGAGATCAACGCGCCGGATGCGATCAGGATAGCTCCAGCGTGGCCCATCAGGATGCGGGCAACGTCGGCAAGCGGCCGCTGCGACTGTTCGCCGTTAGGCAGAATTCCGACGACTGTCCACTGAATCATGGTGTACAGCGCCGTGCAGATGATGAGCGCGGTGAACAGAGCAAAAGCGGCATCGCGGCGTGGGTTTTCAGCCTCGCTCATGGGAGTCAGGGCGCTCTCGAACCCGCCATAAGCAAACACCAGCAGGAGGAGTGCCTTGAGCCACGAAGCCGGGTCTGCGGACGAGGCGGGGGCGAACGCGCTGCCCCGTCCCGCGATCAGATAGGCAACGCCGGTGAGGGAAACAGCGAACAGTGGCACCAGCTTGGCGACGGTGAAGAAGTTGCTGACCTGTGCTCCGGCGCGAACCCCGGCCAGATTCACCAACGCCAGTATGCCGATCAGGACGCTCAGAATCAGGAGCCTTGGCGCCGGTTCTGTGGCGCGCGGCCAGAACTCCGCGGCATAGATCACGAACAGATTGGCGTTGGCCGCAGGAGCTGTGATGCGCGCCAGCCAGAGCATCCATCCGGTCTCGATCCCCAGAAGGCGTCCGAAGGCCACGCGACTGTAAAGATAGGGCCCACCGGCGTCGCTAAAGTAGGACGCCACTTCGGCGAAGCACGCCATGATCACGCCCACCGCAGCGCCGGCCGCGAGCACCGCCCACGGACTGGCTCTTCCGACCAGGCGGGCGAGATCCGAGGGCAGTCCGAACACGCCGCTGCCGATGATGGAATTGATTACCAGCGCCGACAGACTCCAGCGTCCGATGGCGCGCACCAGGCTGGCATTTTGCGATTGGGACAAGAAGCGGTTGTACCACAAGGCAGCGCGCCTGCAGGGCAATTTTTGCCATGCTTTTTCTCTGCGCCGTTTGCGGTTACGGCAGTCCTGATCATCAGTCTTGAACCGTGAATAGCACAGAGAACATTCAGTAAAGGACTTGAAAGAGCCGAAAAATCCATCCCAACTTGCATCATTCGGCGGCTTTGTTGAGAATCCAGGCGCAGACTTCCGGCGTATGGGAGTGGAGGGCTCGATTTCGGTGGAATTTCGGCGTCATTGCGTATTCGTTACCGGTGGCACCGGTTATGTTGGACGGCCGCTCATCGCGCTTCTTCTCGATCGCGGCCATGAGGTTCGAGCGCTGGTGCGCCCCGGATCGGAGAGCAAGCTTCCGCCGGGCTGCCAGGCGATTGCAGGCGATGCCCTTGACGCCAACTCCTACACCCGCCGGATACCGCCCGCCGACACCTTCGTGCAGTTGGTTGGAGTTTCGCATCCCAATCCTTCGAAGGCGGTGGAATTCCGCAACATCGACCTGGCTTCAGGTCGCGGCGCGGTCGAGGCTGCCAGGAGCACGGGGGTTCGGCACTTCATTTACGTCAGCGTGGCGCAGCCCGCACCGGTTATGAAGGCATACATTCAGGTGCGCGCCGAATGCGAGGAGGCGATCCGGCAAAGCGGGATGAACGCTACCGTCTTGCGCCCGTGGTACGTGCTGGGGCCCGGCCACCGCTGGCCTTATCCGCTGATTCCCCTGTATAAGCTGATGGAGCTGCTGCCCGCGACCCGCGCCGGCGCCAGGCGCCTGGGACTGGTAACCCTGGAACAGATGACCCAAGCCCTGGTTCGAGCCGTGGAGACTCCCGCGCGTGGGATGCGCGTTGTGGAAGTCCCTGAAATCCGCGCCAATCGCGGCTTTTCGCGGCCTGACGCCGTGCGCGAGAGCGCCTGAATCCTCATCAGGACCAAAGTAACAGCAGAATTACCAAAGCGCATGCCCGTGGGACATCTGTTCGCTGTTGAAGGTGAATGAGATGGTGAGTTGTCAGGTTCGACCGCCACAGGGGACTATGGAACGGGAAGACTATCTGGAAGAAATTCACATCCGCATCCTGCGCGTAACCGAAGACCTGCGCGCCATTCAACGCCGTCTCAACTGCGCCGCGATGGAAGCTCCGAGCGATCCCGAGCTCATGGAGGCCCTCAGCCAGCTGCCCGAGATGGAAGCTCTGCAGATGCTGAAATCGGCCGTAGACCAGATGCGGCACTTTCTCTGGTTCTACATGCAGGTCATGACCAACGAATCCGAGTCCGGCGAAAGATTGCGGCAGAGTATCCGGCAAAAGGCGTCGGCCGACACCATCATCAACCCGGAAACCTCGTTCCTGGAAAAATTCAAGACTGCGTCGGACACCGCCCTCATGCGCTACCTCGCCGACGGGAAGAACCGCAAGCCGAACTAGGCCAGTGAATATCCACGCGGTGGGAGGAGATTAGTAAGGACTCAGACTCGAATTGGCCCGCTCGCCTATAGCCACTCATCCACTTTCGACCTACTCCAGCGTCACTGACTTCACCAGGTTTCTTGGCCGGTCCACGTCCAGGCCCTTCTTTACGGTCATGTAATAGGCGAAAAGCTGCAGCGGTACGATCTCCAGGAGGGGCAACAGAAGCTCGGGCGCACGCGGAACAAAAACCACATGATCGGCCAGGCGGGGAAGCTCCTGGTCGCCTTCTGACGCGATGGCGATCACCCTTGCCGACTGCTGCTTGAAGCCCCGAATGTTGGCGATGTTCTTTTCGTAGCGCAGCACCGAGCCGGAGTCGGTGTGGTCGCAGGTGGCGATGATCACCACCGGCAGGCTTTCGTCGATCAGCGCATTGGGGCCGTGCTTGGTTTCGCCGGTGGGGTATCCCTCGGCATGGATGTAAGAAACTTCCTTGAGCTTCAGCGCTCCGTCCATGGCCACGGGATAATGGATGGCGCGGCCCAGAAAGAGAAAATCTTCTACCTTCTGGAAGCGGCTGGCCAGATGTTCGCAAGCCCGGGGCGCCGTTTGCAGCAGCGATTCCACCTTCGCAGGCAGCTCCAGCAGCTCGCGAATATGCTGACGGCGCTGCTCCTTGGCGAACTTTCCGCGCACCTGCCCCAGATACAGCGCGAACAGGTAGAGCACCGCCATCTGCGCGGTGAATGCCTTAGTGGAAGCGATGCTGATTTCCGGGCCAGCGCGGGTGTAAAGCACCCCGTCAGCTTCGCGCGCAATGGTGGAATCAACCACGTTGGAGATCGCGATGGTGCGCGATCCCTTGGCCTTGGCCTCACGCTGGGCCGCGGTCGTATCGGCCGTTTCGCCCGACTGAGTAATCACGATGGTCAGCTCGCCCGGTCCGATCAGGGGATTGCGGTACTCGAATTCGCTGGCGTAGTCCACATCGACCGGCAGGTTGACTAGGTCCTGAATCATGTACTGTCCGGCCATGCCCGCGTGCCGGCTCGTGCCCGAGGCCACAATGTTGATGCGACGCAGCGCACGGAGCTCATCGGTGCTGATGCGCACTTCATCCAGGCGCACCACGGCGTCATCGAGTGAAACCCGGGGCGCAATCGTATCCCGCAGCCCCTGCGGTTGATCAAAGATCTCTTTCAGCATGAAGTGGGGGAAGCCGCCCTTGTCGGCCATGATTTTTTCTCCTCCATCATCAGGCGTTAGCGGTCGCGGCGGCCGGCAACGCGAAAACTGCGATGCTGGCTAAGCGACCACTCCGCCGATGATCGTGTGGCGCACTTCACCCCTTGGGCTCAGCACCACCAGATCGGCGCGCGCGCCAGCTTTCAGTTCACCTTGCCCGTTCAGTCCGGCGACCCGCGCCGGATTCAGCGTGGCCAACCGTATCGCCTGCTGCAGATCCCAATGAGCAAAGGCCATCACGTTGCGCACCGCACGGTCCATGGTCAGAACGCTCCCCGCCAGCTTGCCATCCAGCAGGCACCTGCCATCCTTGACTTCCACTTCAAACGATCCCAGCCGGTACCGGCCCTCGGGCATGCCCGTGGCCGCGGTGGCATCGGTAATCAGCACCGCGCCCTCCGGTCCCTTGGCTTTGATGAAGAGGTCGACCACCGCGGGATCGAGGTGGACGCCGTCCGCGATGATGTCCGCAGAGATCCGCGCGTCCGTGAGCACTTCGCCCAGGATTCCCGGCTCACGATGATCCAGGGGCCGCATGGCGTTGAAGGTATGGGTGGCGTGACGGGCGCCCGCCGCTACTCCAGCACGGGCGGCATTCAGATCACCGTCCGAGTGCCCCAAACTGACACACACTCCGCGCTTCGCGGCTTCCGCGATGACCTCCGGTGCGCCCGGCAGCTCCGGCGCGATGGTCATCACCCGAATCTTCCCGCGGGCCGCCTGCCAGAAGCGCTCGAACATTCCCAGGGACGGCGCGATCAGATTTTCTGGCGGATGAACGCCCCGCCGCTTGTGGCTGATGAACGGCCCTTCCAGGTTAATGCCCAGCGGCCGCGCACGCGTCCCAGTCGCGGCCGGATTCCTCCCCGCACCCTCGATGGCCTGTGCCAACCGCTCTAGGGCGGAAAGGGTTGTATCGAGCGGGGCTGTGACTGTGGTCGGAAAATAGCTGGTCACACCATGACTGGCCAACAGGGTTTCCACCGCCGGCAGGGAATCAGCCCCGGCCTCCATTACGTCATGGCCGGCGCCGCCGTGGATGTGAATGTCGATAAACCCTGGGGCCAGAATGGCGTCGCCAAAGTCCACGGTGCGCCCATTTTTCGGCAATTGGTGACGGCCACGCGATGTGACCTCGGCGATCAGACCGTCTGCCACCAGTAGCAGCGGCTGCTCGATCTTCTCAAGGGGCGTGAACAGAGATGTGGCGGTCAGCGAGATCATGGTTGGCCAATGCTATATAGCAATGCATCATACTATAGAAACTCTGCGGTCCCGTAGCTGGCTAAGCATTGCCACGCCACCCCTCGTCGGTACGGGCGACGGGTTTCGGCGCCGGTCGACAGTCTCAGCCTCGGAGAACCTGGCGGTGCGCAACGCGCTCTTTCCGCCCTGCCAGGTTACGGCGGATGACTCTCGGCTGCAATCTGCCGATGGAGAGCGTAATCAGCGGTTTCATGAAAGTGCCCAACACGGATGACAGGTGCGCAAAGCACTGCAGCAGGCCGGCGCCCACTCTACGATCACGATGCTGTCGAAGTACAGCGTCGGTTTCGGACGGCGAGACAGCGTCGGTTTCCAACGGTGAGACCCGCGCTGTTCGGGCGTTTAACATGGTGTTCGGGGTCGCCCAGATTCACGGGATTCTGAGGCGCAACAGAGGCGGAAATTACCACAGAGAGTGGCAGAAGATTTGCATTTGGGGCCCCAAGCAACTGTCCTAAAGCTG
>CAYOZX010000224.1:0-6230 GCA_964408515.1 uncultured Acidobacteriaceae bacterium | reverse complement strand
GTGGTGGGTTTTGACGATGTCGCCGTCTCCAGCCTGGGTACACCGGCCCTGACCACGGTGCGCCAGCCCATGGAGGCAATGGGCAGCATGGGGGCGATGCTGGCGGTGGAGGGGATCAACGCCGTCCTGGAAAAGCGGCCGGTCTCGGTGGTACACCGCAAGCTGGCGCCGGAACTGGCGGTGCGAGAGTCCACCCGCGGCGTGTCCTGAGCTGGGACAGACGTTGTAAGCAGCACGGTTTTCGCGGCTCGCGCCTAGCGTATTGCGGCGTGCTCGCGCGCCGGCTGGACGAGAGCGAGCGCGTGCTCGAGGTCGGCGATCAGATCGTCCACGTTCTCGATGCCCACCGAAAGCCGGATCAACTGATCCGTCACTCCCATCTTCTCCCGCAAGTCGGGAGAAATCATGCCGTGGGAGGTAAGCACAGGAATTGTGACCAGCGACTCGACCCCTCCCAGGCTGGGCGCGAGGCTGAAAAGATGCAGAGATTCAGCCAGGCGCCTGGCGTCTTCTCCGGTGCCGTCGATTTCGAAGCTCAGGACGCCTCCCCCACCCTGCATCTGCTCCATGGCCAGGGGGCGCTGGGGATGGCCCTCCAGGAAGGGATAGTGAACCCGGCGCACCTTGGGGTGCCGGGAGAGAAATTGGGCCACCCGCAGAGTGTTCTCATTCTGCCGCTGCACACGTAGCGCGAGCGTCTTGATGCCGCGCAAGAGCAGGAACGCGGCGTGAGGATCCATGCTGCCACCCAGGGTGGTGCGCGTTTCATGGATCCTGTCGATCAGATTCTGCCGCCCGGCGACCAGGCCGCAGATGAGGTCGGCATGGCCGGCAAAATACTTGGTTCCGGAATGCATGACCAGGTCGATGCCGAACTCCGCCGGGCGTGTATTGATGGGCGTGGCAAAGGTGCTGTCGATGAAAGTGATCAGGCCATGCTGTCGCGCCAGCGCCGCCACCCGGCGGAGATCAACCACGCGGAGCGTGGGATTGGTGGGAGATTCAAGGTAAAGCAGCTTTGTATTCGGGCGGATGGCGCGAGCGTGCTGATCATAGTCGGTGGTATCGACGAGAGTGGTCTCGATACCCAGCCGGGGCAGCCATTGGGTGAAGAACTTGGTCGCGCCGCCGTAGATATCGCGCTGCGCGACCACGTGGTCGCCGCTCCTGAGCAGGGCGAGGACCGAAGTCGTGATGGCGTTCATCCCGGAAGCGAAGAGGAGCGCGGCGTCAGCGCCCTCCAGCTCAGCAATCGCTTTTTCGGCCACGGTGTGGGTGGGGTTGCCATACCGGGTGTAAAACATGTCGGTGCTGGTCGCGCGCACCTGCTGGTCGCTATCGGCTGCCTCGAACGTGGATGTCTGGTAGATGGGTGCGGCCAGGGGACCATTCTTCTTGCGAAGGTCCATTCCGCCCCGAACCGCTTGAGTTTCCGGATGCCGTGAAAGCTTTTTCATAGCTGCTCCTTATCCTAATCGCCGGCGGGGACGGGTTCGAACGCCGGCACCGGAGACAGCCAGCCCGCGGAGCGGCGATGACGTCCGCTGGTGAGCTGGTCAAATTCCCGCTGCAAGGCGCGGGTCACGGGCCCGGTCTTCCCGTCGCCAATGGCACGGAAGTCGATCTCACGCAATCCAGCCACCTCGGCGGCGGTGCCGCAAACAAAGACTTCGTCGGCGATGTACAGCTGGTCGCGAGAGATGGGTTCTTCCGTGACCGTGTATCCGAGATCGCGAGCCAGGGTAATAACGCTGTCGCGCGTAATGCCTTCCAGAATTGCGCCTCGGCCAGGGGTGAAGATGAGGTTGTCGCGCACCAGAAAAATATTCTCGCCAGTGCATTCCGCGACATATCCCTGAGGATCAAGCATGATGGCCTCGTCGAAGCCGGCACGCTGCGACTCGGTCTTGGCCAGAATGGAACTGACATAGTTTCCTGCCACTTTGGCCTTGGTCATCATGATGTTGGGATGCAGGCGCGTGAAGGAAGCAATGTTAGCCCGGATGCCGCGCTCCTTGGCATCTTCGCCGAGAAATGCCGTCCACTCCCAGACTGCGATGATCAGACGGGGCTTGCCGCTGTCCACGACCAGATCCATGGCGCCGTCGAGATAAATGACGGGACGGATGTAGCATGCCGAGAACCCATTGGCAGCGATGGTCTTGTAAATGGCGTCGATGAGGAAATCGCGCGACCAGGGAAGATCGCGGAAACCCACGATGCGAGCGGAATCCAGCAGGCGTTCAACGTGCTCCGGGAGCCGGAAGACAGCGGGGCCGCGGTCGGTCGTGTAGGAGCGAATTCCTTCGAAGACCGTGAAGCCGTAGTGCAAGCCGGCATTAACCAGGGGCACTCCGGCTTGACTGGCGTCTGTTAATCCGTGGTCCAGCCAGGCATATCTTGCGAAATTGGGCATAAGGGCCTCAGTTGCGCATGAAACAAATGTACGCGCGCGACGCTCCTCCAAGAGTAACGGTCGCGGGCAAGCTGAGCAAGGGGGCGGGCGCAGGTTGAGGCTCGACATCCTGATCGCAACCGTTGGCACGAACGCGATGCCGCACGGGCAAAAGGGGGCGCGATCATGCGCGTCCCCGATTTGATCCATCTATAATTCGGTTCCTATGGACTTGGGATTGAGGGGTAAAGTTGCAATCGTGGCCGCGTCGAGCCAGGGCATCGGCCGGGCAACCGCCGAGGCCTTCGCCGCTGAAGGATGCCGGCTGGCGATGTGTGCGCGGAATGAGCCCACCCTGGCGGCGGCAGCCGACGGCATCAGGAAACAACACAGGGTGGAGGTGTTTCACCGGGCCCTGGATGTGACTGACGCCAGCGCCGTGAGAGCTTTTGTCGCATCCGTGGTGAGCCAGTACGGCGCTGCCGACATTTGCGTGACCAACGCGGGAGGACCTCCCGCCAAGGGGTTTCTGGCCACGACGGTGGAGGACTGGCGCAGTGCGGTCGAGGCGAACTTCATGAGCACGATGTGCTTCGCGCGAGAAGTCATCCCGCACATGCAGCGCAGGCACTGGGGGCGAATTATCACCATCACGTCGATCAGCACCAAACAGCCGGTGCCGGACCTGGTGCTTTCGAACGCGGTGCGGGCGGCCGTGGTCGGCCTGGTGAAGAGCCTGGCCAACGAATTCGGCAAGGACGGAATTCTGGTGAACAACGTAGGGCCAGGATTCACGGCCACGGACCGGTTGAAGGAGCTGGCGAAGAGCCGCTCCGGCGCATCGGGAAAGTCGGAAAAGGAAATATTCGAGGGCTGGGCAGCGGACGCGCCCTTGAGACGGCTAGGGGAACCGAGGGAGGTCGCCGATGCCATCGTATGGCTGGCTTCCGAGCGCGCATCGTATGTGACTGGACAAACGATCCTGGTTGACGGCGGCTTGTACAAGGGGCTGTAACAGATGTTTCATTCCGGGAAGCGTGAAGCGCTGAGCCGGGCTATTGCCTGCTCTACCGATTTCTAGTAACCTGCTTTCCATCCCTTCACGACCGGACTTATGACCGCGGTTCATGCGGAGAGCGCCATGCGCATGCAAAGCGCAGCCAGTGGACAGACCGGGCGATGTCGAACGCTCCGGCGTTTTCCACTCGACTAGCGACCTTGACTTTCTGATCCATTCTGAGCGGATTCAGGCATTCTGCACCAAGGGTTGGGGGAGGAGTCTATGCCGGGACGAACCAGGACATTCATCGCAATCAGCTTGGCGGTTTGGATGTGCGTGTCGAACGCACTGGCGCAGGGTGGCGCCACGGGCGCGATCACGGGGAGCGTGTTTGACTCCAGCGGCGCTGTGGTCGCGGGAGCCGAGGTGAGCATTGTCAACCAGGATACGGGCGCGTATACCCGCACCACCAAAACAGACGCCAATGGCTCATTCACCTTCTCCCTGCTGCCCGTCGGGACCTACACGGTGAGAGTGGCGGCGGGCGGCTTTCAGGAAGCCAAGCTCGCGGATATCGGCGTCCGGGTGACGGAAACCACGCGCATGGAAGCCAAGTTGCGCCCTCTGGCGGTGCAGGAAAAAGTGGAGGTTCAGGCGCAGGTGCAGACGGTGGAGACCTCGGCGGCCACCACGGGTCAGGCGATCGAATCGCGCACCATCCGCGATCTTCCCCTGGCGACGCAAAACTTCCAGCAGTTGCTCACCCTGTCCTCGGGCGCACAGAGCGAACTAAACGCCTCGGCGCAGTTGGGGCGAGGCAATGTCCGTGTGATCGTGAACGGCCAGCGCGAGGATAACAACAACCTGCTGATGGAAGGCATCAGTGCCACGGACTACAACGTGGCCCAGGCCACCAACGTGCCCCTGCCCAACCCGGACGTGATCGAGGAGTTCAAGGTGCAAACCTCGCTCTATGACGCCAGCCAGGGCCGCAACGGCGGCGGGAACGTGAATGCCATCTTCAAGTCCGGAACCAAGAATTTTCACGGCGATGCCTACGAGTTTTTCCGCAACGATGTGCTCAACGCCAATGAGTATTTTCTCAACCGCGCGGGTCAGCCCCGCCCCTCCGTGAAGCAGAACATCTTCGGGGGCAGTCTGGGGGGGCCGATCGGGCGCAGCGCCCAGGGCGGATTTTTCTTCGTCAATTATCAGGGCACGCGGCAGCGCAGCGGTTTGTCGCCGGGGACTTTTATCAGCTCGCAGATTCCGCTGTTGCCGGCGGATCGCACTCCCGCCAACCTGGAAGCGGTTTTCGGAGTCCCGAGCATCGATGCCGTGATTGCCAATAATGCGGGAACCGGTCTGTTGCAGATCAAGAATGGTCAGTTCCCCAATGCGCAGGGATTTCTGATCCCCTCCGGCGTGGCGGCCGCCAATTGCAGCGTGGATTGCACTCCGGGATTGGACCCGGTCAGCGGGTCGGTCAACACCGGTCAATACATCGTGAGCAAGCCCGGCCGCTACACCGATGATCAGTTCACGGCCACATGGGACCGCGAGTTTCGCGAAGGCAAAGACAAAGTCTCGGCGCGGTTTTTCTTTTCCAATGCGGAATCGCTGCTGCCTTTCGGCGCCGGCGGATTACAGGCCTCCCTGGGCGGGACCCTGGCCAGCAGCATCAGCGCCAACGACCTGGACTTTCCTTACGACCTGCCCGTGAATGACCGCTTCTTCACGGTGAACAACACCCACCTGTTTTCGTCGTCGGTGGTCAACGACCTGCGCTTTGGCTACGTACGCATCAACAACAGCCTGATCAACATTCCGCCCGTGACCGTGGACGACCTGGGTATCGACCGGCCCACCAGCAACGTGACCAAGTCGATTTACAAGTTCACGCTATCGAGCTTTCAGATCGGCCCCACACCGCCGGCGGATCAGTTTCAGACACAGAATAACTATAGCGTGGTGGACTCGGTCAGTTGGGTGAAGGGCGCGCATGTCTTCCGTTTTGGCGGCGAATACACGCGCGTGAATCTCGACAAGCTGTTTCCGCAAGTCTTCAATGGGCAGATCTTTTTCTTCAATAGCCTGGGCAGCGGCGGCTTGACTGACTGGCAGAAGTTCCTGGAGGGTGCAGCCGACGGCAGCTTCGGTGGCGGCGGCGTGTTCAATCACAAGTACCGCAACAACAACTTCGGGTTCTTCGCGCAGGACGACTGGAAAGTACGCCCGGATTTGACCCTGAACCTCGGGCTGCGGACGGAGATGCTGGGAGCTTTCTACGATCAGCTCTGCCACATCGGGAATTTCGATCCCCAGCTGGCCAACGGGGGACAGTATCCCTTCGCCTACGGCGGCTGCGCGAACAAGTTGAACGTGAACGGTCTGAGCGGCTCGGGTAACGACTCCACGTTGAAGAACAACTACGCCACCGGTCTGGGTCCGCGCGTGGGATTCGCCTGGGATGTGTTGGGAAAGCACACGACCACCGTGCGCGGCGGTTACGGCATTTATTTCGTGCGCGAGGATGTGGGCACAGTGGATCAGCTCTCGTTCCAGGCGCCCTACCTGCCGATTGCCGGCCTGGGCAATGCTCCCGGCTGTCTGGCGGCTTTCTTTTCTCCCAACGCGCCGCCGTCCTGCCAGTCGAACGGCGCCAATCCCAATGCGCTGCCGGCGGGTGGAGTTCTCGATCCCGGATTCGTGCCCTGCCTGGGTGCGCTGCAAGGCTTTCCCGGAGGCGATACCTCGCAGTTTCCCAACTATGCCTGCGCTTCTGGAAGCCCGGGCCTGGTTCCCTCCACTCTGCTGTTCGTGTTGACCGTGCCC
>CAYOZX010000223.1:0-6233 GCA_964408515.1 uncultured Acidobacteriaceae bacterium | reverse complement strand
CTATGCGCCGACCGGGCGCCGTCCAAGGTCCTCCAGTTTAACGATTTCGGGCTGGTGGCCATCACGCGCAAGCGGGTGAAGCAGTCGCTCGAGCGCACCATCGGAAGCCCGTGCCCGTATTGCCAGTCCACCGGCTTCGTAAAATCGGTGACCACGGTGTGCAACGAAATTTATCTGGAGATGCGCAAGATCGCCAAGCACCTGGAGCATTCCGACGTGATGCTGCGGGTGAACCCGGAAGTGGCCAAGGCGCTCAAGGCCAACAACGGCAAGGCCCTCGGGGAGATGGAAGAGCTTACCAAGAAGACCGTGATCGTGAAGAGCGATCCCGCCCTGCACCAGGAGCAGTTCGACATCAACTGAGCCGCTCGCGAGTACCAGGAGAGGACGGGCGTAGCTCGTCCTCATTCACCTCTTGGCGGATGGCGATCTAGCCCGCGAAGTCGCGGGCGAATTCCACCAGGCTGCGCACCGCAATTCCGGATGGGCCTTTGGCGATCCACGGCTTTTGCTCTTCGGTCCAAGCCGTGCCCGCGATGTCAAGATGCAGCCAGGGCGTGTCCTCGGCGAATTCCTTGAGAAACATGGCGGCGGTGATGGCGCCACCCCAGCGTCCGCCGGAGTTGACGATATCGGCGATGGTGGAGCGGATGACTTCCTTGTATTCGTCGTCGAGCGGCATGCGCCACATTTTCTCGCCCGCCTTGGCCAACGCCTTGCTGAAACGCTCGTACATCTGCTCGTCATTGGCGAAGATGCCGGCGTTGGTGTATCCGAGCGCGACCACGACCGCGCCGGTAAGTGTGGCGGCGTCGATCAGGTGGGTGCAGCCGAGTTGGCGCGCATAGCAGAGGCCGTCGGCCAGCACCAGCCGCCCTTCGGCGTCGGTGTTGATAATCTCGATCGACTTGCCCGACATGGCGATCTGCACGTCGCCCGGTTTCTGCGCCTTGCCTGACGGCATATTCTCGGTGGCGCAGATGATGGCGGTGATCTTCACTTTAGGTCTGAGCAGCGCGATAGCCCGCATCGCGCCCAGCATCGCCGCCCCGCCCGCCATGTCATATTTCATCTTCTCCATGCCATCGGCCGGCTTGATGGAAATGCCGCCGGTGTCGAAGGTGATGGCCTTGCCCACCAGGCCCAGCACCGGTTTTTCGGGCGCGCCCGCCGGCTGGTAGCGAAGCACGATCAGTGCGGGCGGCTCATCCGAACCCTGGGCCACACCCCAGAAAGCGCCCATTTTGAGTTCTTTCATCTTGTCCGCGCCGAAAACTTCGCACTGCAACCCGGTTTCCGCTGCCATCTTCTTGGCGCGCTCGCCCAGCACGGTCGGGGTCATACGATTCGAGGGCTCGTTGACCAGATCGCGGGTGAAGTTCTGCGACTCCCCGATGATGTTCGCCTCATCCATGGCCTGCTGCAGTTTCGCCTGATCGCCACGCGCGACCACGGTGAGCGCGTCAATCTTCTGGTCCTTGCGGTCGCTCTTGTAATAGTCAGGATCGAAGTTCCCGACGAAAGCGCCTTCCACGATGGCCTTAACCGCTTCTTCCGGCTTGAGTCCAGTCTCGGGAGCCAGGAAAGCGAAACTGCGCAGGCCGCGCGACTTCAGCGCGCGCACCGCCGCACCTGCCATCCGGCGCAGGTCGAAAGCCGAGAAAGTCTTGGCCTTGCCGCCTCCCAGGTACAGAATGCGCTTCGCCTTTAGCTTGGCGGGCCGGTGCAGCAGCGTGGTTTCGAAAGCTTTGCCTGACAGCTCGCCGCTTGCGATCACGTCGGCAGCCGCGTCCTTGACGGCAGGGTCAGAGGCTTCAATGGAGATTTGCGGCTTGTCTTTTTCGCCGCGGTCTTTCTCCGAGCGGTCAAGGGCGATTACGACAAGGCATTCGGTTTCAACCTCAGCGGGAGCAGAGAGAGAAAGATGAGTCTTCATGGGAATGAGTTTCCAGTATGGTCGTCAGCCGGGGAGTTAGGCAAGAGGCGACTCGTGGGCCGGCTGCCACATAGTGCCTGTAAAGACACAATTTCCCGGTGCAAGCGTTTGACCTAACTATCGCGGAATCAATCGATTCCTTTTTGGCTGCCGCCATGCTTTCAGTTTCTGCGTCCAGTGGCACCAGGAGGAACCCATGACACAGCTCAATTTATCCGGAAATGAACCTAGCAACTCGCAACCCGGATCCCCAGAACCGGAAGGCAGATCGATCACCAACCAAACCGTAGGCGCGCTCGGGGCGCTGGCCCTGTTCGCGGCGGTCATCGTTATCGGAAGCTGCTCGCGCAGCAGCAAACCGGTGGCTGTGCAGCAGCCGGCGCAGCCGGCGGCGCCAGTCGCGGCGCCGGTAGCGGCCACACCAGTTCCAGCTCCAACGCCCGCGCCCGCGAAAACGAAGAAGCGCCGCGCCTCTACGCTTGCCTACGTCAACCACGACTACGGCGTTTCGTTCCGCTTCCCGCGGAAGTACCAGTTGAAGACCGGCGAAGCCCTGGAGGCAGCCGAGGACACGACCTGGGCCCAGGGCACGAACTTCGTGCGACCGGGCGGCGCAACTCTGGCTGCAGTCCTGCTGCCGGAGACCTCTTATCCCGGCACCGACTTCGAGGCTGCGTTGCTGCACCTGAGCGTTAACAGCATGACTGCCGACGAGTGCTCGCAGTTCGCCTTCCCCGAGACATCCGGACACGGAACTCCGGCACAGGTCGTCAAGGCCGGAGCCAACGAATTCACCCGGATTGCCCAGACGGATGTGGCCAAGGACGAAACCCAGGCGGAGTACTTTCACGCCTTCCGCAACGGCACCTGCTACGAATTCGGTCTGGCAGTGGCCAGCGGAAGCAGCAGCGCCGACTCTAAGGTCACGCGGGTGGATCGCAGCGCAATCTTCGCCAGCCTGGAGAAGATTGTGGCCAGCGCGAAGCTGCCGGAAAAGACTCCCTCAGCCGGCGAGCCGGCGACGACTTCCGCGGCGACCTCCACGGGCAGCGCGGAGGGCGAGACGCTGCAGAACTTCTGATGGAGTCAGGTGGAGACGGCGAGACCAGACGGGCTGCCATCGGGCGATGGCAGCCCGCTCTGTTGTTTTTCGGTAAAAGGACTGGAACTCTTGAAACCGGCGCGCTGCATGCCGCGCACGGCCTCCGTGTTCTTCATGAAAGTGCTCCACAGGAACCCCGTGCGCGTATTTTCCGCCATGAGCAGGGTGATCCCGGTGTCGATGCCGATTACGTCGTTGTCATACCAGTTGGTGGCCGGATTGAAGGCATTGATGAAACCGTACGTGCACCAGGCGGGCGGGTAGGTCTTCCGGATGTTGCGCAGAACCCGCATCACCGGCTGAGTCAGGAAAGGAAGGGAGCCCGCGGACGCGCTGGGAACCACAGTTCCGTCAATCGGCCCCATAGCCGGCGGGCCGCCCCAGATCACATAGCCCTGGCGCGAATCAGAAGCCGTAATGCCCCACAGGTCATCGCCGTAGTGGGGGAACTGATTCGCCAACTCGACGCAGAATCGCCGGTGCACATCGGTCGCAATGGCGGAATTGTGAAAATAGTCGGCATAGCGGTCGCGCTTGCCCCGGAAGTCGAACCAGGCTTGGGAATACTGATGCACAAACAGGGGCGCGAAGGAGCCGATATAGCGCAGGCCGTCGTACTCGAAGGTGGTCCGCTTCCAGGCGTCCCAGGCTTCCACGCGCAGGGGATGAGAAGAGGAGCCCAAGCCCAGCAGATACATCATCATCAGCTCGCTGTAATAATCCCAGCGGTAGGGCAGGAACCCGACTTCGGGCAGCCAGCCATGAGGCAGCAGGGAAGTGTCTTCCGAGAGCCAGGTCCAGTCCACCCGGCCGAAAATCTCGGCGGCGAGCTGCCGGATTTCCGAATTCTCAAAGTGCTGGCGGCAGGTGAGAATGCCGCACAGCAATAGCGCCGTATCCACCGACGAGATTTCAGAATCCCACAGGCGCTCCCCGGTATTCACGTTGGCAAAGTGGTAGAAGAATCCGCGATGGTGGGGCAGAGTCTTGCGCAGGAAGCGCAGCGCGTTCAGCACCCGGGTGCGGGCCTCATTGAGAGAAATGAAGCCTCGCCTTTCGCCGATGCAGATCGCGGTCAGGCCGAATCCGGTAGCGGCAATGCTGGCGACCACACTGTTGTCGGTGGTGGCCTTGCGCGCATTGCAGCGGTCCTTGACCAATCCGGTCAGCGGGCTGGCCTGCTCCCAGAAGTAGCAGAATGCGACCCGCTGGACCTCGTCGAGAAACTGATCATCGTCCGGGACGAGCGAAGTGGGCGCCGGAGGCGGAGCAGGCCGGGTGTGTTGTTCCCGGGCCTCCGGAACCAGCCGCATCAGCCCCAGCCGGGCCAGGGGCAGGCCGATGCCCATGCCGGCGGCCCGTCTGAGCCAGTCCCGGCGGGATTGGTTCCCGGGGCCGAACTTCCCATCCTGCACTCGACAAATCTTAAACGATCCCGCTGCAGCCGCCAGCGCTCAAAAGGACAGAGGGTAACGCGCATGGTTACAGGCAGTAGTGAGCGTCCGGGTTCCTGCGGCTTCGGGCTGGGCCATCCTTTCGCGAAAGCCGCCTAAAGGTCGTCGTAGAATGTTCCTGAAGGAAGGGGATGGTCAAAAGACAGAAATTTCTGTGGGCCACGGCGGCCGCCCTGTTCCTGCTTGCCGCCGCCCTTTTCCTCACTCGCCCGCATACCCGTTCCATGCTGCTGCAGGGCGCGGTGATCCGCCAGGACGGCGACCCCAAAAAAGAATTGCCGATTGCCGATGTGGAGGTCACCGTCCAGTCCTACGGGTCGGTGATCGGCCAGGGCAAGTCTGACGCCTCGGGCTTCTTTTCGGTCCCCTTGCGCACCCGCTTGTGGATCGGCCGCCCGATCCTGCTGAATTTCCGCCACGGCGACTACCAGCCGCTGCAGCTCAAAGACTTCGCGGGCGACAAGCTGTACATGGCGCACATGGAACCGATTCCTCACGAGGCGGCTACCGCCAAACGGCCCGATGTTGTGGTGTCCAATGTGCTTGCGCGCTACTCGATCAAGACCACCACCGCCGCCAACGTGGGTAGTGCGGTCAAACCCTTCGAGGTTCCCAACCGCGGCAACGTGCCTTGCCGCAAGCAGTTGCCCTGCTCCCCGGACGGAAAGTGGAAGGGTTCGGTGGGCTCGGCCGTGCTGGATGCGGGCGAGGGCAACGAGTTCCGCAACGCCCGCACCTCGTGCATCGCCGGGCCGTGCCCGTTCACCAAGGTGGAAGCCGAAGACCTTACTCAGAATGGCCGCATGCTGCAGGTTTCCGCCCTGAACTGGTCCGATACGGCCACGTTTCTGGTAGAAGCGGAAGTCTTTCACCCTATGATCAGCGACATGGTGCGCACGTCGTACCCCGTGATCTTCGGCCAGGTGCTGAACTTTACTATGCCGGGTGCGGCGGAGGGCATCAGCGTCCAGGCTGAAATCAGCGGAGAAGTGATCGTCTTTCCCTTGGGCCCGAATCTGTACCTGAGCTGGGCGGACTGCAACTCGCGCATCAATCCCGACCAGACCAAGGTCTTTCGCTGCGAACTGAAGGCAGGGTACAGGTTCCCGTAAGAGTAGGGACGACGGCGCCGTTTCTAATTCAGGCTTACCTTTCCCGTCGCCAGGTCGTACACGCCCGCTTCGACTTTAACCTTGCCAGATTTCACCGCATCGCGGATCACGGTGGAGGACGTCCGCAGGAGCTCCGCCTGGATGGTGGCGTTGGCGGCGATGGCCTTGCCGAGATTTCCGCCCGACTGCTCCACCGCCTTGCGCAAGTGCTGATAGAGCGCGCTGATCTGGCCGGGCACGGTATCGGCTTTCATGGCTGCTTTCACCGCCCCGCAGTTGGTATGTCCCACGGCAAGAATGGCTTTGACGCCGAGCACCGCCACGGCGTATTCCAGGCTGGCGATGATCTCCGGGGTGACGATGTTGCCTGCCACGCGGGTGACAAAGATGTGGCCGATAGTCTGATCGAAGATCAGCTCGACGGGCACGCGCGAGTCGGCGCAGGCGAGCACGGCGGCAAAGGGCTCCTGCTTCTCAAGCGTGTGGGCCTTCAGGATGCTGAGATCGTGCTCGATGGAGGTCAGTTGATTGGCGGCAAAGCGTTGATTGCCGGCCAGCAATTCCTGCAGGGCGGCATCGGGTGTCAGGGTGGTTTGGGCGTTGAGCATGGGAGAAAGACTCAATCCGGT